>CAJQNK010000157.1 GCA_905479655.1 uncultured bacterium | reverse complement strand
AGTCAGCGCGTTGAAGGTCGATTATTGCACAGGCACGGCGCTCGCACCCCCGGTCCCGGCCCCGCCGCCGGGGCCGAGGAAGGCCGCGAGCGCACGCCAGACGGACGCCTCCGCGAGGAGGTCGTTGTGGCCGGCGCGCGGCACCTCGAAATAGCGGCTCGGACCGGCGAGCCGACCTGCCAACTCCTCGCCCTGGGTCGCCGGAATGATCGAGTCGAGGGCTCCGTGGACGATCAGGGTGGGGATCTCCACCCTCTCCGCCGCGGCGGCCGAGTCCCAGCGCTCCCCCACCAGCCAGTCGACCAGGAGCCCCGGGAAGTGCACTTTCGCGACCTGCTGAAGCGACATCCACGGGCTCAGCAGGACCAGCCGGTCGGCGTCCGGGGCCTCCGCGGCCAGCGCCACCGCGGCGGCCGCGCCGAGCGACCAACCGACGATCGCCCTGGGGCCGTCCGGGTGAAGCTCCGCCAACCGCCGCCAGGCCGCCCGCGAGGCCTCGGCGATCGCGTCCTCCGACGGTCGGCCCGCGCTGCGACCGTAACCCGGGTAGTCGATGGCCAGAACAAAGCGGCCGGTCGCCGCCAGGGCTTCGAACAGGCCCCCCCGGCGCATCGTCTCGAGGTTCTCGCCGTTGCCGTGGAAGAAGACGAGGCTCGCCCGCTCCCGGCTGTCTCCAGGGGCGGCCCCACTGCCGGGCGCCTCCAGCCTCCAGGCGCAGACCCGGGTGCCGTCCCCGAGACGCAGGGTCTCCTCGACGAGGGGCGCGGGGGGCGGCGAGGGCACCGCGATCGCCGGCGCGGGGTAGAGGAAGCCGCGGATCACGTTCGGCCTCCAGACGACCCAGCCGGCCACGACGAGGACCGTTGCTCCGGCGACCGCGACGGCCCGGCAGACTGCCGAGGCCAGATCACTCCTCCCCGCCGACCATCACCGGGTAGCCCAGGCGCTCCATGAGGTTCTGGACGATTCGCGCCGTGAGACCCCACACCTGGTGGCGACCGACGTGATAGATGCGGATCTCCCTCTCGACGCCCTCGATGAGCACCGGTCGGTCCTCGATCATGCGCACGTTGGCGAACGCGGAGAGTGGCACGGAGAAGACCTCGGCGATCTCGCCCTCGTCGATCGTCGGGTCGAAGGGATGGGGCACCGCCCCGACACACGGGATGATGCGGAAGCCGCTGGGCGTCTCGGCCTCGTCGAGCTGCCCCATCCGCAGCACGGCCTTCTCCACCATGCCGATCTCCTCCCGGGCCTCCCGCAGGGCCGTCTCCCAGAAGGTCTCGCCGGTCTCCTGGCCGCCGCCGGGAAAGGCGATCTGCCCCTTGTGGTGGGGCAGATGGTCGGTGCGGCGTGTGAGCACGGTCCACAGCTCGCCCGCGTCGACGTACAACGGCACGAGCACGGCGGCCCGACGGCCGTCCCGTGCCCCGAGACGCCCCGGCGGAGGCGACTCGAGGCGCGCCCGCACCTCGGTGATCCAGCTCGTCGGCTCCATGGCCTCTCTCGCCTCCATCGCTCGGTTCACAGATGGGCCGTCCACACGGGGCCACCCAGGGCGCCCAGGCCCGAGCGCCCGATCACGTGAGGCTCGACGATGATTCGCGCGGCGCCCACGGGCCGTCGGACGACGGCTCGGAGCTCTTCGCTCTGTCCGGGGTCGAGGTCGGGCAGCAGGGGAGCCCACGACCCCTCGCCCACCGCCCCGTCGTCGGGCCCCCGGAACTCGATCTTCACGACGACGCCGCCGGCGCCCCGCTCCGTCGAAAGCCAGCGCGCGAAGCCCCGGTTCGCCAGGCGGATGGTCAGGGTCCGGGCCTGGCCGACCCGCCAGGACGGCTCGGCCCCGCGCACCTCCAGATCGCCCGGCAGACGGCTCCACACGAGGCTGGTGGGCGGCTCGACCTCGACCGGCGCGTCCCCCGGCGGGGGCGCGTCGCGCCACTCGGAGCACAGCTCCACCACCCGTTCGGCGGTCGCCCCCGGGTCGTGCTGGAGGCGAACGTGCTCCCGGGCGGCCTCCGACATCGCGGCCAGACGCTCCCGATCCGCGAGCAGCTCGCCCACCCGCAGCGCCAGGGCCTCCACCTCACCCTCCCCGACCGGGACCTTGACGGCGACCGCGTCCGGCAGGTCGGCGAACTGGGCGAACTCGGAGACGATGGCCGGGCGCCCCACCGCCAGCGTCCTCAGCAGCGCCGCGGAGGTCTCGCCCGCCGTCGGGTAGCGCAGGTTGAGGCACAGATCGCAGGCGGCGATCGCGTCCTGATACTCGTCGAAGCCCATGAACCCCGTCACGTGGACCCGCTCCGCCACCCCGGCCTCGCTCGCGTCGCCCTCGAGGTCGAGAATGGAGGAGGCCTCGCCCGCCACCAGCAGGTGCGCGTCGGCCAGCTCGGGCCGCGCCAGGGCCTGGATGGCCTTCGAGGTGCGCTTGATCGGCGTCTGGAAGCCGAGGGATCCCAGGAGCGGCGCCTCCGGCGGGATGCCGTACCGATCCCGCAACGTGCGACCACCCTCGGGGTCGGCCAGCGGCGGCAGCGGCACGCCCATCGGCACCGCGGCCACCCGCAGGTCGGGATCCTCCTCGCGGAGATGCTCGGCCGCCCAGGTGCTGTGCACCAGCACGCCCCGCTGTCGACGCAGGAGGGTGCGCCGGGCCGGCAGGGAGAACTGGGTCGCGTCGTTCAGCACGCCCCAGCGGCCGATCGTCGCCACCACGTCGCCGATCCAGCCGTGGTCCGCGCCGAGGGCGGCGCGGTAGGTAGCGACCCCGTCGGACCGGTGGAACGAGCGGTCCAGCAGGAAGTGGTGGAGCACCAGGTCGTGCAGCGTGAGCACGCCGGGGCGCGTCATCGCCAGGTCCCACACCCCCTGGTGGTAGTGGTTGTTGCCCATCTGGTAGAGCGGCAGACGGCCGCCCTCCCCCACCTCCGAGACCTGGGTCCACGGCCAGCGGGCCAGCACCGACTCGGCGATCGGCAGCGCGGGGAGGATCCCCAGGCGCAGGTCGCAACGCTCGGCCAGCTCCGGGATCAGGTCCACGGAGTAGTCCGCGATGCCCGAGCGCACGGGCGGGAGCGGCGAGACGTAGTCGAGGCGGAGGGTGGTCATGGGGTGAGCCCGGTCGGGTCGGATCGGAACTGAAGTATAGGGCCGGGGCGGTAGGGCTGTTGGGCGGGCGCCGGGTAGGCCGAAAGTCACGTACCTGGAACGTGACCTTCGGCAGATGCCCCAAGGCTCGCTTCCTCGTAGAGTGCCTCCAGCCACCTGGAGGCCCCTATGAGCAATTCGCTGGTCCTACGTGAGCGACGCCGCGGCCTTCTTGCGGGACTCGGCTCCGCGATGGGAAGCTCTGGTCGGAATCGCGTTCGCCCTTTGGTTGATTCCCCCGGTCGTCAACATCGGCTAGTGTCCCGCTCCGAAAGTGCCGTACGTCTTGCTCGCGGCCATTCTCGTTCCTGGCAAGGCGATGCGACGAGCCATATCGGGAATCTGGCGAGGAGCAGCAACGCAGCCAGGGGCGAGAAGGGGCCGAGAAAGGCGCTT
>CAJQNK010000156.1 GCA_905479655.1 uncultured bacterium | reverse complement strand
CCTGAAGACGCAAGGCTTGCGACCGAGGCCGACGCAGGCGTACTGTCGGTACGTCGAGGAGGCCGACGGGAGCGTAACGCCGCAGATTCAGGCACATACGGCTTCGCAGTAGAGACTTGGTGAGAAGGTCAGGCGAACGGCGCCTCAGCCGGTGAACAGGAACTCCACCACGTCGCCGTCCTGGATCGCGTACCCCTTCCCCTCGGTGCGCAGCCTCCCCTGGTCGTGGAGCCGGTGGAGGTCGCCGTGCTCCAGCACGTCGTCGCAGCTCGCCACCCGCGCACGGATGAAGCCCTCCTCCATGTCGCTGTGGATCTTCCCGGCCGCCCGCGGCGCCAGCGTCCCCCGGGCAACCTCCCAGGCCCGCAGCTTGCCGTTGGCCAGGGTGTAGAACCGCACCAGACCTAGGAGGCCGAAGCTCGCCTCCACCAACCGCTCGAGCCCCGAGCGCTCGAGCCCCAGGTCGGCCTGGAACTCGGCCCGCTCCTTCGGATCGAGGGCGGCGATCTCCGCCTCGATGCGGGCCGACACCGGCACGACGAGAGCCGGGTCCGAGGGGCCGCCCAGGGCCGCGGCCAGGGCCGGCAGGTCCGCCTCCCGTCCCTCCGGGTCGTCCTCGGAGACGTTCGCCACCCACAGCGTCGGCTTCGCCGTCAGGAGCCCCAGGGCCGAGAGCGCCTCCCGGGCGGCGGGATCCGCCTCCGCCGAGCGCAGCGGCGTGCCGGCGTCCAGCGCCACCCGCCAGGCCTCCAACCGCCGTCGCTCCCCCTCGTGCTTCCCCGGGTTCCCCTTCCACTC
Organism: uncultured bacterium; assembly: GCA_905479655.1. Classification (GTDB taxonomy): domain Bacteria; phylum Acidobacteriota; class Thermoanaerobaculia; order Multivoradales; family JAHEKO01; genus CAJQNK01. The sequence continues at coordinate 1,972 of CAJQNK010000156.1, read as the reverse complement.
CCGCTCCCGCTTCGCCGCGTGCCGTTCCAGGGTCTCGAGGTCCGCCAGAAGGAGCTCCGTCTCCACCACCCGAGCGTCACGCAGGGGATCGACGGCGCCGAAGACGTGCGCCACCTGCCCGTCGTCGAACGCCCGCAGCACGTGGGCCACCGCGTCCACCTCCCGGATCGCCGCCAGAAACCGGTTGCCCAGCCCCTCCCCCCGGCTCGCCCCCTCGACCAGCCCGGCGATGTCGACGAAGCGCACGTGCGCGGCGGTCACCTCGTCGGGAGCGATCCGCTCGGCCAGGCGCTCGAGGCGCCCGTCCGGCACCGGCACCACGCCGACGTTGCTGTCGATGGTGGTGAACGGGTAGTTCGAGACCTCGACCGCGCCCGTCGTCAGGGCGTTGAACAGGCTCGACTTGCCGACGTTGGGAAGTCCCACGAGGCCGACGGAGAGCATTCGGGCATTGTAGGCGGACCGGCATCGTCCCCGAGGTCCCTCGTCCGCGCACGCACGGCTCCGCCCAGGGCGGCACTCTCCGCACGACGCGGGGCTCGTGACCTGAGATTCGTGATCCGATGACTGAGACCTCGCCAAAGCGCTACACTCGATGTACACCCCTTTCGAGAACCCCTTTGACGACCTCACCCTCAGCGGGCGACGCCTGCAGCCTCACCGGCTCCGACAGCTTCTGGCTGCGCATGGACTCGCCGGTGAACCTCATGATCATCAACGGGGTGATGGTCTTCGGCGAGCCCGTGGAGTACGAGCGCGTGCACCGCGTCCTCGAGGAGCGCCTGGCCTCGATCGAGCGTTTCCGCAGCGTCGTGGAGCTCCCGGCCGGCAGGGGGCGTCCGACCTGGCGGCCGGACCCGGTGTTCGACATGAACCGCCACCTCGTCCGCCACCGGCTGGAGGAGCCGGCGGGCGAGAAGGAGCTGCGCTACTTCGTCAGCGCCCGGATGGGCGAGACGCTGGACCCGGACCATCCCCTCTGGCGCTTCACCCTGATCGAGAACTACCAGGGCGGCGCCGCGCTCTTCGGCCGTCTCCACCACTGTCTCGGTGACGGCATCGCCATGATGATGATCCTGCTCTCGCTGACCGACCGGACCCGCGAGCAGGCCGACGCCCACAGCAGCCCGTTCCGGGTGATGTTCGACGGCGCCTCGAAGGAGGTGTTCCAGAGGGCCAAGCGGGAGGTCGAGGAGATCATGCCCGAGGGGATGCGTCTCCTGCAGCGCCCCGCGCAGGCGTTCAAGGAGATCTCGGCGGCCGCCAAGGGCGCCGCCTCCACGGCCTCGTTGGCGAAGCTGACCTTCTGCTCCCGGGACCGGCCCGGCCCCTTCGGCGGCGAGCTGGGCGTGGAGAAGCGGGTCGCGTGGTCCCGTTCCTACCCGGTCGAACGGCTGAAGGGGATCAAGCAGGCCCTCGGGGGCACGCTCAACGACATCGCCTCCTCCGCCACCGCCGGCGGCCTACGACGCTACCTGCTGACCCGCGGAGCGAACCCCGACAAGATCCACTTCCGGGCGACGGTGCCGGTGAACATGCGGCCCCTCGAGGGGATGGCGGACCTGGGCAACGAGTTTGGGCTCGTCTATCTCCCCATCCCGGTCTCGATCGAAGACCCCACCGAGCGCCTGGCGGAGGTCGGGCGCTGCATGAAGAAGCTGAAGCGCTCCGCCGAGGCCCTGGTGACACTTCGCGTGCTGTCGCTCCTGGGCAGGACGCCGAAGGGACTCCAACGGCAGGCGGTGAAGCTCTTCGCCTCCAAGGCCACCGCCGTCATGACCAACGTGCCCGGCCCCAGGGAGCGCCTCTTCCTCGGCGGTCACCCCATCGAGGACCTCTTCTTCTGGGTGCCGCAGTCGGGTCAGCTCTCCATGGGGATCAGCCTGCTGAGCTACGCCGGCTCCCTGCGTCTCGGCGTCTCCACGGACGCCGGGCTGGTGCCGGACCCGGAGCGCATCGTCGAGGGCTTCGA
>CAJQNK010000155.1 GCA_905479655.1 uncultured bacterium | reverse complement strand
TACGACATCGACGGCTGGCTGGACCTGATCGTGGCCAACGGCGCCGTCAAGCACGTGGAGGAGCTGGTGCGGCAGGGAGACCCCTATCCGCTGCACCAGACGAACCAGCTTTTCCACAACCTGGGGCAGGGGCGCTTCGAGGACGCCACCCCGATGGCGGGGGAGGCGTTCGAGCAGTCCGAGGTCAGCCGCGGCATCGCCGTGGGCGACGTGGACCTGGACGGCGACCCCGACCTCGCCCTGTTCAACAACGCCGGCCCGGCGCGTCTGCTGCGGAATGGCTTCGGCGAGTCCTCCGGCCGCTCCTGGCTGGGGGTCCGGGTGATCGACCCAGGGCGCGGCGGGCGGGACCTCCTGGGCGCGACGGTGAAGGCCCGGGCCGGTGGCCGGTCGGTGGCCGGCCGGGTGGCCACCGACGGCAGCTACGCCGCGGCCGGCGAGGCGCGGGTGCTCCTGGGCCTCGGCGACACGGAAGGCCCGGTGGAGCTGCTGGTCTCGGCCCCCGGGGGGGACCTGATCCTGCGTGCGGTGCCGCTCGATCGAACCCTGGTGGTCCCGCGGGGGTCGACGGCGAAGTGAGACGGTCCTCCGTGAGCGGCTCCGGGTGGCTGTGGACGGCGGTGCTCCTGGCGCTGGCGGTCTCGTCCCCGGTGTCGGCCGCCGTTCCGGAGCTCGCGCCGGTTCCGCGCCCCGGGCTCGGCAACCTGGAGGAGGGGGTCCAGGCGCAGCTGGAGGAGCGACGAGCCGCCCTGGACGACCGCCTGGCGGCGGAGGCGCCGACGGACCTCGGGGCCGCCTTCGGGGAGATGGGCCAGCTCTACTTCCTGTACGACCTGATGGAGCCCGCGGAGGTGTGCTTCCTCAACGCCCGCGAGCTCGAGCCGGAGGAGTGGCGCTGGGCCTACTACCTGGGGGCGCTCTACCGGCTCCAGGGGAGCTTCGCCGAGGCGGAGCGCTGGCTCGAGATCTCCGACGCGCAGCACCCGGACGACGTCGCCACGCTGATTCGGCTGGGCCGCGTCCGCCTGGAGCTCGACGACCTCGACGGCGCGGAGGCGGTCTTCGCGCGGGCCGTGGAGCTCGATCCCGAGTCCGGGGCGGCGCACCACGGCCTCGGCCGGGTGGCCTCGGCCCGGAGCGATTGGCCCGCGGCGATCGCGGCCCTGGACCGGGCGCTCGAGCTGCAGCCCGAGGCCACCTCGATCCACCATCTCCTCGGGATGGCCTGGCGCCAGCAGGGCGATCTCGACCGGGCCCGCTACCACCTGCGTCGCAACGAGCACGGCAGGGTGGTGTTCCCCGACCCGCTGGTCGACGACCTGACGAGCGAGGTCGTGGCCGCCCAATTCCATCTCAAGGCCGGCAACGAGGCCATGCGACACGGCGACGCCGCGCGGGCGGCGGAGGAGTACCGGATCGCGGCGGACGAGGACCTGGACTACGCCCCGGCGCGCTACAACCTGGCGTTGGCCCTGGCCCGCACCGGCCGAGAGGAGGAGGCGATCGTCGAGCTGAACCGGGCGCTGACCATCGACCCCTCCTATCGCGACGCCCACTACAACCTGGCAACGCTGCTCGCGGACCGCGGGGACGACGGGGGTGCGGCGCGCCACTTCGAGGCGGCCTGGAAGATCGACCCCCAGGACGACGTGGCCCGCATCGAATGGGCCGAGGCCCTGATGCGCGCCGGTCGTCCCGGGGAGGCCGCCGAGCAGCTCGAGGCCGTTCTCGCCGAGCGTCCCGAGGACCCGCGAGCGCGCATGTCCCTGGCCGGGGCCCTCGAGGCGCAGGGGGACACCGAGGGGGCGGAGGCCGCGTTCCGCCGCGTCGTGGACGGCACGGGTCCGGACGAGGATCGCCTGGAGGCGAGACTGCGTCTGGCCGGTCTGCTCGCGGACAGGGGCCGGACGGAGGAGGCCATGGAGGAGTACCGACAGATCCTCCTGGCCGACGACGACGTGGCGCGGGCCCATCGCGGCCTGGCGGGCCTCCTGGCCCGGGCGGGCGAGTACCGCAAGGCCGCCTACCACTTCTCGCGTCTGGTGGAGATGGACCGGCGCGACGAGGCGGCCTGGCTCGATCGGACAATGTCGCTGCTGCTGGCGGGGGAGGACGCCATGGCGCGGGCGGGCCTGGAGCAGAGTCTCGTCTGGATGCCCCAGAGCCCGGTCCTGACCCACATCCTGGCCCGCATCCTCGCCACCAGCTCGGTTCCCGAGGTCCGGGACGGAACGCGGGCGGTCGACCTGGCGGGGCGCGCCTTCCAGGCCGAGCCCTCCCTGGACCATGCGGAGACCCTGGCCATGGCCCTGGCCGAGGCCGGCCGCTGGCAGGAGGCGTTGGACCTGGTGCGACAAGTGGCAGGCGAGGCGGAGCGCCGGGGCGACACGGTCCGAGCTGCCGCGGCCCGCGAGATGGCCGGCGGGTTCGAGCGTGGCGAGGCCGTGCGGGCGCCGTGGCTGCCATGAGAGGGGTGACGGTGACCCTGGCCGCCGCGCTGCTGATCGTGGCCGCGAGTCCCGCGAAGGGTTCCGCCGCGATCCTTTTCGAGGAGGCGGCGCCCGAGTGGGGCGTCGACTTCCGTCATCGTCACGGAGGGCAGGGAGACTTCTTCATGATCGAGACCATGGGCTCCGGGGTCGTCGCCTTCGACTACGATCTCGACGGGGACGAGGACCTCCTCTTCGTCGACAGCGGGCCGCTGCCGCCGCCCGCGGGACCCGGCGGCTCGGCCTCGAAGCTGTACCGCAACGACGGGGCGGGCCGCTTCGTCGACGTGACCGCCGCCAGCGCCATCCGGGTGGACGGCTACGGGCAGGGGGCGGTGGCGGGCGACGTCGACGCCGACGGCGACCTGGACCTCTACTTCGCCTCGTTCGGGCCGAACCAGCTCCTCCTCAACCGGGGCGACGGGACCTTCGAGGACGCGACCGCGGAGGCCGGCGTGGGCGACGGCCTCTGGGGCAGCTCCGCGCTCCTGGTCGACGCCGACGGCGACCGCGACCTGGACCTCTACGTGGTCAACTACGTGGACTTCGCCTTCGACGACAACCCGATCTGTGGCAAGAAGGACCTCCAGCTCCGCTCCTACTGCCACCCGGACGTCTACGACGGCCAGCCGGACCGGTTCTACCGCAACGGGGGGGACGGGACCTTCGAGGAGGCCACGGCCGAGGCCGGCTTCGGCGGCGCCGACGGGAAGGGCCTGGGCGTGGTGGCGGACGACTTCGACGACGACGGCCGGATGGACCTCTACGTCACCAACGACATGACGGCCAACTTCCTCTGGATCCAGCGCGCGGACGGCACCTTCGAAGACCAGGCGGTTCTCGCGGGCGTGGCCTACAGCGACCGCGGCGAGCCCGAGGCCGGCATGGGGGTCGACGCGGCGGACATCGACGGCGATGGCCGGCCGGACCTGGTGGTCACCCACCTCGACCAGCAGTCCAACGCCCTCTACGGCAACCTCGGCGGCGGCTTGTTCCTGGACCGCCGGTTCGTCGCGCGCATCGCCGATCCCTCGGTCTACAAGGTGGGCTTCGGGGTGGCGTTCGAGGACTTCGACCAGGACGGCCACCCCGACCTCTTCGTCGCCAACGGCCACATCATCCACAACGTGGACGACTGGGGGACCGGGACGACCTTCCGGCAGGCGAACCAGGTGTTGCGCAATCGGGGCGACGGCGTGTTGGAGGAGGTGCGGGACGCGGGGCTCGACGCCGCCCGTGCGAGCCGGGGCCTCGCTGCGGCCGACCTGGACGGCGATGGGGACCTCGACCTGGCGGTCTCCAACTCCGACGACCGGGCGGAGATCTGGCGCAACGTCACCGCGGACGCCGGGGGGTGGTGGCTGGTGGACCTGGAGGCGACCGACGGGGACCGCTTCGCCGTCGGCTCTCGGCTCGCCGCCGTCTCGCCCTCGGGCCGACTTCTCCGAACCGTCCGGACCGCCTCCTCCTACCAGTCCCAGGGCGCCATGTCGCGCCACTTCGGACTCGGCGACGCGGCGACCGCAACACTGGAGGCGCGCTGGCCGAGCGGCGCGCGACAGCGTCTCCGGGGTCTCTCGTCGCGACGGCGCGTGCGGCTGTACGAGCCGTCCGCCCCCGGGTCCGAGGCCGACCGGACGGCGGCCGCACCGGGGGACGAGCCGTGAGGGGAAGGAACCGCTCGAGAGGCGTCCCGATGATCCTCGCCTTCGTGGCGGCCCTGGCGGGCGTCGGCTCCGCGGTCTCCGCCGATGGGATCCGGCTGCGGGAGGTCTCCGACGCCTGGGGGATCGACTTCGTCCACCATCACGGGGGCTCCGGCGAGCGGTACATGGTGGAGACCATGGTGGGCGGGCTCGTCGTGCTCGACTACGACGGGGACGGCGACGAGGACCTCTACTTCGTCGATGGCGACGCCCTGCCCGGCTACCAGGGGCCGCCGCCGCGCTCGCGTCTGTTCCGCAACGACGGCGGCAGCTTCGTCGACGTGACGGACCGCGCCGGCGTCGGGGCGCCGGGGTACGGCTGCGGCGCCAGCGCCGCCGACGTGGACGCCGACGGCGACCTCGACCTCTACGTCACGGCCTTCGGTCCGAACCGGCTCTACCGCAACCGGGGCGACGGCACGTTCGAGGAGGTGGCGGCCGCGTCCGGCGTCGGGGATCCTCGCTGGAGCGCGGCCGCCGCCTTCGCCGACACCGACCTCGACGGCGATCTGGATCTCTACCTCTCGAACTACGTCGATTTCACGCTGGAGACCCACAAGTTCTGTGGCGACGAGGAAGCGGGGCTCCAGGGCTACTGCCATCCCGGCGCCTACCAGGGGGTCCCCGACGCCTTCTACCGCAACCGGGGCGACGGCACGTTCGAGGAGGCGACGGAGGCCGTCGGCCTCGCCCTGGAGGGAGAGGCCGGTCTCGGGGTCGTGATCGGTGACCTGGACCGCGACGGCTGGCCCGACATCTACGTCGCCAACGACGCGGATCCCAATTTCCTCTTCCGGAACCGGAGTGACGGCACCTTCGAGGACTGGTCGCTGCTCTCCGGGACCTCCTACAGCGAGGGGGGGAGCCCGGAGGCGGGCATGGGCGTGAACCTCGGTGACGTCGACGGCGACCAGCGGATGGAGATCGTGGTCACCAACTTCGAGCTCGAGACCAACGCCCTCTACGGCAACACCGGCAGCGGTCTGTTCGTCGATCGCAGGTTCCCCTCGGGAGTCGCGGAGCCCTCCCTCCTCGACCTCGCCTTCGGCGTGGCCTTCGCCGACCTCGACCAGGATCGGGACCTGGACCTGGTCGTGGCCAACGGCCACATCCTGGACAACGCGAAGGCCTTCAACGAGAACAGCCGCTACCGGCAGACCAACAGCGTGCTGGCCAACGACGGCTCAGGGCGCTTCGCGCGGGTCCCGGAGGCGGGAATGACGTTGGAGCGCGCGAGCCGAGGGCTGGGGGTCGGAGACCTGGACGGCGACGGGGATCTCGACATCGCCGTCAACAACTCCGCCGACGCGGCCGAGGTCTACCAGAACGTCGCCGGCTCCGACGATGGCGGTTGGCTGTCCGTCGACCTACTCTCCGGAGGGCTCAATCGTCGCGGGATCGGCGCCTGGCTGGAGCTGCGGTCGGGGGAGACGGTTCAGGTCCGCGAGGTGCGCACCAGCGAGTCGTACCTCTCTCAGAGCGCCCTCACCGCGCACTTCGGCCTGGGCGCGGAGGAGAGGGTCCGCCGGCTCCGTGTCGAGTGGCCCGGCGGCGACCGGGTCGAGCTGCGGGACCTGCCGGCGAACCGCCGGATCCTGCTGACGCGGGACGGTGGCGGACGGTGACGGTCAGGCGGTGAGCACCCCAGCGAGCTCCCGCGGGGCCGCTCAGCCGCTCACCAGTTCACCGTCGCGTTGCCGTCCACTCGGCAGGGATCAGCGGTCCAAGGCTTCCAGGTTGGCCTTGGCCACCGGGTCCTCCGGACGCAGCTGGAGGACCCGTCGGAGCAGTTCGCGGGCCGCGACCCGGTCGCCGCGGTCGAGGAGCAGCACGGCCAGGTCGTTCATGGCGGCCGTGTGTTCGGGCTGGAGCTCGAGGGCCCGGCGGAGGTCCCCCTCGGCGGTCTCGAGCTCTCCCAGCGCCATCCGGACGGCCCCGCGCTGGTAGTAGCCGTCGGCGTACTCCGGCTGGGCCGCCACCACCCGCTCGGCGGCCTCGTAGGCCTCGCGGGTCTGGTTCATCCCGAGGAGGATCCGGGACTCCATCAACGCGGGGCGGGGATCGCCGGGGTTGACCTTGGCCTCGACCCGAACGATGACCAGGGCCTCTTCCGGCCGGCCCTGCGCGAGGAGCTTGACCGCCTCCCGGAGCTCCCGGCCCGTCGGGTCGGCCGTGTCCTGCTCCAGCTGCATGTCCTTCATGGAGGCCGGCACCTCGGTCTTGGTGATCTCCCGGAATCGAGCCAGCGCCGCCTGGGCCTCGTCGGTCCGGCCCGCCGCCGCGAGCGCCTGGCCGTAGGACTGCCAGCCGAGCTTGTCCTCCGGCGCCACCTGGGTGGCGAGCTCCAGGTAGGGCAGGGCCTCGGGGTGGCGGCCGGAGGCGACCAGGAAGCGCCCGTACTCGAGCACCAGGCCATGGCGTAGGCCGGCGAGAGGACCCGCATCCTGATCGGCCCCCATGGCGACGGCCCGTTCGGCGAAGGGCGCCAGGGTCTGCAGGGCATCCTCCAGGGCGCCGTTCTGGTACTGGGCGCGGGCGAGCTGCAGGGCGACGGCGGGATCGTCTCCCGTGTGCCCTGCCAGCACCTCGACGGCCTTGCCGCTCTGACCCACCGTCGTGTAGGCGTCCGCCAGCGTTCGCCGCACGTCGCCTTCGATGGCGGGCTCGTCGCCGCCGAGCATCGGCTCGAGGGTGCCGATCGCGCCGTACGGGTCCTGCTGCAGGAGCAGCACCTTGGCCCAGAGGAGCTTGATCCCCGGGTCGTCCTGAGGCAGGTCCGAGAGCAGCGCCTCGGCGTCGGGCGCCCGATTCAGGGCCACGGCGCAGAAGGCGCCGGCCATCCGGGCCTCCTGGTCCTGGGGCCGGGTCCGGGCCCAGGCCTTCAGCTGGACGAGACAGCCCGCGTGGTCGCCGAGGCTCCCCTGGAGCATCCCCAGCTCGCGGCTGGCCGGCGACCCCGGCGCCAGGGCTGCGGCGCGTTGCAGGTAACCGCCGGCCTTCTCCACGGAACCCAGGCCCAGGGCGGCGCGACCGGCGTTGTAGAGGACGCCGGCATCGGCGGTCTCGCGGTTGGCCATGGGCTCCAGGATCTCCAGGGCGTCGACCAGCTGATCGGCCTCGAGATACGAGAGCCCGAGGAGGGCGAGGACGGGCTCGGGGGTGCCGGTTTGGCCGCGGTAGGGCTCGAGGAGACCCACAGCGGTTGCCGCGTCGCCCGAGTCGAGCGCTGCGAGGACCTCCGGCACCGGGTAGTCGGGTCCCTCCTGGGCTCGCGCGGGCTCGGTCGGAGTGGCCAGGAGGGCCAGGAGGAGGGCTACGGTGTGAAGGGTGCGGCTCGTCATCGCTGCGGGTCCTCTGCGGGCTGGTGGTGTTGGGGGTGTGAAGAGGTTCGGGGCTGGGTGACCGATTCGAATGCAAGCAGCGTACCGAGGTCGAAGCTGCGGATCGGGAGGCGCTCGAGCGTGGGAGCGCCCTGGACGGCGCTGTAGTAGCCGTCCAGGGGCACACCAGGATACTCCTGCGCCGCGCCGCCGCCGGGCCAGCGGATGACCAGACGCTCGATGGCCAGGGCGTCGCCGAGGCCCAGCTCGTGTTGCAGGCTCGATCCGCCGAACGAGCCTCCGGCCCCGACCAGGCCGTGGACGGTCCGGGAGCCGTCGGGCGTGCGGACGGTCACCGCGACCCGGGCGCCGACCGCGAACGGGTTCCGTCGGTCGCCTCGGAGTCGCAGCACGAGCCAGCGAGCGTCGTTCGGAGGGCCCTCGAAGAGGGCGTTGCCGTAGGCGTCGTACGGGAAGGCGCCGCCGAGCTGTTCGAAGATCTCCTGGCGACCGTCCTGATCGATATCGCCGAAAGCGACGCCGTGCCCCTTCTGCAGGTGGCCGAGACCGGCGGCGGAGGTGACGTCGAGCAGACGTCGGCCACCGTCGTTGCGATACAGGACGTTGGGCATCAGGGCTTCGTAGGCGGGGACTCCGGTGCCGAGGTAGAGGTCGGGGAAGCCGTCGTTGTCGAGGTCGCCGTAGTTGGCGCCCATGACCAGGAGAGGCCGGTCGAGGCCCAGCTCGAGGGAGTCGTCCTCGAAGGTGCCGTCGCCCCGATTGCGGTAGAGGACGGGGTGGTCGGAGGTGCTCGCCATTCCCAGGTAGGAGCCCAGCACCTCGTGGACGGGCGCCTGGTAGCCCGCGACGAACAGGTCGAGGTCGCCGTCGTTGTCGAAGTCGAACCACCAGGTCGAGAAGCTGCCGCGGTCCGGCCGGGTCAGGCCGAGGGACGGGGCGACATCCTCGAAGGTGCCGTCGCCGCGGTTGCGGTAGAGGCGGTTGACGCCGAGGTTCGAGACGTAGAGGTCGAGATCGCCGTCGTCGTCGTAGTCGGCCCAGGCGACCCCCTTGGCGAAGCGGCCGTTGGTGACGCCGGCCGCCCGCGCGACATCGGTGAACCGGCCGCCGTCGTTGCGGAAGAGCTGGGAGGGAAAGGGCGTGCCGGCGCCGTCGCCGGAGAGCGCCAGGGGATCCGGGTTGGAGCCGCTGGCCTCGTTCCCGACGTAGAGATCGAGATCGCCATCGGAGTCGTAGTCGCCCCAGTCCGCGGTCTGGGTGGGGTAGGCGGGGTACGCGAGACCCGCGGCGGCCGTGACGTCGGTGAAGCGTACCCTCCCCTCGACGAGCTCGTTGCGCAGCAGGGAGTTGCGGATGCGACCCGCCTGACCGAGCCAGGCTCCGCGCAGGACGAGAAGGTCGAGTCGGCCGTCGCCGTCGTAGTCGCCATGGCGCAGGTTGAGCCCGCCGAGCTGACCGTCGAGACCCCACGCCGAGGAGACATTCTCGAAGCTGCCGTCACCCCGGTTCCGGTACGCCTTCAGGGGCTCGCACGGGTCCCAGGAGGAGCTCACCAGGTCCAGGAGCCCGTCGCCGTCGAAGTCGTCCATCACGGCGCCGCCGGAGAGGTCGAAGCCGGAGACGCCGACGGCGGCCGCGACGTCATGCCAGGCCGGAAACGGCGCCTCGCTGGCGAGGGCGTCGTCCGGGAGGCGCCAACGAGCGGGCACGCCCTCCGGGTAGTCGTCCAGCAGCATATGGGCGAGGTTGAGCAACCAGCGGGCGCCGACGTCTCCGGGCGTGGCCTCGAGCCGGATGGCGAGGTGATCCGCGGCGGCGCGCGTGTGAACCGGCTCGACGTGGAGGGCGCCCGCGGCGAACGGCAGGATGCAGCTCGCCGCCGAGTGGTGCGCGAGGCAGTTCTCGTCCTCCGCGATCTGGAGATGGGCCAGGGCGAGCAGACGATGGAGCTCGCTCCGGAGCTTCTCCCGGCCCTCCATCGCGTCGCCCTCGATGATCTCGAGCGTCCTCTCGAGGTGGGCGATGGCCTCCGTGTGGCGGCCCAGGCGGATCAGCTCGTAGCCCAGGCGCCCGCGGAGCAGCAGCTCGCCGAGGGGATCGCCGTCGACCAACGCGAGGCGAGCCTCGAGATCGTCGACCCGGGTGCGGCCAAAGAACTGGCCGTCGCCCTCCGTGAAGCGTCGGCAGACGGAGAGAAACTCGTCGCGGACGAGATCCGTTGTCGTGCTCGGCGGTCCCGCGTCCGGCTCCGCGGGGGTCGAGGGAGCGGGGCCGAACACCAGCAGGCCGGCCAGGGCGATCGATGCCGAACCGAGGCGGCGCATGGGGGGATGATAGCGACTTGCCGGACGGCCGAGGCTCGTCGCCTAGAGGCCCTCGAGCTCGGCGGCTCCGGGCCAGCGCTGCCGCGCCTGAGCCAACACGGCGGCCGCCGAGCCCGGGTCACCCATGACACGCAGCGTCCGGACGGCCGCGGCGTAGCCGTTGGGATTGTCGTTCACCTGGACCATCCGTTGCAGGACGCGTCCTGCCTCGGGGACCCGATCGGCGACGGCGAACAGGTAGGCGAGATGCGTATAGCTCTCCAGGTCGGTCGGGGCCCTGCGGAGGCCCTCCATGAAGGCCTCTTCTGCGCGATCGACCTCGCCCAGGCCGGCAAGGGCCCGACCCTGGGTGGAGAACACGCCGGCGAGCGCCGAGGAGTCCCCGCGGTCGCCGAACTCCTCGGCGGCCTGGCGGGTGAGTCGGATCGCGTCCTCGAATCGCTCCTGCTCCAGGCGGACCTGGGCCAGGATGACCAGCGGTCCGATGCGGGTTCCCCGGCCTGGCAGCGCGAGCTGCGCCTGCCGCTCCGCTTCCTCGAGGTCGCCCCGG
>CAJQNK010000154.1 GCA_905479655.1 uncultured bacterium | reverse complement strand
TCCCTCGAATCCGGACCCTTCGAGTCCAGGTTGTGAAATCCGTCACAAGGTCCGCCTAGCATAGTCATGCGGCCATCGCTGTCAAGGTGGTCGCCGAACTTCCGGGGGTCGGTGACCCGCCGCGGTCACCCCCCTCGGAGGAATCCCGATCCCTCCTTCGCGGTGCGCCGGGCGGGCGCTGCGCGGGCCGCGCCCCGGACGACCTGCAGAGTCCGTGCACCCGGGTCCGCCTCTCTGGTCATCTCGATCCTCGACCCGCTCCGCCTAGCGTGTGCGCAGCGGGCTGTAACGCCGAGGGTCCGTTGAGGACCGTTGGGCGTGGAAGTCGCGGCACTACCCTGGGGGAGGTGGCCGCCAGCAGCCGCGCGAACGAACGAGGCGCCCGGAAGGGGGTGCCCAGGGGAGGTGAGCGTGGCGAGCAGGGTCGAGTCGAGCGGGCTGTGGGGTTCCCGGGGGGTGTGGGAGCTGGGGCGGATCAGGAAGGCGTCCCCCCATCACTGAGCTCGAGGTGGAGACTGGTGAAGCCGAGATGGGTGTCGGCGTGGTGGAGGAGCATGCCGCTGGTGGAATGCAGCCCCTCGGGAAGGCGATGTCGAGTCTGCCGGCGCGGAGCGCCGCAGACGCCTGCTGGTAGGCGGCCGCGAGTGCCGCCCGCGAGGAGCCAGAGCAGGGCGGTGGCTCCGGGCCAGTTCAGTCTGGACCAAGGCCCGGAAGTGGACACTTCCAACGAAGCTGGACATGCACCGCCCATCGAGTTTGACGAAGGCGCCCTTCCGATGGACTGGCTGGAGAAGAGAACCATGGAATCCATCGGCGCCTTCGATGCCAGGACTCGCCTCAGCGAGCTTCTCGCGCGGGCTGCCGCCGGCGAGTCGTTCGTGATCACGAACCACGGCCGGCCGGTCGCGCGCCTCGTCCCCGAGGGCACTGTCGACCCCTCGCGTGCCAGTGTCGCGGCGCGGCGCCTCCGGGGGTTTCGCGGTGCGCTCGGCGCAGTGAGTGTGGAAGAGCTCCAGAGCGCTCGTCACGAAGAGCACCGCTCTTAGAAGCTGGTGGCGCTCGTTGTCGATCCATCGGCCGGACTGGCTTTCGCGCTGCTCGACGAGGACGCCCGCGCCCTCGTCGAGGGAAGTGATCGCGGAGTGGCTCGGTCGTTTGGGTGAGGACGATGGGCGCCCGCGCCGCGGGCAGAGCTAGCCTTGCTGAGCTGGCCGCAACTAGCGCTTCCGATCAGCAGGGTGCGATGTCGTCGCCCTCTTCTCGACCTGCCGGAGAAGAGCCAGGGCGGCCATGGCCTCGTGGCCAAGGCGGTGGCTGTCGAAGACGGGCAGGACCTGGGTCGCTATCCTCTTGGCGTGCTCGAGCTCGCCGAGCTCGAGGTGGGCGAGCGCGCCCTCGAGGGCACAGGTGGCGGCCTCCACCGGCATGCCGAGGTCGAGGAAGCCACGGCGCGCAGAGCGGAAGAGAACGACTGCACGGCAGTGGTCGCGATTGGCGGCCAGGATGCGGGCCTGCGTCCAGTGGGTGACAACCCTGTCGGCGGGGGTGCCGAACAGGTCATAGAGCGGTGCTGTGACGCGGATCAGGACGAGGGCCCGCTCGGTCTGGCCGGTCTCTAGGAGCGACTCCAGGAGGTTGTGGGCAAGGGCGAGCACCGGGCGTCCCTCAACGCCGGTTTGCGTCAGCTCGAGCGCGCGGACCAGGATCCGTGCTTCCTTGCCGGGCTCGTCGACCTCGGCCCACCCCCTCGCGAGGCGGTGGAGCACCCGGCCCACGGCTGCAGAGCGTCCCTGCTGAAGGTAGATCTTGGCAGCGCGGCGGAAACACTCTCGGGCGTCCCGGATTCGCTTCATGCGCGAGAACAGCTCGCCTCGCTCCTCGTGCAACGATCCCACGTCCATGCCATCGCGCGACCCCGCCAGGAAGAGCTCCTCCGCCGAAGCCAGCTCCGCCTGCGCCTCTCGATACCTGGAGCGCTTGCGCCAGGCGAGCGCCAGGGCGACCCGCGCCCGGCCTCGAAGGTCGAGCACCAGCGCCTCGCCGTAGTTTGCGAGTGCCAGCCGGTCCGCCACCTCCTTGCCCAGCTCGGCGAGCCGAGTGGCCTCCGCGAGGTTGCGCCCGAGGAGCGCGCGCGATCTGCGCATCAGGAGCTCGACGACGGCGGGGGACTGGGTCTGCCAGGAGTTGCGGGCGATGGTGAGGCGGCGGCCGTGAGGGTGACGCAGGAGCCGGGCGACCAGGTTCGGGGCCAGCTTCCTCTCGATCTGCAGGCGAGCGTGCACTGTCTGGAGACGCCTCGCGAGCCGCTCGAGGACCGGGTGGAGGTCGGGATGCTGCGTGGGTCCGAGGGTTCGAGCCAGCTCCCGGCAACACGGCTCGCAGCCGCGGACCAGATGGCTGACGGCCCGAACCGAGGGCCGGCCCTCGAGAAGGCCGCGGATCGCCCGACTCGCATCGTGCTTCACGGGCTTCCCTCGTCGTCCGACGGGCGGTCGGGGAACGGCGAGCTCGGAGGCCGCCGCGCCGACTCCTCACCCGAGGCCCGCAGCACGAGGGAGTGGAGGCGCTTCAGGGCGCTCTCGAACTCCTCTTCGGAGAGCAGCTCCTCGCCCGGCGCCGCGGCCAGCTCCTCGGCCTCCTGCCACAGCCTTCGCGCGTCCGAGCCGACAACCTGCTCGAGACCGGCCACGGCCTGGCCCAGCGCGTCGACGACCGTCTCGAGATCGACGGGTCGCTCGGATCGCAGCCGCCGCGCTTCGCCCAGGAGCCGCTTCGCGTCTTGCAGGAGGTCGATGGCCCGCGGGGCGTGCTCCAGGCCGGTGAGGATCGACACCGCCGAGCTCCCCTCGACGGCGGAGGCGTTGGGGATCCCGCTCATCGCCCCCAGGAGATCGCGCAGGTCGGCGCCCATTCCCCGCAGGCAGGCGACGGTGCTCTCGAGATCGGTCCGGCGGCCGGCGAGAACGTCGGTGACCACTTCGTGGGACAGCCCGGCACGCCGCGCCAGCTCGGCCTCGGAGGTCAATCCGCTCCGTTCGAAGAGCGCACGCACCCCATCGGAGAGCTGCTCCTTCCGGTCCACGAAGGCCATCGTACGTTCGCGACCCGAGGCGGTCAAACCTGAGTTGTTGTGGTTTGCGGATCGATCGTGGGGCTCCGTGCCTCGGGTCGTTCCGCTCGGGCGGGACCCACGGCGATGCTGCCGCGGCCCGGTGGTTTCCCGCTGGTTGCTACGCTCCCGGGAGTGACGGAGACGGACCAGCGACAACGCCATCCCGGCGTGGCGAACGAGCCTGCGGCATCGGGCGACAGCGCCCTCCGCACCTTCGTCGGCCTCTTCGTCGTGCCCCTCGGCGTCGTCGGCACGTGCGTCGGGATCTTCCTGCTCTTCGGCTGGCTGGCCGGTCGCTCCGCCGGGGTCGACGCGTGGATCGCGGACCTGGACGACTCGTGGCGGCCACGGCGGGCGCAGGCGGCCTACGAGCTGTCGAAGGCGGTGACGGCCGATCCGGCGGTGCTGGCGGACACCGGCCGGCGGCGCGCGGTGCGCGAGCGGTTCCTGGCGGCGGACGACCCGCGGCAGCGGGGCTACCTGGCGCTCGTGCTCGCTCGGGCCGGCGATCCCAAGGCGGTGCCGATGGTCCTCGAGGCCCTGCCGGGAGCGGCGGGGGAGGAGGAGATCTACCTGCTCGTGGCCCTGGGGATCTCGGGCGAGGGGGCGGGACGGGCGACGCTCCTGGAGCGGCTGGGCTCCGACGACCCGGGCGTGCGCAAGAGCGCCGCCTGGGCGCTGGGTGAGTTGGGACGGGATGAAATGGGAGTGGGTGAGTCGGGAGCCCCCAGGGAGGCCCCCGGGGAGGCCCCCCGGGAGGGCTCCTCGCGGGTCTCCACGATCACGGCGCTGGAGCGACGCCTCGGGGACCCGGTGGCCGACGTGCGGTGGAACGCCGCGCTGGCCCTCGCGCGTCTGGGGAGCGACGCCGGCGCGCCTACGCTCCTGGAGATCCTGGACCGCGATCGGACGGACGCCGTTCCGGGCCTCACTCCGGACCAGCAGGAGGGGGCGATGGTGGCGACGATCCCGGCGCTGGCGGCCGTCGCTCCGGGACGGGCGGTCCCGGTCCTCGAGGCCCTGATCCGCGATGACCCGAGCGGGGAGGTGCGGCGGACGGCGCGGGAGGCCTTGACCGCCGTCCTTGACACCCCTGGGGACCTGCAATAGAACCGTTGACGGGACCGACGGGAGGAGCGGCGAGACGGTGGCGAGCCAGGAGCGCAACGGCGGAGCGAGGGACCGGCAGGCATCCGGCGACGGACGCCCGGGCGCCGCCCGGCGGGCGGAGTCCCGCCGCCTCTCCCGCCGCGGCTTCCTCGGTTGGGCCACGACCGGCTGGATCGCCTTCACGGCGGCGATCGGCGGATGCTTCGCGAGCTTCGGCCGCTTCCTGTTCCCCAACGTGCTCTACGAGAGCCCGACCCGTTTCAAGGTCGGCCGTCCGCAGGAGTTCGCCCCGAACTCCGTCGACACCCGCTTCAAGGAGGAGCACGGCCTGTGGATCGTGAGGGACGGCGGCAGGCTGTACGCCCTGGTGGCGGTCTGCACCCACCTCGGTTGCCCGCCGGAGTGGGTCGAGAGCCAGGGTCGGTTCCAGTGCCCGTGCCACGGCAGCGGCTTCCTGAGGAGCGGCGAGCGGCTGGACGGGCCGGCTCCCCGGGCGCTGGAGCGGGCGTCCGTCCGCGTCGATCCGGAAGACGGGCAGCTGGTCGTGGATGTCGCGGTCCGCTACCGCGAGGAGCTGGGGCAGTGGGACGACCCCGGCGCCTGGGTGGCGGTGGGATGAGGTATCCGGCGGAGGCTGTGTCTTGAGCTGGATCGACCGGCTGCGCCGACGGGTGACGCGCTCCCAGCCCTGGCGGGCGATCTTCCGGGTCGGCGTGCCCACCGACGATCGCAAGCGGGCGCTGGCGGTGCTGGGCAACGTCGTTCTCCATCTCCACCCGATCAAGGTGAAGCGCTCGGGGATCCGCCTCTCCTACACCTGGTGCATGGGCGGGACGGCCTTCTTCCTCTTCCTGGTGCTGACGGTGACCGGGATCCTCCTGATGTTCTACTACCGGCCCACCGTCGAGCACGCCTATGCGGACATCGTGGATCTGCGCGAGGTGGCCGCCTTCGGGGTTCTGCGCGAGCTCCACCGCTGGGGCGCCCACGCCATGGTCATCGCCGTCTGGCTGCACATGTTCCGGGTGTTCATGACCGGCTCCTACAAGCCGCCGCGGGAGTTCAACTGGAACGTGGGGGTCGTGCTCCTGGTCCTCACCCTGCTGCTCTCGTTCACCGGCTACCTCCTGCCGTGGGACCAGCTCGCGATCTGGGCCGTGACCGTGGGCTCCAACATGGCCTCGGCGACCCCGTTCCTGGGACACGAGGGCCCGGGCTCCGAACTCCTGAGCCTGGGCGGCACGCCGCTGATCCACGTCGGCAGCGACGCCCGCTTCGCGCTCATCGGCGGGCGCACGATCGCCGGCGGTACGCTCAACCGCTTCTACGTCCTCCACTGCCTGGCCATCCCGTTCATCGCGGCCTGGTTGATCGCCGTCCACTTCTGGCGGGTGCGCAAGGACGGCGGCATCTCCGGCCCCATGTGAGGGGGCGGCGGGCGTGGACAGCATCAAGGGCCTGATCGACCTGGCGGCGTCGCCGCCGGTGGCGTTCACGCTCTCGATCGTCGTCTTCTTCACGCTCTTCCGGTCGCGCTGGCCGTGGACCCGGGGCGGGGGGCTGACGATGCTCGGAGTCGGTGTCGCGGGCCTGGTCTTCGGCCTGTCGGACGACGAGCTCCGCCGGCGGGTGGCCGAACCGGACAACCTGCCGATCGTGGGCCTCGTCTTCGTCGTGGGTTTCTTCGTCTGGCTCGCGATGTCCAAGGCCTGGGCCAACGACGAGGCGACGGAGCGGGGCGATCCGACGTTGGAGGAGAGCGAGCGCGACGACCGCGTGCTGACCTGGCCCGACCTGGTCTTCGTCGAGCTGATCGCGGCGATCCTGCTCACCGTCGCGCTCGTGGTCTGGTCGCTCCTGGTGCCGGCGCCGTTGGAGGGGCCGGCGAACCCGGCGCTGGCGCCCAACCCGTCGAAGGCGCCGTGGTACTTCGTCGGCCTGCAGGAGCTCCTCGTCTACTTCGACCCGTGGCTGGCCGGCGTGGTGATCCCCGGCCTCATCGTCTTCGGCCTGCTGGCGATCCCCTACATGGACCGCAACCCCAGGGGCAACGGCTACTACACGTTCCGGGAGCGCCGGCCCGAGATCCTCCTCTTCCTCTTCGGCTTCCTGGTTCTGTGGTGCCAGCTCATCGTGGTGGGAACGTTCGTCCGCGGGCCGAACTGGAGCTTCTACGGTCCGTTCGAGTCGTGGGAGCCGGCGCGGGTGGCGGGCACCGCGACGATCAGCCTCTCCGAGGCGCTCTGGGTGCGCCTTCTGGGAGTGGGCCTGCCGGGGTCCTGGCTCCTGAGGGAGCTCCCCGGCCTGCTCGTGGTGGGGCTGTGGTTCGTCGGCCTGCCGGTTCTCGCCCTGCGCTCGCCGTGGCTGCGCGAGCAGCGCGAGCGCCTCGGTCGGGTGCGCTTCCACACCGTCGTCTTCCTGGTGGCCGTCATGGGTCTCCTGCCGCTCAAGATGTACGCGCGCTGGCTCTTCCACCTGCAGGACATCGTCCACCTCCCCGAGCTGCTGCTCAGCCTCTGAGGCCCTCCCCCCGGGATCCATCCGTGCGTCGCCTCCTGCCCAACGAGCCCGAGCGGCACTTCGACATCCGCCGGCTCTCCGTCGTCTTCGCCTGCGCGTCGCTGGCCCTGGCCGGCGCCACGGTCTGGATCATCGCGGACGACCATGGCCGCGACTGGAAGGAGACCCAGGCCGAGTTCCGTCGGTTGGAGCGGGCGTCGGTGGAGGAGGAGCTGGCGATCGCGCGCAGCCGGGCTCAACAGGCCGAGGTGGCGAGCCTGTGGGAGAGCGTGGCGCGGGAGGAGACGGCCCTCGCGGAGCGCAGGGAGGAGCTCGACGAGCACGGGGAGCTGTTGGCCGGTCTCGAGCGGCAGCGCTCGGTGGTCGTCTCCCGGTCACGCTCCCTCGGCTCCAGGATCGAGGCGACGCGGGCCCGGCTCGCCGAGGCGGTGGTCGACGGCGGCGACGAGGAGGGTCTTCGGCTCCGAGTCGGGGAGCTCGAGGCCGAGCTGCTCGAGCAACGCAAGGCGACGGAGCTGCTGGACGAGGAGATCGTCGGTCTCGAGGATCGAATCGAGGGCCTGCGCTCGGGTCTCGATCAGGCCCGGGAGCGGCTGGAGCTCGCCACGGCCGAGCTGCGCCGGCTGGAGGCGCGCTCCGCGGCTCTGGCGGAGGGGACGACCGACGCCCTGCGCGACCTGCCCCTGGTGGACTTCCTCCGACCGGTCTCGAGGATCCGCCAGGTGGTGTTGGACGACCTCACCACCGACCTCCACTTCACGCGGGCGCCGCGTGTCGACCGGTGCGCCACCTGTCACCTGGCGGCGGACCGACCCGGCTTCGAGAGCGCGGACTGGGCCGAGCCCTATCGCAGCCACCCTCGTCTCGACCTGTTCGTGGGAGCCGGTTCGCCACATCCCTACGAGCGGTTCGGCTGCACCGTGTGCCACGGCGGGGAGGGCCGCGCCACGGAGTTCTCGCGGGCCGGACACTCGCCGGTCGACGTGGAGCAGGAGGCGCGCTGGCGCGACGAGCACGACTGGCGACGGGCGGAGCTGGAGCGTCCCATCCTGCCGGCGGACCTCTCGGAAGCGGGCTGCGTCGACTGCCACCAGGAGGAGGTCTGGACACCGGCGTCCCAGGTCCAGGAGGCCGGTCGGGCCCTGACGCTGCGTCTCGGTTGCCAGGGATGCCACCGGATCGACCGGCCGTCGTTCCGCGATCGGCCCGTGGACGGGCCGGATCTGCGGCTGCTCGCCTCGAAGGTCGACCGCGGTTGGGCCTATCGCTATCTCGAGGCGCCCCGCTCCTTCCGTCCGGCGACTACCATGCCCAGCTTCTTCCACCTGGAGAACGTCGAGGGCGAGGCGAGCCTGAGCAGGCAGCGGGCCGAGATTCGCGCGCTGGTGGCCTACCTGTGGAGCCTGGCCCCGGAGACCCCGCCCGAGCTGCCCGCCGCGCCCCGGGGTGACGCCCGCCGCGGGGCCGCCCTGTTCCTGGAACGGGGATGCGCGGGCTGCCATCTGGCGGCTCCGGAGGCCACCCGCGACGACGCGTTTCCGCGCACCGAGCGGCTGCAGGGCCCCAGCCTCCAGGGCACGGGCAGCAAACTGTCGCCCGACTGGTTGTACGCCTGGTTGCGCGACCCGGCCGCCCTCTCCCCGGGCACCGCCATGCCCGACCCGCGACTGACCGACGACGAGGCGGCGGATCTGACGGCGTGGCTCGCGACCCGGGTCGTCGAGGGCTGGGCGGGAGCGACCCTGCCGCCCGCGGACGAGGCCGTCCGGGACGGTTTGCTGCTGGACCGTCTCACCCGGTCGGGGACCGTGGAGGCCGCCGTCGCCCGCGTGGAGTCGCTCGACGCGTCGGAGCGGGAGATCCTGCTGGGGCTCGAGACCGTGCGCAAGTACGGTTGCCACGGCTGCCACGCCCTGCCCGGGCTCGAGGACGAGCCGCCGATCGGCTCCGAGCTCACCGACATCGGAGTGAAGCCGCTGGAACAGGTCGACTTCGGCCGGGTGGACGACGTGCCCCGCACGCGCCACGATTGGTTGCGAGCCCAGATCACCCGCCCGCGGGTCTGGGACCGGGGGCTCGCCACCGTCAAGCCCTACGACGAGCTCCTGCGCATGCCCGACTACGGCCTCTCGGAGCGCGAGGCGCGGGCGATCGTCACCAACCTCCTGGGCATGACGGACGACCTCGCGGCGCCCGGCCTGCTGACGGGCCGTCACGAGCTGGGTCCCGGGCGGCTCGCCATCGACCGCCACGCCTGTCGCGCCTGCCACCGGGTGGAGGGCACCGGCCCCGCGCTGCTCGACGCGGGCGTCGAGCCGGCGGCCCTGCCGCCGCCACTGGACGCCGAGGGGGTGCGGGTCCAGGCGGAGTGGCTCCTCGGTTACCTGCGCGACCCTTCGGCGGTTCGTCTACGTCCCTGGCTGGCGATCCGCATGCCCGCCTTCGAGCTCGGGCACGGCGACCTCGACACCCTCCTGCGCTACTTCATGGAGCGCGATGGAGCTCCCGTCTTCTCTCCCGAGCCGCGGCGACCCACGGAGCGGAGCCTGGCGCTCGGACGCGTGGCGTTCGCCATGCTCCAGTGCGCCCGCTGTCACCCGGCCGGCCCCGGCGCCCTGGCCGATCTCACCCTCCAACCTCAGGAGCTCGCGCCGTCGCTCCTCCTCGCGCGGCAGCGCCTGCGTTGGGACTGGGTGCCGGCGTGGATCGCGGACCCGCAGGCCTTCGTCGCAGGCACGCGCATGCCCACCAACTTCGCCATCCTCCCCGATGGCCGCCACGTCTCTCCCCTGGTCGACGAGGTGGAAGCGCCCATGTTCGGCCCCTACCGGGCCCTGCTCGCCGCCCACTTCGAGTCGGAGGAGGCGATGATCGAGGCGCTGGGCGACGTGGGCCAGGTGACGGTGGGGCTGCGGGACCACATCTGGTGGGGACTGCGTTGAGCGCTCCAGGGATCGTTCGGCACGGGCTTCGGGTCCCGCACTCCCTGCGGCTCGCCGCCATCCTCCTCCTCGCCTCGCCGGCGTTCGCCGCCGAGTCCTCGTTCGACGGCTCCCGGGCCGAGGGGACGGTGCAGGAGCTGATCTGCTCGGATGCCGGGCTGGCCGCGCTCGACCGGGAGCTGGCCGAGGCCTGGACCGGGGCATTCGCCAACCTCCCCGAGTCCGAGCGGGCGACGGCAGAGACGACGACGTGCCGTCCGTCGAGCGGGACCGTGCCGGTTGCCGACCCCTGCGAGGGGGCGCCCGCGGAGTCCCCCTTCGTCTTCGCCACCTCGCCGGCCCCGGGAGCGACGGTGGCGCCGCCCTTCGAGGTCGCCGGGTGCTCCCGCACCTTCGAGAGCAACGTGACCTGGCGTCTCCTGGCCCGCGACGGCAGCGTGGTGGCCGAGGGCCTCACCTCCGGCGGCGGGGTCGACGGCCCGGGGCCGTTCCGTTTCGTGGTCGACGTCGTGGGTGGGGCGGAAGGGCTCCACCACCTCGAGGTCGACGAGCCGAAGATCAGCGACGAGGGGTTCCCACCGGGGCGGACGGTGCTGCCCCTGGTCCTGAAGCCGTCGCACTGAACCACGGTCCGCCGCCGCGAGGCGTGCGATACCCTCGCCTCCGCGGCCCGGCCACGGAGGGACGGGTGGGGGAGAGGGTCGGACGGGCCGGGTTTTCAGGAGTTGCGCGTGAAGAGATCTCGGCCCGTCCTCACCCTCTCGATCGTCGGGGTCCTGGCGTGGACCTGCGGCGGCGATCCAGGACCTGGCGAAGACGCCCCGCGGGCGCAGGCGGAGGCCCCGGGTGGCTCCGCCGCGGTCCGCGGCGTGGCGACCTACCGCAATGGCGACCCCGACCGCCCCATCGACATGGCGGGCGTCGATCCCCTCTGCGCCTCGCTGCACGACGAGCCGGTCGAGACCGAGCGCCTGGTGACGGGCGGGGACGGGCGCCTCGCCAACGTCTTCGTCTACGTCGCCGAGGGCCTCGACGGCCGGTACGACCCGCCGGACACCCTCCACCTCCTGAACCAGGTCGGCTGTCGCTACGCCCCCCGGGTCTCCGGGATGATGGTGGGCCAGCCGCTGGTGGTGCGCAACAGCGACCCGACGCTGCACAACGTCCACGCCACGCCGCAGAGGAACCCGGAGCTCAATCGCGGCCAGCCGATGCAGGGGATGGAGCTCCGGGAGAGCTTCGAGAAGGCGGAGGTGATGATCCCCTTCCGCTGCGACGTCCACCCCTGGATGCGCTCGTGGCTCGCGGTGTTGCCGCATCCGTTCTTCGCGGTGACCGACGAGGAGGGCACCTTCTCCATCGAGGGGCTCCCGGCCGGCGACTACGTGCTCGAGGCCTGGCACGAGGTACTGGGGAGGAGGCGACTGGAGGTGACGCTGGGGGACGGGCAGACGGCTGAGGTCCGGCTGGACTGGGCCGATGGAGGTTCCGCCGCGAGGCGATCGCCAGCCACCACGCGGACCGCCGCCTGCCGTCCATCCGGTCCATCCCGCCCCGTCGCCGTCCGCGCGCCCTACCTCTCCAGCTCCCCCAACCGCCGCTCCAGGAACCTCCGTTCCGCCTCCACCTCGACGCGTTTCAGCGCCTCGCGGTAGGCGCCGGCGGCCTCGTCCCGCCGGCCCAGGCGCCTCAGCAGGTCGGCGCGCGCCGACCAGAGGAGGTGGTAGCCGGCGAGCGAGCCCTCGGCGGCCAGCTCGTCGACGAGCGCCAGGCCGGTCTCGGGACCTCGCGCCATCGCGACGGCGACGGCGCGGTTCAGGGCGACGACGGGCGACGGATGGCGACCCAGGAGCAGCTCGTAGAGGCCCGCGATCTGGGGCCAGTCGGTGTCCGCCGGGCTCGTCGCCCGGGCGTGGACGGCCGCGATGGCGGCCTGGAGCGCGTAGAACCCGGCGCCGCCGCGAGACAGCGCCTCGGCCACCAGCTCGAGACCCTCGCGGATGCTCGCCCGGTCCCACAGGCTGCGGTCCTGCTCCTCCAGGAGAACGAGGTCGCCGGCCGCGTCGGTTCGGGCCGCGTGCCGTGAGTCCTGCAGCAGCATGAGTGCCAGCAGGGCGGGGACCTCGGGCTCCCCGGGCAGCAGCTCGTGGAGCAGGCGGCCCAGACGGATCGCCTCGGCCGTGAGCTCGCGGTGGACGAGGTGGTCGCCGGCGGTGGCGGCGTAGCCCTCGTTGAACACCAGGTAGACGACCCGCAGCACACCCTCGAGGCGCTCGTCCAGCTCTCCGGGCTCGGGCACGGCGTACGGGATGCCCGCCTTCCGGATCTTGTTCTTGGCTCGCACCAACCTCTGAGCCAGGGTCGGCGGAGAGATCAGGAAGGCCCGGGCGATCTGCTCGACGTCCAGACCGCAGATCGTCTTGAGCGTCAGGGCGATCCGGGCCTCGGGCGCCAGGGCCGGATGGCAGCAGGTGAAGATCAGCCGCAGCATGTCGTCTGGGAAGGGCTCCTCGGATGGCTCCCGGGGCGACTCCGAGGCCGGCGCGGTGTAGGCCAGCTCCTCGCGCTTGCGCGACCAGGTGCCCTCGCGCCGAAGACGGTCCAGCGCCTTGTGACGGGCGGTCGAGACGAGCCAGGCTCGAGGGTTGGCCGGCGGGCCTTCCCGCGGCCACCGCTCGACGGCGACGGCGAAGGCGTCCTGCAGCGCCTCCTCCGCGCGGTCGAAGTCGCCGAGGAGGCGGATGAGGGTCGCCAGCGCGCGGGGCCGATGCTCGCGGTACAGGCGGTCGAGATCCATGGCCTCCCGGCAGCTTACTCGGGCTGCCGGGAGGCCCGGCATCTCCCCGACGCCCTACTGCGGCTTGGGGGTTGGCATCACGGGTCGGATCTCGATCGCGCCGAGCCGAGCGCCGGGGATCTCGGTGGCCAGTCGAACGGCGTGGTCGAGATCCTCGGCTTCGACCATGAAGAAGCCCCCGAGCTGCTCCCGGGTCTCGGCGAAGGGCCCATCGGTCGCCAGGGTCTCACCGTGGCGAACGCGCACCGTCGTCGCCGTCTCGACGGACTCCAGTGCCTCGCCAGCCAGCAGCCGGCCCTGAGCGTGCAACCGGCCGGCGAACGCCATGTACTCCTCGAACGACCGGGCCCGCTCCTCCTCGGGCAACGCGCTCCAGTCCTTCTCGTTCTCGTAGATCAGCAGCAGATACTGCATTCTTCCGTCTCCTCTCTCGCGGATTCGCCGCGTCAGTGCTTGCGGACGACGTGGCTCGGGACGACCAGGACGGGCTCGCCGTTCTCGAGCTCCGTCCACTCGCTGCGGAGCTCGTCGGGTCCGACGAGCTCGACCCAGGCCGAGTGCATGTGGCGGTCGGTCCGCGGGTCGTCGATGTTGCCGCCGCCGTCGTAGGCGAAGCGGATCGTCGATCCCTCGATCGAGCGGGCGCGCATCCGCGGCTGGTTGCCCTCCATGCAGAAGTGCTCGAGCACCAGGCTGTCGCCCTCGGAGTAGTAGACCGTGACCATCTCGTGATCCGTGCCGGGATAGTTGGTTTCGATCACCGCGGTGCCGGCGGCCGTGACGCGGTAGCGCGAGACCAGGTCGCCCTTCTTCGTCATCGGGCCGTCCGTGGCGGCGACCCAGTCGCCCTCGAGGGCCTTGAGCCGGTCGAAGGCGTCGGCGGCGTCGGCAGCGGGCGCGGGCTGGGTGACCAGCGCGGCCCAGGCGACGAGGACGGCGAGGGTGGTCAGGGTGATTCGGGTGGTCTTCATCGGTCGATCTCCTGTGAACCGAGGTGGCGCTCGATCGCGCCCTCTCGTCAGGTGGTCGAACGAGGGTGCCGGAAATCGACAGGTCGATGATGCCCATCTCGTCCATCGCGTCCATCTCGTCCATTCCGGAGGGATCGTTCCGCGCACGCACGGGATGGACGGGACGGACCACTCGGGCCCGACGGACGGTGTGAACCCCGCTTCCGCCTCGCTACCCGGGCAGGACGATCCCTACCTGCGCCAGTAACGCGTCCAGGTCGGGGCCCGAGGCCGGCGTGGCGGCCACGATGGTGGCGGCCCGCTCGGCGACCCACGGGGCGGCGTCCGAGGTGTCGATGGGGTCGGCCTCGAGGATCCGACGCCAAGCCGCTCGGCGGTCGGCTCGCAGGTTGTCGAGGCCGCTCGTCGGCGACCCGTCGCGCAGGATGGCCCCGAGGGTCTCGGCGAGCTCCTCACTCTCCCGCATCCCGCCGTTCATGCTCTGGATCCCCACGGGCCCCGCGAGGTGGGCCGCGTCGCCCACCAGAACCACGGGTCCGCGGCCCATCTCCGTGGCGAGGCGGCGCTCGAAGCGGATGCCGACCGACCAGTGGAAGGTGTCCACCGGCAGGTCGAACCAGGGGGCCCGCTCCCCCAGGAACTCGGGCAGCCGGGCGGGCTCGAGATAAGGGAACGCCTCGTCGTCGACGTGCACGGAGAGACGGCTCTTGGCCCGCTCCATGGACTGCGTCTCCTCGTCGATCTCGAAGCTCCAGCGGAAGCGGTCGCCGGGTAGGGGCCAGTAGGCGCTCGCCCGGCCGGAGTCGAGCACGGTCCGCATCTCGTCGCCCGGGTCGCCGGAGGTGGAGCACTCGAAGACGGCGAACGAGGCGGCCGGTCCCACCTCCTCGAACTCGATGCCGACCTGCCGGCGGACCACCGACCGGTGGCCGTCCGCCCCCACGAGGAAGCGCGCGCTCACCGAGGTCCGGCCCTTCACCAGCCACTCGGTCATGGTGACGCTGTAGCCGGTCGACTCCTTGCCCAGGCGCTCGATGGTGCCGTGCACCCCGTCGGCGCCGACCTCGAAGTTCGCGAGGCGGTGGTTCCACCGGATCTCGACGCCCTCCTCCTTCAGCCGCTCCTCCAGCAGGCCCTCGAGCGCGCTCTGGGGCAAGACCAGCAGGAAGGGGAAGGGTCCGCCCAGCTTCCCGAGGTCGAGCTCGGCCCGGCGGCCCGTCGAGTCCCAGAGGCCGACCCGGGGAACGCGTCGGCCGTGGGTCAGCAGCTCGTCGGTGAGGCCGAGATCGTCCAGGATCGAGAGGCTGCGGGGATGGAGCGCCAGAGCGTAGCTGCGGGCGGCGGTGCGCCACTGCTCGTCTACCACCTGGACATCGATTCCCCGGCGGGCCAGCAACAGGGCTGCCGTCATCCCCACCGGCCCCGCCCCGACCACCAGGACGTCCGTCGTCATCTTCTTCCCGAACATGGAGTCTCCCGTCTTTTCGACCAGTATCCCGGTCCCGGACCCGCGGCGTCAAGGTGCGTCGGCGCGTCGCTCCCGCGCGGTGTCGGCGCCGGTTGACCGTCCCTTCTGGGCACCGTATGATCCGGCAACCGGAACCCTCCAGTCCGGCGGCAGGGAACGAGCCGCGAGGGGCGGCCCCTTCGCCCCTTCGACCCGCCGAGCCGCCCGACACGTCGCACCACCAGGAGCAGGAGCGCCGATGTACGAAACGATCTACGTCCCCGTCGACAACTCCGACCACTCGAACCGCGCCATCGAGACGGCGGCTCGCCTGGGGCAGGCCTTCGGCTCGAAGATGGTGGGCTGCCACGTCTACGCGGCCCAGATGCACGACTACCGGTTCAAGCAGATGGAGTACACGCTGCCTCCGGAGTATCTCGAGGAGAACGAGCTCGAGCGACAGCGCAAGATCCACGACAGCCTGATCGAGATGGGCCTGAAGCTCATCTCCGATAGCTACCTGGATCCCATGGGCAAGGTCTGCCAGGCCGCCGGCCTGGAGTTCGAGCGCAAGATGATGGACGGCAAGCACCACGTCGAGCTGATCAAGGACATCGACGGCTCGGAGTACGACCTGGTGGTGATGGGGGCGCTGGGGCTCGGCAAGGTGCGCGACAGCCAGATCGGCTCCGTGGTCGAGCGGGTGAGCCGCTCCTGCAACCGGGACTTCCTGGTCGTCAAGCGGGTGCCCAAGGAGGGCGAGGCGGAGCGCGACACGATCCTGGTCGCCATCGACGGCAGCCCGCAGAGCTTCGGTGGCCTCCAGACGGCCCTCGAGCTGGCCGAGCGTTTCGGCAAGAAGGTGGAGCTCCTCGGCGTCTACGACCCGTACCTGCACTACGCCGTCTTCAACGGCATCGTCGACGTCCTCTCGGAGCAGGCCTCCAAGGTCTTCCGTTTCGAGGAGCAGAACCAGCTCCACGAGGAGGTGATCGACACCGGCCTGGCGCAGATCTACCAGTCGCACCTGAACGTGGCCGAGCGCATGGCGGCGGAGGCCGGGGTGGAGACGACCAAGACCCTGCTGGACGGCAAGGCCTTCCAGAAGGTCCTCGACCACGCCCGCAAGACCGAGCCCTGGCTCCTGGTGCTGGGCCGGATCGGCGTCCACTCCGACCTGGACGACCCGGGCCTCGGCTCCAACAGCGAGAACCTGCTGCGCGCCTGCCCCTGCGACGTCTACCTCTCGGCCCGCCAGGTGCGGCCCGAGCTCGACCTGAAGGCGGAGGAGTCCATCCGCTGGACTCCGGAGGCCGAGGGCCGCATGGTGCGGGTCCCGGACCAGGTCAAGGGCGTGGCCCGTACGGCCATCCTCCGCCTCGCGGTGGAGAAGGGCCACAGCGTCGTCACCAACTCCGTGATCGACGAGGCCATGGACCGCTTCATGCCGAAGAGGGCCTCCCAGCTCACCCGCGAGCTCGCCGAGGCCATGGCCATCGACCGGGCGAAGAAGCAGCCGACCGCCATCTGCCGCGCCTGCGGCGTCACCGCCACGGACCCGAACCCGGTGAAGTGCTCGGTGTGCGGCGCCTCGGACTTCGAGACCATCACGAGCGAGATGATCGAGCGCATCGTGGCCTCCGAGGGCGGCGTCGAGGAGGAGGCGACCTACGACGGCCGGAGCCTGCGCTGGACGGTGGAGGCGCGCAAGGCGTTGCGCGGCGTGGAGGACAAGTACCAGCGCCGCCGCGCCAAGGCCCGCATCGAGAAGAGCGCCCGCCTGAAGAAGCTCGACGCGGTGACCTGGGAGTTCGCGGCCGCGGTGATCGAGGAGGAGACGGGCGAGTCCCTGCCGCGCCCCGAGGGCGTGCCGGTCCAGCCGGCCGAGGCGTCCCCCGGCGAGACCCCGGCCCCGGTGGACGCGGAGCCCGAGCTCCCGGTCGTGGCGGTGGACGCCAAGGGCAAGGAGCTGCGCTCGGCCCGGTCGTGGTCCGAAGAGGCCGCGACCCGCGTCCTGCGAGTGCCGGCCGGCTTCATGCGCGACGGCACCCAGGCCCGCATCGAGACCCTCGCCGAGGAGCGGGGCCTCGATGCCATCGACCTCGAGCTGGTCGAGGAGGGCATCGAGATCGGCCGCAAGCTCATGGAGGAGATGGTCTCGGGCTACAAGCGAGCCGAGGCCGACGCCCCGAGCCGCGAGGAGTTCGAGGCGAAGTCCGGCAACGGCAACGGGAACGGCCAGGGCAACGGCAAGGCGGACCCCGCTCGCTACGGCGAGGGCCACTGGACGAAGGGGGACCCGTCGCTCAACGAGGCCGGCGAGATGCGCGCCAAGGCCACCAGCGAGCTGAGCATCCCGGAGGAGGACGGGGAGGCGTAGCGGTTCGGGGCTCCTGGGTGTCGTCCTGAGCGCCCAGAGGGTCTGGGTCCGCGTGTCGCTCAGGACGACACTGTCATTCGGCACTGGCACTCGACACGGTCACTCGACACTGTCACCCGACACCGTCACTCGACACCGTCGCGCCGGTCCGCTCAGGACGAAACCGCGCCTCTCCCACGACACGGAGTCTTTCCCACGACACCGAGTCTTTCCCGCGACACCGAGCCTCTCCCGCGACACCGAACCGCCGACCCCCATGCCCTCCTACCGCTTCTGCCGCTCCGACGACATCCCCCGCCTGGTCGAGGCCTACAACCGCTGCTGGCTGGCGTCGTTCCCCGACGCCGAGCCCCTGGACGAGGCTGGGCTCAAGCGCTGGATCCGGGAGGAGCAGCTGTGGACCTCGAGCTGCATGCTCGCCGTCGAGGGCAGCGAGCCGGTGGCGGTGCTGCTGGGCTGCAAGCGGGACGACGCCACACGGATCCACCGCCTCGCGGTGCACCCCGAGCACCGGCGGCTGGGGCACGGCGGGCACCTCCTGACCTCGCTGTCGAGCAAGCTTGCGATCCTGGGGCCACCGCTCCTCGTCGCGGAGCTCCCCGACGACCGGGAGGACCTGGCGGCCTTCTTCCGGGCCTGCGGATGGGAGGCCGGGCCGCGCTCGGCGGACTGGTCGCGCCCGCCCGGTGACGGGGAGACCGGCGCCCCGGCCGGCATGGTGATCCCCTTCACCGTCGACGACCTGCTGGCCAACGACGCCTTCGAGACCGGCCCCGAGCGCGCGTGGGGCCGGGACCTCCCGGCCCTGGAGGCGCGCCGGGACCGCCTGGAGGGCCTGGCGGTGGCCACCTTCGAGGGCATCGAGGCCACCTGGCTGTGCGACCCCGGCGACCCGCCCCGCCTGCTCTCCTTCGGCACCGCCGAGCGCGGTGTTGCCGACCGTGGTGCCGCCGACGGGGGGTCCGCCGAGGCCGCCTTCCGCTCCCTGCTCGCGGCCTGGACGCAGCACCACGGCCCGGCCCTGGAGGTTCCCCGGGTCCACGAGTCGGAGATCCCTGCGGCCTGGCTCGAGTCCACCGGCTTCCATCGCGGGCGGAGCTGGACGAGCTGGAGCGCCGAGGCCGAGCCCGCGTAGAGGATCCGAGCACCTACGGCCTCTCGCTACGACTACCGGTGAGAAGGGCAGGCTAGTGTCCCGCTCCGGAAATCCCATGCGCCTTTCTCGGCCCCTTCTCGCCCCGGGCTGCGTTGCTGCTCCTCGCCAGATTCCCGATATGGCTCGTCGCATCGCCTTGCCAGGAACGAGAATGGCCGCGAGCAAGACGTACGGCAATTTCGGAGCGGGACACTAGAATGTCCGCCGGAGTCGAGCCGGCACCGCGACCGCCTGCTCGCGAGCGATGACCGAGTTCGAGACCTACACCCGGGGTTGGCGCCGCCGCTGGGAACGTCAGCGGCAGGCCGACGCGAAGAGCGCCCGGCGAGCCCGGCAGATCGCCGACCGCCTCGCCCGGCGGCTGGCGGAGGAGTTCGGGGCGCGCCGGGTGGTGCTGACGGGGTCCCTCGCCCGCGGAGAGCTCCGCGCCGGCTCGGACATCGACCTGGCGGCCGTGGGGATTCCGGACGAGCTGTTCTTCCGCGCCGGCGCAAGAGGCCGCAGAGTGCCATCCGATTCGGAGGGCACCGGATGGCCCTTCGGGTCGGGACGGACGGTAGGGTTCGTTCGCGCTTGCGTGGACGGCGGAGGGCGGCGTGGTCGCCGTCCGAGGAGCCTGCTCCTACCTGTCCGAGGTCGTGGAGGACCTTCGTCGGGTCGTGGCGATGTCCATCCGTCTCGGGGGAGGCGCAGCTCCGCCCGGGTCCCCGACCCTGGGGAGGGCGGAGCGACCTCAGGAGGGGAGGAAGCGCTGGGTAGCGCTCGGACGGCTCAGGACACGAACGCCCGCGTCGGCGGTCGTCCCGGGAAGAACGGCAGCGCCGGGGGGAAGCAGCCGCTGGGGAAGACGGTCGTCGAGACCGAGGACGTGCCCCAGGGCATGGCCGATATCCTCCTCCACCGGAGCGCAGGAGGTTCCGTTCCCTTGCTTCAAGTACAAGGTGATCGTCGCGTCGATCAAGGTACCCCCGGCCGTGTTGACGACCACATCCTCGCATGGGCCGTTCGGGTCCGGGTTCGAGCTCGGCACGTACTTGACATAGACGGGCCGGCCTGATCCGCCCACCTGCATGGCGGGGAACTCCGTTCCGTATCCAGGGCAACCGGACCACTTGCTCACACCGGTCTCGAGGTCGCCGTCGGAAAAGACCGACTTCGCCTGATTCACGAGCTTGAGGGAGGTCCCGTTCTGAAGTGGGTAGCCGGGAAACCCTGCGTACGACCCGCACTGCGCCCCATGGGCAACGAGGCCAGCCGCGAGGACGCCGAGGGTGGAGGCGATACCCACCACGGCGACTTTCTGATGAAACCCGGCTCTCACGGCCCTGGCTCCCTGCGCCG
Source organism: uncultured bacterium (assembly GCA_905479655.1). Lineage (GTDB taxonomy): Bacteria > Acidobacteriota > Thermoanaerobaculia > Multivoradales > JAHEKO01 > CAJQNK01. Next base: position 9,887 of record CAJQNK010000154.1, on the reverse strand, counting down.
CGCGCCGATCCGATCGGCTCCTGATCGGATCTTCTCCATGAGCTCCGAGAAGGTCATGACGCCGGCCATCTCGTCGTCGACCTCCAGGTTCGTCGGCAGCTCGAGCCGACCGCTGCCGGCCTCCAGAACCATCTCCTCCAGGGTGGCGTAGATCAACGACCCCTGGACGTCCAGGGGTCCAGCCCTCGGGAGCAGGACCACCCGCTGGCCGGCATCCACGGCGGGAAGGTCGTCGTAGTCCCAACGGCAGAAGGGCATCTGATCCAGTGCGAAGTGCGCTTCCGGATAGGGCACGTAGATCCTGTCGGGGACCGTGGAGCTGCGGCTCTCCGGCGCGACCTCCAGGCTGCCGATGGTCAAGAGCGAAGCCGGCCTCCCGAAGAGGAAGCCAGGAGTCACCTCCTCGATCGTGCCCGCGATGACCACCTCGGTTCTCTCCATCAGCTCGAGTAGCCCGGGATAGGGCGGCGTCCGGGCGCCGGCGTTCGAGCTCGTCGACGTCACGACGGGACAGTCCTCTGGATCGATACTCTGAACAACACCCCGGGCAAGGGACTCGGATCGATCGACAGTGGAAAAATGGCGTCTCAGCCACTCGACGTCGTGGGGCGCGAACAGATCCCAGCGGAACTCACCGGGACCCTTCAGGAACGCTTCGGCCGAGACCCAACGTGGGGCCTCGAGGGCGTCCTCTACCGGCCGCCCGTAGAGGATCGGCGGAGCGACGAGTGCCTCGCGATCTCCGGGCGCCGCAGAGACGGCGTCGCCCGACGCGAGAAACGAGACGAGGCCACTCAGAAGCAGGGAAAGAACTCTCATCGCAGGTCTCTCCGTTCACAATGCGCTCAATACTATGGGGCGAACCGGGGGAGCCTAACGATCGGTCGCGAGGCCGTCAACCTCGCCGATCCTCGAGCCGCCCAGCCGACAGCTCCCACGCGCAGCGCGGAGACCTGCCCACGGCGCACGCGGCGCACGCGAGCGGAGTGCCAGCCATTTCGGAGCAGCCTGCCCTGACAGAGGAGCGGCGACCGGCCTGGTCGACGGTGAATCAGACCGTGTGTGCCTTGCGGTTCTTCTACCGCGAGGTGCTGGAGCGCCCGGAGGTGGTCGAGCGGGAGCGGCTCCAGAACCCTACCGGAGGTCGCCTAGATGGCCGACGACGACAACAACTACTTCCGCCCCCTCCTCGACGAGCTCTCCGACCCCGACATCGACCCCGCCTACCTCGACTACCTGCGACTCTGGCTCCTGCCCGCCGAGGCTCAGTGCACCACCGTTACCCACCATCAATCATCGTGACCGAACGGCCATCGATTACCGTGACCGCTCTCACCGGCACTCACTCCACCCAGCATCGCCAGGCAAAGCGCCCAGCTACAACAGCGAGCGAGTCTCCCGCGCCACGCACCCGAGGTCCTGAAAGTTCCGATTTGCATATTCACGTCTTCTCCTCCGCAGTCGCTGCTCGGCTCCCCGGCAATCGGGGAGCCGCTGGCGAGGGCCTCTCGCGACGTGTTCGAGGCCCTTGCACCCGTCAAGTAGGATCATGTGCATATCCGCCTCCGAAGAAAAAACACCCTGCCGGACAGGTTCGATCCCGCCTCGTGAGGTAGGCCCACCGAGAAGGCCGGCGGACCCTCGCCGGGCTGTGAGCGCAGGGCCGGCGACCTGGGCCCAGCACTGCCAAATGGGGTGCCAAATGGGGTGCCAACCACCTCGGCAGAAGGAGGGGGCGCGACGCCCTGCGGCCCTTCTCGTGCGCCTCGGCAGGCCTCTCTCGCGTTCCCCGATCGGCCAATCCATGGAGTTGAGCGGCGTTCTCAGCCCGTCCGATCGCCGGTAGACCGCCCTCGGGCGCTTTCACCGGGTTCTCGAGGCGCACTTCGGCCGGGAACGAAACCCTGAGCAGGTGGCAGGTGGAGTGCCAGGTGGAGTGCCACCCCAACCGGAGAGCCCCGGAGGCCCCGGAAGACTCGAGGGCCGCAGAACCGGGGAACGAGGCGAGCCCGTCCTTAGGATCCACGCCCTGGGAGCTAATACCGAGGCGTGGGAGCCACCGGGGCTCGTGGCCGGGCGCACAACGGAAGGGACCCGAGCGATCGCGAGACGCGATCGCGTCTATTCAGGTCGACATGCCCCGCGACCTACGCCACATCCCGCCCGGCTCCCAGGTGGAGGTGACCTGCCGGACCCTCGAGAGCCGCTACTTCCTGCGGCCCAGCCGCGACCTGCGCGACGCCATCCATGGCATCCTCGCGCGCGCCGCAGACCGCTGGGAGGTCCGCATCGTCGCCTGGTTCTTCGCTTCGAACCACTACCACCTCATTCTGCGACCCAAGGACGCCTTCCACCTCGCCCGCTTCATGGGGGACGTCCAGGGCCAGGTGGCCAAGGAGACCAACCGCGCCATCGGCCGCGAAGGCAAGCTCTGGGGCCGTCGATACGGGCCCATCCGCATGTCCGAGGACGCCGAGGTCGATCGCCTCCGCTACCTCCTGGAGCAGGGTGTCAAGGAGAACCTGATTCGGAGCCCGAGGGAGTGGCCCGGTGCCACCTCCGTGCCGTGGCTCCTCGGCGGTGGCCCCGTCGACGCCGTCTGGTTCAACCGCACGGCCGAGTACGAGGCCCGCAGGAGAGGCGAGCGCTTCGGCAAGTACGAGTACGCCGAGCGCTACTCGTTCGAGCTCGCGCCCCTGCGCTGCTGGGACGGCCTCTCCCGGGCCGAGATCCGACGCCGCATCGAGGCCCTGATCCGGGAGATCGAGCGCGAAGCGACGGAGCGCCGTCGGACCGGGGACGCGAAGTTCCTCGGCCCCAAGGCGGTCCAACGAGTCGACCCCTGGGATCGGCCGGAAGCCCCGAAGAAGAGCAAGGCACCCCGGTTCCACGCCCACGACCGAGACGTCTGGATCAACCTCCAGGTGGAGTACCGGGAGTTCCGAGCCGCCTACGAGCAGGCCTCCGCAGCCTTCCGCGCCGGCCGGCTCGACGTCGTCTTCCCCAGCGGCTCCTTCCCCCCGGCTCTCCCCTTCTTCCCGGGCCGGCCACCGACGCCCGCCATCGTGACCTGACGGTTCAACGACGCCCGACTCCACCGCCTCACCCATCCCAGACTCGGCCCTGCCGCCTGTTCTCGGCCGATCTCGACCGCGCTGTGCCCGGCGAGCCCGCCCTTCGGGCGAGCTCGCCGCCTCGCCGCCAGTTCGGCTTCGGGGAGCGCAACCTCGACGCCGATCTCGAGGAGCCGCCGGGTCCTGGGAAGGCCCGCGGAGACGACAGGTGCTAGCGAGCTTCCGGAATGGGTGGAACCTCCTCCGGGCACTTGGCGGGGCCTCATCCGCCCTCCGGGCCAGGGTCGCTCGTGGACTTCCTGCGGCGCGCAGACACCCACGAATCAAGGTCTTCGCGCTGGTAGACGACGCGACGCCCGAGCTTGACGAAGGGTGGCCCGCCGCCACGGGAGCGCATGGTCTCAAGGGTCGCCGGCGAGAGGCCAAGGTACTCGGCGGCAGCAGGAGTCGAGAGCGCTCCCTCTTCACCGAGAAGCCCTGAGCTGATTGCTGTCCCTGATTGCTGCGGCCGTTTTCGGCGTCGTCGACGGCGAGGCGTCGCGCTTGGTTCTTGGTCTTGGTTCGGGGGTCGTAAGGAAGCGGAGCTTCTCTGGAGGAGTGGCGCGCCTGCATCGACACCAAAGAGCGGCGCGTCTACGTCGACGCCTATGAGCGGCGCGAGTGCCTCCCTGAAGTCCTGGAGAACTGCAATACGGACGCCTGACGGCAGCTGAGGGAGTTCTTCAGACAGCCGCTCTGCGGCTGTTGAATCGTCGAGGAGCGAGACGACGTTCTCGAGGCCTGCGGCCAGGTCCTTCTCGATGTTCTGCCGCGCATGGCCGTCGGTCATCTCGACTTCGACTGCGATTCGTCGTTTGCCGACGCCCACGAACAGGTCGACCCGCGCGCCGTGGCTCTCGTCCTCGACTGCGACCGACGCGCCCTGCTCCGCGAGCCACTCGGCAATCTCACGCACCCACCACTGGTGGGCGACACCACCGCGGCCGAAGCCGGTGGCCGGCTCGATCTTGAAGCGGCCAAGAAGCTCGCGGCCGGCGGAGGTGAGCTCGAGGAGCAGGAACCGACCGCCACGGCCGCCCGGGTTGACCGCCACCTCGCGCACCAGGTGCTTCTGCACGAGCTCCTTCTTGACGCGATCGCCCTTCCAGGCGGAGAGACCGAGTCGGCTGTTGCGCTCCCGCGTGCCGAGGAACGGCTCTGCTGCGACGAGGTGGAGGTAGTCGAGGGAGAGCTGCTGGCCAATGAGCGCGGCCTCGGCGCGGCAGTCTCCGCCACCGAGGCCACGCTATCTATCTAGATCTAGACCGAACTCCCGGGAACCCGCATCGACTGCACTGTGCCGGCCGCTCGGCAGACCACCTGCCTACGGCGCTTCGAGAATCCTCCGATACCTGGCCGGCCAGCGCCCTCCTCCACGTCCTACATGGGACAGACACACTTAAGGGTCGCGGTGCTGCAGACGTTCGAACAGCAGTCGCTATCTGCCGTGCAGCTCTCTCCAGTCTGGAGCTTGCTGTCGCAGATCGATTCGAGGTCACTATCGAGCGTCGTATCGATGACGTACTCAAGGTCGGAGAGTCGATTCACAGGAGGGTTGCTGATCAGGTTATTGCTCTCGTATGGATCGCTGTCGAGGTTGTAGAGAGCCTCCGAACTGCCTCCGAACGAGCGCACATACTTATACGTTCCTGTAGCGTACAGCCCAGGATCTTCCTGCACTGCTTGCACGCCGCGGCACGGACCGAAGTTCGTCGTCGGATCGAAGTTCGGAAAGAACGTCTCCGTATAGTTGTAGTCACGGACACGGGTCGTACTGTCGCCAGTGAGAAGATCCATAAAGCTGTCGGCATCGACGCTAGGGATGAGCGAGGACTTGCCGGCGAAGTCGAGAATCGTCGCATAGAGATCGTTGATGTTGACGGAGTGGCTGAGCTCCTCTCCCTCCTGCACTCCCGCACCGAAGACGATCAACGGTACGCGAACGCCACCTTGACCAACGGTACCCTTCGTCAGGTCGGAATCGAACGGGTCCGCATCGCGTTCCGACGGCGTACCATTGTCTGACGTGATGATGACCAGTGGATCGCCCGCCACCTCGTCCAGCAATCGCTCGATCTCAATGTCGATTGTCTCAATCATCGAGCGGAAGTACTCGTCCCCATCAGGAGACTGGCCGGTGCATTCGAAAGTGTCATTCGGGTAGGGTGTGCCAACTCCACTTCGAGGACAGCGGAATGGCGTATGGGGAGCGAAAAACGGAACATATGCAAAGAACGTCCGGCCATTCGCCTCCTGGTCGTTGATCCAATCGATCGCTCGGTCGATGATCTCGTGCGTGGCGTAGATCGACAAGTCCTCGTTCGGGCCTCCGATGTCCGCGTCGAAGTCCGTCTCGACCGGGTTCAGCGTACCATCACTCGTGATCGTGAACTCGAAGTACGGCGATCCGGTCGGCGTGTACGGCTCTGACTGAGCATCGAGTAGAAGCGCGTCGAAATCTCGGTAGCCCGCTTCGTTCGGGGCGTTATCGTTGCCCTGATCCGTCGACGTGCCCATTTGCCACTTCCCGAAGAGCCCCGTTGCGTACTCCGTCGTGCCGCCGCTCGTACTCTTCAGCAGCTTCGGCAGAAGGTCTGCGGAATCTACGTCGAGGCCGTAGGTATCGTCGTCGTTCACGAGGTCGCCGATCCCGTTGCGAAACGCGTGCTCGCCGCTGTGGAAACCGGCCCGAGTGGGTGAACAGTACGGATTCGACCAGGCGTTGGTGAGGATCGTAGTCTCAAGGTCATCCACCTTGGCACTGAGGAACGTAGTCTCAGCGTATGGGCCGCCAGGATCGCGAAGCTCGTAGAAGTCAAATTGTTCCAGGCCTGCATCATCCATGACGATGAGGATGATGTTCGGTGGTGTGGTTGCTGATGTTGGCGGAGCGAGGAGCAGGAGTACCGCCATGACAAGGAGGTACGGGAGGAGACGGACGGTGGCGCGACTCAGCATTGCTGATCTCCTTTGGCTCGCTGCCGTGCGATTCGGCGCATGGGAGCACGTAGCTCCTAGCCTCGCAGCAGCGTAGTTATGAACCCAGAGTTTCAGCGCAGAGACAACGGTGCCACACCTTCGAGGCGAGGGTTCTTCCCCGCCTTTCTGGGTAGGATTGCAGTCCAAGTCGCCGAGAGACCTGAGCGAAGCCGTATCACTCCTGACAGGTTGGTGACAGTGCCTAGGATGCGGTGATTGTTGGGGGGCAGATCGGAGCGTTCGCCACTCCTTACTGAGTTGGGCCTCGGATCCCACTCCAATGGTCCCTTGGGATCTCTGGGGCCAGTCTGACTTCCGGGTAGGCTGGGCAGCGAACCACGGTCCTTGTTGGAGACCGGCCGGGGCGATAGACTGAGGCCGTTCGTTCAACCAAGATGCTCAAAGTTCCCGGAGATGCTCAAGATGCACCCCACGATTGCGACCCTTACTGCTTTCGCGTTGTTCCTCCCTTCGGCAGCTCTCGAGGGTGGAGAGTCGCCCTGGGTGCTGATAGACCAGCTCTTCGGTTCGGATACCGACACCCAGGACTCGTTCGGGGAGTCGGTGGCCATCGACGGTGACACCCTAGCCGTGGCGGCCTACCGGAAGGACGGCGAGACAGGAGCTGTCTACATCTTCGAGCGCTCTCCCGAGCCACCAACGGAGTGGGTGGAGGCCAAGAAGCTCTCTCCACAGCTCGGCGACACCTTTTTTGGCCTTGTACTGGCCATTTCCGACGACACGCTCGGTGTTCGTTCGCTGGCGCCCGACGGGAGGGCCACCTATCTCTTCGGACGCGACTGGGGCGGTGAGGGCGTTTGGGGCCTGATGGGTCGGTTCGCTTCCGAGAGCATGTCCGGGCTTGAGATCAACGATAACACTCTCATCGTCGGAGACGTCTTCTACGATGTAGAGGGCCAGCTGGACGCAGGCGCGGCGCACCTCTTCGAGCGGGGGCCTGACGGTCCAATTGACTGGGCGTTCGTCACGACCCTCACGGCCTCCGACGCAATGGCGCAGGATCGATTCGGCGGCGTGCAGTCCGTGTCACGTAATAGCCTCTTGATCGGCGTACCCGACGAGGACGACTTCGGAGACGACTCGGGTGCCGCCTACGTCTTCGAGCGGGACGAGACTGGGCAGTGGCTAGAAGTTGCCAAGCTCCTGCGGCCCGACCCCCAGGCGAACGACGATTTTGGGTTTGAAGTCGATCTCGACGTAGACACGGCCCTGATCGCCAGTCCTGGAGGACCAGGTCGGGAGGCGGCCGTCTTGTTCGAGCGCGACAATGCCGGTGCCTGGTCTCTGATCAAGGTGCTCGACCCTCCAGGCGGAACCGGCGAAGCATTTGCCAAGGCAGTAGGGCAGTCCGGGAGCGTTGCGGCGGTCGGAGCTACGGGCCATGATCTCCCAGATGCCGACGGTGCAGGTGCCGTCTACATCTTCGAGCGCGACTCGGGTGGCATCGACGCTTGGGGAGAGGTGGCCACCCTCGTAGCGCCCGACCCCCAGGAGCTGGATCGGCTCGGTGATCCGATCGCTATCGATCGCAACACACTGGTCGTCGGCGTCCATGAGGACGACGACCGCGGCTTCGACTCCGGTACCGTGTATCTCTTCTCCCGAACGGAGCCGCTCCTCTCCATCCTAGGCTCGTGCCCTGGCGAGCTATCCGTTTCGGTTATCGGCACGACTCCAGCAGGTCGAGTGGTCCTGGTCGGAGCTCAGAGCGAAGGAGTCACGGCGATCCCATCCGGTCCTTGCGCAGGAACCGAGCTGGGCCTCTCTGCCCCTCGGGTGTTCTTTGACGGGACCGCGACGAGCGGCGGGGATCTCTTACTCAGGCCCGAGGTGGGGGATGCGACTTGCGGGCGTCTAGTCCAGGCGGTGGACTTGGGGACGTGTATGACGTCGCCAGTCGCGGAGATCCGCTGAGCCACCAGCGAGAGGTTCGAGAGAGGTTGCTCCGAACGCTCAAGATCGCCCGCCGCTAGAGGTCCTGTCCCCCGCGCTCTCCTCCACCGCCCGCCGCATCGCCGCCGCCCGCTCATCCGCCGCACGCTTCAAGGCGTTCGGAGCGAAGTGCGCGTAGATCTCCGTTGCCTGCCGGGAGCGGTGGCCGACGTTCTTGCCGGCGATCTCGAGGGGCACGCCGCGCGAGACGTCCCAGGACACCACGTTGTGGCGGAGGTCATGAAGGCGAAGCGGCCCGAGACCCTCGAGGTCGTCCAGCCCCGCCCGCTTCCTGATCCGGCGCCACGGCCCTCGGACTGTCGTAAGGTGCCCGCGAAGGTCCCTGCCGGCGAACACGTAGGGGCAGCCGGCAACCCGCGGCACACCTGCAAGCACATCGAGCGCCTCAGCGGGGAGCTGCCGATACTCCTCGTGCGCCGTCTTGGTCTTGACGAGCCTCGCCCTGCCGGTCTTCAGATCCAGGTTGTCCCACACAAGCCCGAGGACCTCGCTGATTCGCCAACCGGTCCAGAAAGCGACGCGGATTGCCGCACACGCGATCGTCGTGCCCTTTGCGCTCTCCTCCTCGTCGATGGCCGCCAAGAGCTGCCCCATCTGGGCGGCTGAGAGCATGACCTCTTTCTTCGCCCCGCGCCGCATCTCCCGGTACCGGTCGATGTGGACCGCTGGGTTGGAGTGCTGTGGCCGCCAGCCCCAGACTTCGGCTTGGTTGAACGCCTGGTGGAGCACGGCGAGGACTCGATTGGCCTGGTAGGGCATGGTGCGCAGTCGCTGGTGGAGTCGCTCGATGTCTGCTCTCGTCACGTCCGCTACCGCCTTGGTTCCGAGAGCTGGAAGCACGTGACACCGGACGATGCTCTCGTAGTCCTGGATCGTCTTGCGCCGTGGCGGTCGCTTCTTGCTCGGCAGGTACTCCAGGAGGAAGCGCTCCATGAGAGCGTCGACGGTCGGTACCTCTTCGGGCACCTGCCGTTGCTGCGGGTCCTCGCCTGCCTGCACCGAGAGCAAGAGCTTCGCGGCTCGCCGACGCGCCTGGTCAGGCGTGAGCTGACCGTATGTGTGGGCGGCGGTCAGGAAGCGCTGGATTCCGGCTGAGAACCCGCGGTTCGGCTGACGCGAGGAGAGTCGCCAGCATCCTCGTCGCGGGCGGAGCCCGCGACCGGGAGGGGGGGGATTGTGAGGTGGGAGAATGAAGAAACCGGCGGGGGCTGTGGCCTTAGCAAGCACGCCCCGCGCCGGCGGCCTGGGGTGGATCGCCCCAGTGGGGAGAGTATGGCGCGGTTGGGGTGCGGTGTCCAGGCCTTGGAGAGGCCTGGATCGTGGATCGCCGCCCGGACTGCCGCCGCTTCGTGTGCGACCGATGCCGTCGGGGGGTCTACATCTGCTCGTGGTGTGACCGGGGGCAGCGGTACTGCTCGCCGGGGTGTCGGGAGTCGGCGCGCCGGCGGAGCCTGCGGGAGGCGGGCCGGCGGTATCAGGAGACGCCTCGGGGTCGGCGGCTCCACGCGGCGCGTCAGCGGGCGTACCGGGAGCGTCAGCGGCGGAAAGTGACGCATCACGGTTGCCGCACGGCGGGAGGCTCTGGGAGGGTCGCGCCATGGCGAGGGGAGCCTCAGTCGAGAGCCCGAGGGAGCCTTGTTGGGGCCGAAGGGAGCCGGTCGATCGTCTGTGTGCGCTGTCGGCACCCCTGCGAGCCGGTGGTGCGCCACGACTTCCTGCGCTGCCGCCGGCCGTGGCGGGTCTGGAGGCGCGGCGATGATCTCTCCGCGGCTTTCCGCCGAGATCCGGCGACTCCATGAGGTCGAGGGCTGGGCGAAGGGG
>CAJQNK010000153.1 GCA_905479655.1 uncultured bacterium | reverse complement strand
TGATCCCGTACGTCATCTTCTTCCTGCTGCTCGGGATCCCGTTGATGTGGATCGAGTGGGGCATCGGCCGACTCGGCGGGCGCCAGGGACAGGGCACCGTGCCCGCGATGTTCCACCTCCTGGCCAACCGGAAGACGCGCTGGGCGAAGTACCTCGGCGTCCTCGGGGTGGTGATGCCGCTCGTGGTGTTCATCTACTACACCTACCTCGCCTCCTGGATGCTGGGCTTCTCCTTCTTCAGCGTCACCGGCGACTACTTCGGCACCGGCGACGTCGACGAGATGCGCTCGTACCTCGCCTCCTACCAGAACATCTACGACCCGTCGACCCATGGCGGCTGGGTCGCCCTGGTCTTCTTCGCCTTCACGATCGCCTTCCTGGGCTGGGTGCTGGCCCGGGGGATCAGCGGCGGCATCGAGAAGCTGGCCCTGGTGGGCATGCCGGTCCTGTTCCTCTTCGCGGCCATCCTCATGGTGCGGGTGCTCACCCTCCCCGCGGCCGAGGGCAGCGTCGCGGAGGGGCTCAACTTCATCTGGAACCCGAACTGGGGCGACCTGGCCAACGCGCGGGTCTGGCTGGCGGCCGCCGGGCAGATGTTCTTCACCCTCTCCGTCGGCATGGGCTCGATCCACACCTACGCCTCGTACCTCTCGGCGAAGGACGACGTCACTCTCACGGGCCTGTCGACGGCCTCGACCAACGAGTTCGCCGAGGTGGTCCTGGGCGGCACGATCGCGATTCCTGCGGCCGTCGTCTTCTTCGGCGTCGCGGGCGCCACGGCCATCGCCAACGGCGGCTCGTTCGACCTCGGCATCGTCGCCATGGGCGTGGTCTTCCAGGGACTGCCGGGGGCCGAGATCTGGGGCAGGATCGCCGGTTTCCTGTGGTTCTTCCTGCTGTTCGTCGCCGGCATCACCTCGTGCGTGGCCATGGCCAGCCCGGCGATCTCGTTCCTTCAGAACGCCTTCCAGTGGACCCGCCGCAAGGCCGCCTACGTCATCACCGGCCTGGGCCTCGGATTGGGCCTCTTCCACGTCGTCTTCTACGCCCGGGGCGTGCTGGGCGAGTGGGACTACTGGGCGGGCACCTTCGGCCTGGTCATCTTCGCCACGGTCGAGATCCTGCTCTTCTCGTTCGTCTACGGTCAGGACCGGATGCGCTTCGGCCAGCGCCTGTTCTCGCTGGGGTCGATCGAGGCGGGCTGGCAGGAGCTCCACCTGGGAGCCGACCTGCGGATCCCGGGGTTCTACAAGCCCGTCATGAAGTGGATCACGCCGGCGGTGCTGGTCTTCCTGCTGATCTGGTGGGGCTGGACGCAGGCCATGCCGGTGCTCATGATGGACGGCATCGCGGCCGAAGACGTGCCCTGGCTGTGGACCAGCCGTCTGCTGATGCTGGCCCTCTTCGGGGTCGGCCTGGTGCTGATCCGCATGGCCTCCACCCGTGGCACCCTGACGCCCGACAGCCCCAGCTCGGAGAGGTCCTGACCATGGAGCCCGCGACTATGACACCCTTCGCCCTCGGCTTCATGTCCGTGAGCTTCACCGCGGTGATCAGCCTGACCGTCTGGTGTCTGTGGCGGATTCTCCGGAGCGACCCTCCCGAGGGGCAGTAGGCCACTCCGCGCCCCCGCTCCAGTGCCTTTGAGTCTTTGCGCCCTCAGCGGCGCTGGCGACCCCCGGCCAGCTCCCGCAGGAACTCGCCGGCACGCTCCAGGAACGCGGGATGCCACTCGTGGCCGCCGGCGAACCGGTGCACGGTGACGGCGACGCCGGCCTCCTCGAGCCGCTCGAGGTCGGCGCCGAGCTTGGCCTCGTCGTACCAGGTGTCGTTCTCGCCACGACCCAGGAGGACCCGCGGCAGGCCCGAGAGGGACGCCTTCGACAGTTCCGGCGGCACGTCGCCGCCCAGCACCACGATCCCGTCCGGCGTCTGTTCGACGCCGGCCGCGGCGCGCCAGGTCATGGCCGTGCCCTGGCTGAAGCCGCAGAAGACGAGGGGACCCTTCGGCGCCCGACGGCGCAGGCCGTCCAGGGTCGCCGAGACATAGGCGATGTTGTCCTGGATGGCGAGGCCGCGGTCGAGCCGCGTCATCCAGCTCGCCACCACCCTCCCGCTCTTCGTGTAGAAGGGGTGCAGGGCCTGGATGGCGGTGCGGTTCCAGACCTCCGACCCCGGGATGCTTTCCAGGGCCTCGAGCTGCTCGTCGGCCCCCTCGCCGTAACCGTGGAAGCCCACCAGGAGACCCGCCTCCCTGGCCTTCCGCACCGCCGACCGCCACAGGCTCCGGCCGTGGACCTCGGCGACGACGTGGAGCACCTCGGACACCGGCGGCCTCCCCTCCCCGCGGCTCATCGGCTCGCCTCCCCAGACTCGGGACTCGGCCGCAGCGGCCCGGAGAGCCGCCGGACCTCCGCGGTGAGGATGCCGGCCAGGTCCGCCCCGGGGCTCGCCTCCTCCACCATTCGCACCAGTGCGCTGCCGACCACCACCCCGTCCGCCACCTTCCCGAGCTCAGCCACCTGCTCGGGGGTCCGGATGCCGAAGCCCACCGCGAGCGGGAGGCTCAGCTTGCGGCGGGTCCTACGGATCTGTTTCAGGAGATCCGCGGGCAGGGTCGTGCGGGCTCCGGTCACGCCGGTGCGGGAGACGTAGTAGACGAAGCCGCTGGAGGCCTCCTCCACCCGCCGGATCCGCTCCTTGCCGCTGGTCGGGGCGAGGAGGAAGGTCGTGTCGACCCCCTGGGCTCGCATCGCGGGGACGTACTCTCTCTCCGCCTCTTCGGGCGGCAGGTCGACACACAGCACGCCGTCGACTCCGGAGGCCGCCGCCTGCTCCGCGAATCGCTCGATCCCCACCGCGTGGATCGGATTGAAGTAGGTAAACAGAACGATGGGGGTCTCGACCTCCGTCCGCACGGTCGCGACCATTCCCAGGATCGCCGCCAGCGAGGTTCCGGAGGCCAACGCCCGGGCGGCCGCCCGCTGGTTGACGGGTCCGTCGGCGATGGGGTCGCTGAACGGCACGCCGAGCTCGACGAGGTCAGCGCCACCCTGGGCCAGGGCCGGGATCAGGCGGGCCGTGGTCTCGAGATCCGGGTCACCCGCCGTGATGTAGGGGATGAAGGCGGCTCGACCCTCCTCCCGGCAGCGCGCGAACACACGACCGATGTGGGAGAGCTCGGCCGGCGCCTTCGGCCGGCGGCGAAACGCGCTCACGACGGCTCCTCCCCATTCTCCTCGACCTCCGGGGACGGCAGCGACGCGCCGTGGGGCAACGGCTGATCGAGCCGGCGTCGCTCCACCTCCCGAGCCTTTCTCCGGAGCGATCGGGCGACGGTGCCGACCGGCCCGCTCGCCGGATCTCCGTGGTGCACCGGTCCCGGAGGCGGCTCGCTGTCGCCGCGGCGATGCGCCCGGTCCCAGGCAAGGACCGACTCCACGTCCTTGTCACCCCGCCCCGAGAGGTTGACCAGGACGACCATCTTCGGCGACATGCGGCCGGCGTGGACCACGGCCTCCGCCAGGGCGTGGGCCGACTCCAGGGCCGGGAGGATGCCCTCCGTGGCCGCGAGCTGGTGGAAGGCGGCGATCGCCTCGACGTCCGTGGCCGAGGTGTACTCCACCCGCCCCGTCTCGCGCAGCCAGACGTGCTCGGGACCGATCGCCGGGTAGTCGAGGCCGGCCGACACCGAGTGCGTCGGGGCGATCTGACCGGTTGCGTCCTGCAGGACGCGCGTCCGAGTGCCGTGCAGCACCCCCACCGAGCCGCCCGAGAAACGGGCCGCGTGCTGCCCCAGTGCGCTGCCGCTGCCACCGGCCTCGACACCGATGAGCCGGACGCGGGAGTCGCCGAGGAAGGCCGTGAACAGGCCGAGGGCGTTGGACCCGCCGCCGACGCAGGCCACGGCCAGGTCGGGCCACAGGCGCCCGGTCGCCTTCTTGAGCTGCAGCCGAGCCTCGTCCCCGATGACGCGGTGGAAGTCGCGCACCATCCGCGGGTAGGGGTCCGGTCCCAGCACGGAGCCGAGCACGTAGTGGGTGTTCTCCACGTTCGTCACCCAGTCGCGCAGCGCCTCGTTGATGGCGTCCTTGAGGGTCCGGCTGCCCGAATCGACGCCCACGACCTCCGCGCCGAGCAGGCGCATCCGGTGGACGTTGAGGCGCTGACGATCCATGTCCTCCTCGCCCATGTACACCGAGCAACGGAGGCCGAGCAGGGCCGCCGCCGTCGCCGTCGCCACGCCGTGCTGGCCGGCCCCGGTCTCGGCGATCACCCGCTCCTTGCCCATCGACTGCGCCAGCAGGGCCTGACCGATCGCGTTGTTGATCTTGTGCGCGCCGGTGTGCAGCAGGTCCTCGCGCTTGAGGTAGATCCGCGCGCCGCCGGCCTCCTTGGTCAGCCGCTCGGCGAAGTAGAGAGGCGTGGGCCGACCGGCGTACGAACCCAGCAGATCGGCCAGCCGCTTGCGGAACCCCCGCTGACGACGCGCCTTGTCGTAGGCGCGGGCGAGCTCCAGCACCGGCGCCATGAGGGTTTCGGGCAGGAATCGCCCGCCGTATTCGCCAAAGTATCCTTCTCGGGTCTCAGGCCGCATGGGTCGTCACCTCTTCGAAGAGTCTCTCGAGCTTGCGCGCGTCCTTCACCCCGGGGGAGGACTCGACGCCGGAGCAGACGTCGATGCCCGCGGCTCCGCTCTCGGCCAGGGCGCGCGCCGCGTTGCCCGGCCGGATGCCGCCGGCGACCAGGCGCGGGCGGGGATCCGCCAGCCCGCGCAGGCACCGCCAGTCCCAGGTGCGCCCGGTGCCGCCGGGCAGATCGGCCACGTGGGCGTCGAACAGGAAGCCCCACGCACCCGGATAGGCCGCCAGATCGGCGGCGGCCGGCGGTCGGCGAACCCGGAAGGCCTTCAGCGCCCGATCCGCCCACGGCGCCAGGACCTCCGGCGGCTCGTCGCCGTGGAACTGCACGAGATCGAGACCCAGGGAGCTCTCGGCCCGATGGATCGCCTCGGCCCCCGCGGCCACGAAGACGCCCACGAGAAGCGCGCGTCCCGCCACCGCCCGGGCGACCTCGCGGGCCGCGGTGTCCTCGACGTACCGCGGGCTGCCCGGCCAGAGGTTGATCCCGATCATGTCGGCCCCGAGCTCCACGGCGCGGCGGGCATCCTCCGCCCGGGTCAGACCGCAGATCTTCACCCGCGGTCGTGGCTGGTCTTCGTGTCGCACCGCGTCATCTTAACGGGCCGGCGTCCGCGGCCGAGCCGCTCCCGGACGACGGTCGGCGAACTCCGGCCGCCACCAGCTCGGCGAGGTGCGCGCCGGGATCGGCGGCGAGGAGCAGCGACTCCCCCACCAGGAACCCGTCGAAGCCGGCTCGGGAGAGGCGAGCCAGGTCCGCGGCCCCCGCGATCCCGCTCTCGGCCACGCGCAGCGCCCCGGCGGGCATCTCCGGCAGACGCCGGATCGAGTGCTCCAGGTCGACCTCGAAGGTGCGGAGGTCGCGGTTGTTGACCCCCACCAGCTCCCAGGGGCGACCGGCGAGGCGCTCCAGCTCCTCGCTGCCGTGGGTCTCGATCAGCGGCACCAGGCCGCGGGCGCGGGCGGCGGCGGCGTAGCGCTCCAGCTCCTCGGCGTCGTGGAGGGCGGCGATCAGCAGCACGGCCGAGGCGCCGGCGCGCCGCGCCCAGTCGAGCTGCACGACGTCGACGACGAAGTCCTTCGCGATGGCCGGCAGCGCGGAGCTCTCGCGGCAGGCCTCCAACAGCTCGTAGGAGCCGCGAAAAAACTCGGGCTCGACGACGACCGAGAGCGCCGCCGCGCCGTGCGTGCGGTAGATCGCGGCCTGTTCCCGGGGCCTCACCCGACCCTCGAGAGAGCCGATACGCGGGGACCCCAGCTTGACCTCGGCGATGACCGCGGCCCCGCGGCGCGCCTGGAGGGCCGCGAGGAAGACGTTGTCCGCCGCCGTCAGGATCCGCCCGCCACCCTCGACCGGAGGCGGCGGGCCCTGCCGCTCCGGATGGTCGGCCAGGGCCCGGCGGCGGGCCGCCACGATCCGGCGGAGAACGTCGGGAGGGCTCATCGGCCCGCGCCGCCACCCGGGGTGGGCGCCAGCGCCACGAGGGCGTCGAGCTTGCTCCGCGCCGCCCCCGAGCGCAGCGCCTCGCGCGCCCTCTCGATCCCCTCGGTCAGGCTCGACGCCGCTCCCCCGACCCACACGGCGGCGCCGGCGTTGAGCGCCGTCACCTCGGCCAGCGGACCGGGCTCGCCGTCGAGGAGGGCCGCCAGCCGCGCCGCGTTGTCCCGCGCTTCCCCCCCCGCCAGGTCCTCCGGTCGGACGCAGCGGAACCCGAGGCTCACCGGGTCGATCTCCATGACCTCCACCGACTGGTAGCGGACCTCCGCCACGAGGCTGGGGCCCGTCAGGGTGAGCTCGTCGAGGCCGTCGCGGCCGTGGACCACCAGGGCGTGCTCCGCCCCCAACCGCGCCAGGACCCGGGCCACCTTCTCCACCAGCGACGCGGCCCAGACACCCATCACCTGCCGACGGGCCCCGGCCGGGTTCGTCAGGGGCCCCAGGAGATTGAACGCGGTGCGGACCCCGAGCGACCGGCGCACCCCGACGACCTCCCGCATCGCGGGGTGCAGCCGGGGCGCGAACAGGAAGGCGATGCCGATCTCGTCGAGGGCCCGCCCCACGGCCTCCGGCGTCAGGTCCAGGGGGACCCCCAGGGCCTCGAGGACGTCGGCGCTCCCGGAGCGGCTCGAGACCGAGCGGTTGCCGTGCTTGGCGATGGTCACCCCGGCGCCGGCCGCCACCAGGGCGGCCGCGGTCGAGATGTTGAAGGTGCCCTTGCCATCGCCCCCGGTGCCGCAGGTGTCCACGACGTCCCGGCTCTCGTGCGGGATCGCAACGACCCGGTCGCGCATGGCCTGGGCGGCGCCGGCCAGTTCGTCGGCGGTCTCTCCCTTCACGGAGAGCGCGACCAGGAGACCCGCCTTCATCGGATCGTCGATCTCCCCGTCCATCAGACGCCCGATCAGCGCCCGGGTCTCGACGCGGGAGAGGTCGGCGCCGTCCATCCACCGCCGCAGGGCGTCGCGGGGGTCCACCTCAGGCTCCGGCCGCGGCCGAGGCGGGCCGGCCGCAGAGGTCGAGGAAGTTGCGCATCATCGCCGGCCCCGTGGTGGTGAGGATCGACTCGGGGTGGAACTGGACGCCCCAGTAGGGCAGGTCGCGATGCCGCATCCCCATGAGCGTCCCGTCCTCACTCCAGGCCAAGGTCTCGATCTCGGGTGGCAGGGTCGCGGGATCGACGACCAGGCTGTGGTACCGGGTGGCGTCGAGCGGGTTCGGCAAGCCACGGAACGGCCCCTGGTCGTCGTGACGGATGCTGGAGACCTTGCCGTGCATCAGGACGGGCGCCCGATCCACCCGGGCGCCGAAGACGTGGCCCAGGACCTGGTGCCCGAGGCAGACGCCGAGGATCGGGACCTCGGGACGCCGGCGGACGAGATCCGGACACACCCCCGCGTTCTCCGGCCGACCGGGACCCGGGGAGAGGACGATCCCCTCCGCCCCCCGCGCCAGCATCGCTTCGGCCGACTCGGCGTCGTTGCGCAGGACCTCGACCTCCGTCCCGGCCACGAGCAGCATCTGCACCAGGTTGAAGGTGAACGAGTCGTAGTTGTCCACGACCAGGATCATCGCCGCTCCAGCTCCTCCGCCAACTCCACCGCGGCCACCTGCGCCGCGGCCTTGTTCTCGGTCTCCCGCTCCTCGCTCGCCGGGTCGGAATCGGCGACGATCCCCGCCCCGGCGGTCACGGCCACCTCGCCGCCCCGGGCTACCAGCGTGCGGATCGTGATGCAGGTGTCCATCTCGCCGGAGAAGGAGAGGTAGCCCACGGCGCCCGCGTACGGCCCCCGCGCCTCGGGCTCGAGGTCGTCGATGATCTCCATGGCCCGGATCTTGGGCGCCCCGGAGACGGTCCCCGCCGGGAAGCAGGCCAGCAGGGCGTCGAGGGCGTCGCGTCCGCTGGCCAGCTCGGCCTCGACGCTGGAGACGATGTGCATCACGTGACTGTAGCGCTCGACCTCCATGAAGGTCGAAACGGAGACCGAGCCGCCGGACGCGATGCGTCCCAGGTCGTTGCGACCCAGGTCGACCAGCATCACGTGCTCGGCCCGCTCCTTGGTGTCGGCCAGCAACTCCTCCGCCAGATGCCGGTCCTCCTCGGCGTCGCGACCCCGCGGGCGGGTGCCCGCGATGGGACGGGTCTCCACCCGGTTGCCGCTCTTGCGCACCAGCATCTCCGGCGACGCGCCCACGAGGGCCGCCTCGGGCGACTCCAGCAGCACCATGTAGGGGCTCGGGTTCACCAGCCGCAGCGCACGGTAGAGCGCCAGGGGCTCCGCCTCGGCGGCGAGGCGCCAGGTGCGGGCGAGGACGACCTGGAAGATGTCGCCCGCCGCGATGTGCTCCTTCGCCGTCTCGACGGCGCGCCGGAACCGCTCACCCGAGAGCGAGGCGTCGGTCTCCAGACGCGGCGGCGCCACCCGGGGGAGCTCGACGGCGGCGTCCGACCCGGCGCCGGTGAGCCGTTCGCCCAGACGCTCCAGCGCGGCCTCCGCCTCGTCGCGCCCGCGTTCCCCTTCCACCTCGTTGGCCACCGCCACCACCCGCTGGTGGGCGTGGTCGAAGATGAGGACGTCGTCGTAGCGGGCCAGCACCGCGATCGGCAGGCCCCACGGGTCCGGCGGGCGGTTGGGAAGACGCTCGACCAGCCGCGCCAGGTCGTAGCCGAACCAGCCCACGAAGCCACCCGTGAACGGCAGCTCGCCGCGTTCGGACCCGATCGACCCCAGCGCCTCGCGCAGCGCCGCCAGCGGCTCTCCGGGCAGGCCCCGGCGCCCGTCTGCGTCCTCGACCTCCAGTCGGTCGGGCCACAGGCGGTAGACGGCGCGGGGCGCGGCGCCCAGGAAGCTGTAGCGCGCGACCTGGTCGCCCCCCGTCACGCTCTCGAACAGGAAGCGCAGCGGGGACAGGCCCTGGAGGCGCCGGTAGACGCCGAGGGGCGTGAGCGCATCCGCCAGGAACTCCCGGGTGTGGGGCCGGGCGACCCGCGGCGGGCTCACCCTCTCTCCGCGGGACCTGGCGGCAGACCCAGGATCGAGCGCCCGCTCGCGAGAGGAAGCTCCCGCCCGGTCATCATCCGGAACTGGCTCACGGCCTGGAACAGCAGCACCGAGCGGCCATCGACGGGGGTCGCCCCGGCGTCCGCGGCGGCCTTCAGGAGCGGCGTCGGCTCCGGACCGTAGACCATGTCGACCACGACGGTGCCGGGAACGATCCCGCCCAGGTCGAACGGCAGCGGGTCGTCCGTCTCGTGACCCAGGCTCGTGGCGTTGACCAGCAGGTCGAAGGCGCTCGGGTCGAGGGCCTCGAGAGGCCGGTACGGCAGCCGGAGCCGTAGGCCGGCCTCGCGGCCACGCTCCTCGGAGCGGTTGAACAACACGACGTTCGCGCCCGCCAGGTCCAGCCCGGCCGCCGCGCCGCGGCCGGCGCCGCCACAGCCCACCACCGCGGCCCGGCGACCCCGCACCTCCGCGCCGGCCTCCCGGATCGCCCGCACCACACCCTCGGGGTCGGTCACCTCGGCCTCCCACACGCCCGCGGCATCCACCAGCGTGTTGGCGGCCTCCAGTCGCTGCACCAGGGGGCTCGCCGCACCCGCCACCACCGACGCGACCTCCTTGAACGGGGCCGTGATCGAAAGGCCGCGCAGCGGGATGCCGTAGCTCCCGGGCGCGCCGGACTCGACGACCTCGAGCCAGAAGTCGCCGAAGGAGGTGGGCTCGAAGGCGAGGTAGTGGTATGGCAGCCCGAGCTCCCGGTACGCGGCGTTGTGCAGCCGCGGCGACAGGCTGTGGAAAACCGGGCGTCCGACGACGCCGAAGACGGCCTCCGCCGGAGCGAGGTGAGGCAGGCCGTAGTCCCGCCGGAGGGTCGCGACAGAGAGCTGGCCCGGCGCGGCGGGGTCGGAGGTGGCGGCGCCGTAGACCACCGGCGCCCCCAGGCGTGGCGCGATCAGGCGGGACCAGGTGCCCTGCCGCCCCCCCGCGAAGGCGATCACGTCGCGGCGTCCGAGGGCGTGGAGCAGCGCCAGGGGCGCCAGCTCGTCCCCGGGTTGACGGGCGGACGGCACCAGCTTGTAGAAGCGGGCGTCGACCTCCGCCATGCCCCGGAAGCGTTGGGCGAGGGCCGTCAACGAGGCGGTGCCGTGCCAGGAGAGGATCCGCTTCTCGGCGGGAACGGCGTCCAGCAACCCGTCGTCCAGGTCCCGGGCGGCCTCCAGGTCGACGAGGTCGTACGCCGCGGCGGCCTCTGCCAGGCGGGCCCGCCGGTCCTCCCCCTCCTCCCGCGCCGCGCCCCCCTCCTCGCGGCTGCGCAGGGTGAAGAGCAGCCGCCCCGGGTAGTCGCGGCGCAGGGCCTCGACGTCGACCTCCCCCACCAGGTCGGCCCGCACCTCCAGCCACTCCGACTCCACGGCCACGCGGGCCAGGAGCTCCGGCTCCGGCGGGCCGGTGAGAGTCGCGACGAGGGTGGCGGTGTCGGTCATGGGGACGCGGTCGGCGAGGGGGGGGTGGTCTTCGAAGGGGAGCTCGGCGGCGCGGCTGCGGGGCCGGGCAGGGTGGGACCGACCATTTGAGCAGCGTGCTCCGGGGCTGTCAAGGCGTGGTCGTCTCGCGGTGGGGTCGTCCGCCCCGCCCTCGTCCACCCCGCGGGCCACCCATCCCCGTGCTACCATCCCGCCCGTTGCCGAACGAGAATCCTCGCCCCGGCGCCCGGCCTCGAAGGCCCCGCGGCGACGGGGCGCCGGCGCCCGTCGGGCCTCCGCCGGTGTGCCCGAAACTCCGGAGACCCACCGAATGAGCTTCGCCGCCTGGGAGCAGATCCTTCTCGTCGTCCTCGTCCTCGGAACCGCCGCGCTCTTCGGGCGGGACCTGAGCGCCAAGATCGCGAAGATCCGGGTGGGCAAGGCCGACCGGCCGCGCACGGACCGGATCGGCCGGCGGCTGTGGACGGTCGTCAAGGAGGTCGTCTTCCAGTGGCGGGTGGTCGGCGGACGGCCCGTGGCCGGCGGGATGCATGCCGTCGTGTTCCTGGGCTTCGCGGCCTTCGGGCTCGAAACGACGGACCACTTCCTCGAGCCGTTCGGGGTGCCCCTGTTGACGACGGTGTTCGGCGACGCCCTGCCGGTCTTCCGGTCCGTGCTCCACTTCGTGGCCATCGCGGTGAGCGTCGCCATCGTGGGCCTGGCGGTGCGACGGTTCCTGTTCCCGAAGTTCTCGCCCGACCCGAAGTCCTACAGCTCGGGCGTGGTTGCGCTGATGATCCTCCTGCTGATGCTGACCTACCTCAACGCCGAGGCGGCGGAGCCGCTGGCGACGAAGCTCAACTGGTGGGTCCACTCCCTGCTGATCATCGTCTTCCCGCACGAGATCCTGCGCTCGAAGCACTTCCACATCCTCATGGCGCCGGTGGACATCTTCTTCCGCACGCACCACACGGCGGAGCTCCTGCCGCTCAACCTGGATCTCGAGGCCCTCGAGGAGGCGGACGAGGAGGAGATCTCCTTCGGTCTCGAGACCATGGCCGACGTGCCGTGGAAGATGCGGATGGACTTCCTCACCTGCGTCGAGTGCCGACGCTGCACCGACCTGTGCCCCGCCAACAACTCCGGTCAGGAGCTGGATCCGCGAGGCTTCATCCTGGCCGGGCGCAAGGCGCTGGACATCGACGGGCCGGTGATCGGCAACATCCTCAGCGAGACGGCCCTCGGGCAGTGCACGACCTGCGGCGCCTGCGAGAGCGTCTGCCCGGTGGGGATCGAGCACCTGAGCGTGCTGGTCGGGGCCAAGCGGGCCCAGGCGCTCTCCACCGGCGTCGGCATGGTGGCCGGCACCTTCCTGCAGACCATCGAGCGCCACGGCAACCCGTTCTCCGAGCGAGCGGCGACGCGGACGGCGCTGATCGAGGAGCTGGAGATCCCGCGGTTCGTCCCCGGCGAGACGGAGTACCTGCTGTGGATGGGCTGCGTCTGGTCCTACAACAAGGACGCCCGCTCGAGCCTCGAGGCGACGCTGAGGGTGCTGAACGCGGCGGGCGTGAGCTTCGGGGTGCTCGCGAGCGAGTCGTGCAGCGGCCACCACTCCCGCCGGCAGGGTGAGGAGATGCAGTTCCAGACCCTGGCGCGGGAGAACATCGAGTCGATCCAGGGGCAGAAGGTGCAGAAGGTGATCGCCCCCTGCCCCCACTGCCTCCACAGCCTGAACCGGGACTACCCGACGCTCGACGAGAGCTTCGAGGTGGAGACCGTTCACCACTCCGAGCTCATCGCGCAACTGGTCTCCAGCGGGCGGCTGACTCTGAAGGGCGCCAACGGCGACGGCCGCAAGCACACCTACCACGACCCGTGCTACCTCGGCCGCTACGAGGGCGTGTACGACCCGCCCCGCGACCTCATCCGCAGCGCCGGCCACGAGCTCGTCGAGCTGCCGCGAAACCGCCGGAAGTCGTTCTGTTGTGGCGGCGGCGCCGCCGGATTCGCCAGCGACACGGAGATCGACGGCAGGCGCGTCGACCAGGAGCGCAGCGACGAGATCAAGGCCTCGGGCGCCGAGGTCCTGGTCACCGGCTGCCCCGAGTGCAAGATGATGCTGGGCACGGCCGCCGCCGAGACGAAGGACCTCGCCGAGCTGGTAGCCGAGTCGCTCGCCTGACACCCCGGACCGGCCGGCCCGTCCGGCCGGCCGCCGCCATCGACCTCATGGAGGAGCTTTCCATGCGACCTCGAACTGTCCAGCCCGGGAGCCGTTTGCCGGCGCTCCCGTCTTCGGCGCTCCCCTCTTCGGCGCTCCTGCTCGGCCTCTCGCTCCTCGTCGGAGTCCCGGCCCTCGGCGCCGGTTCCGAACCGCCGCCCCTGGAGGCGATCCTCGCCGAAGACGCCGGCGGCAGCCGCCCGTCGGAGCTGGCCTGGTCGCCCGACGGCCGACTCCTCGCCTACCTGTGGGACGGCGGCGACGGCGACACGCTCTTCGTGCTGGAGCCGGACAGCGGCCGCCCGCGGAGCGTCGTCCGACGCTCGTCGCTGCGGGCCGAGGGCGAGGCCCCGGAGATCGACGGCTTCGTGTGGATGCCCGCCGGCGACGCGCTGCTGCTGGAGGCCGGAGGCGACCTGTGGACAGCGGGCCTCGACGGCGACCCGTTGCGGCGCCTCACCGAGACCGGGGGCGAGGAGACCGATCCGAAGCCGTCGCCCGACGGCGGCCGGGTCGCCTTCGTGCGCGACCACGACCTGTGGCTCCTCGAGCTCGAGGGCGGGGACGAGCGTAGGCTGACCCACGACGGCGAGGAGGGTCGGATCCTCAACGGCGAGACCGACTGGGTCTACTGGGAGGAGCTGTGGAACCGGGACTCCACGGGCTACTGGTGGAGCCCCGAGGGCGACCGGATCGCGTTCTACCACTTCGACGAGAGCGAGGTGGGGGTCTACCCCCTGCTCGACCCGCTGCCCCTCTACCCGGAGCGCCGCGACCAGCGTCACCCGAAGGCCGGAACGACGAACCCCACGGTGCGGGTGGGCGTGGTGGCCGCGACGGGTGGCGAACCCGTCTGGCTGGCCACGGAGGGAGCCGAGGAGGCCTACCTTCCCAGGGTCCACTGGTCGCCCGACAGTCGCGTGGCCGTCCACCGGCTCAACCGCGAGCAGACCCGCCTGGACCTGCTGCTGTGCGGGGCGGACGACGGCATCTGCTCCGTGCGCCACACGGAGACGCATCCCACCTGGATCAACCTCTCGGACGACTTCCGCTTCCTCGCCGACGGCTCGATGCTGCGCTCCTCGGAGGCCACGGGTCGACGACGGCTCGAGCGGCTCCCCGCGGGTCGCGGCGCCCCTCGGAGCTTGACGCCCGCCGGCTGGGTCCTGGACCATCTGGACGGGGTGGACGAGGCCGCCGGCGTCGCGACGGTGACGATGTTCCCGGACACGCCGCTCGGGGCCCGGGAGCGACGGGTCTTCCGCGTCCCGCTGCAGGGCGGGGAGCCGCGGGAGATCGGAGCCGGCGGTGGCTGGAACGAGGCCCTCCCGGCGCCCGCCGGCGGCCTCTGGGTCCACCGCTGGTCTTCCGTCAACGACCCGGGTCGTCAGGTGGTGCGGGACGACGACGGGCTGGAGATCGCCGCTCTGCCCTCGAAGGCCCCGGCGATCGCCCTGGAGACGCTCCCCGGGTGGCGCTGGAGCTCGATCCCCGGCCCCGAGGGCGTTCCCCTGCCGGCGGCCGAGCTCGATCCGCCGAGCGCCGGCGCCGAGCCCTCCCCGGTCCTCGTCTTCCACTACGGCGGTCCCGGCTCCCAGGTGGTCGCCGACCGCTGGAGCGGCAGGACCCTCGACCTCTGGCACCGTTGGATGGCCGCCCGGGGGGTCCGTGTCGTGGCCTTCGACAACACCGCGTCCCTCTTCTTCCCGAAGAGCGGCGAGGATGCCGTCCACCGCCTCTTCGGCACCGCCCACCTGCCGGCGCTGGGCTCGGTGCTCGAGTACCTGCGGGGCCGTTCCGACGTCGACCCCGACCGGATCGGCATCTGGGGCTGGTCCGGCGGCGGCACCAACACCCTGGCGGCGCTGCTCAACTACCCGGGCTCCTTCGCCGCGGGCGTCGCCGGCGCGCCGGTGACCGACTGGCGCCTCTACGACACGATCTGGACCGAGCGCTACCTGGATACCCCGGAGGACAACCCCGCGGGGTACGACGCCTCACCGCTCTCCCAGGCCGCCAACCTGGCCGACCCGCTGCTGATCGTCCACGGCACCGGCGACGACAACGTCCACCCCCAGAACACCCTGGTGATGGCGAACGCGCTCACCGAGGCCGGCAAGCCCTTCGAGATGCACCTCTACCCCAACCAGAAGCACGGGCTGAAGGGAGCCGCGGAGGATCACTTCTACGGCCGGATGACGGGGTTCTTCGAGAGGTGGCTCGGGCTGGCCGAGTTGGGGGCGGGGGGGGGCGGCGTTGCTCGTCGCCCGAATATGGCAGGATATGCGGGCTCCTCGCGCCTAGCAGCTTAGCCCGGACGGCACCTCGACGCTCTCGATGCGACGGCGAACTTCCCGCACAGCACACTAGACCAGCGTTTCCGAACTTCGACGACAGTCCGCCCGCGATGCATCTCGGCTGCCAGCGTTCCGCCTCCTCGACAATGTCCCTGCATTGCCTGCGTCGGCGCGCCTTGGCCCCCGAGCGCCTCCCGTCCGGCCCTTG
>CAJQNK010000152.1 GCA_905479655.1 uncultured bacterium | reverse complement strand
TACCTGAATCTGCGGCGTTACGCTCCGCTCGGGCTCCTCGACGTACAGACAGTACGACTGCGTCGCCCTCGGTCGCAAGCCTTGCATCTCCAGGCACCTACGGCCTCTCGCAACGACACCCGGTGAGAAGGGCAGGCTATCGCCGGCGGGATCTCGGCGGACCACCCGGCGGGGCGGTCTGCCCGGGGCGACGGCGCTGGGCTCTGCTGCTCAGCTCGGGAAGTCGTCGAGTCCGAGTCCCGGACCGGCCCCGGGCACCAGGTAGCCGTCCTCCAGCCCGATGAGCCCGGCCGTCGGGTCGTCCAGGAGGTCGAGGTGGCCGTCGAGGTCGGCGTAGGCCACCTGGGGTCGCGCCAGGGCGTAGGCGAGGCCGGCGGAGATGGCGAGCGCCGCCTCGTCCATGCAGCCGACCATCACCTCGAGACGGGCGGCGCGGGCGACGGCGTTGACCGCCAGGGCCTCGTCGAGGCCGCCCACCTTCATCAGCTTGACGTTCACCATGTCGGCCAGGTCGCTGCGCGCCAGGCGGAAGGCGTCGCGCAGGGAGAGCAGGCTCTCGTCGGCCATGATGGGCAGCGAGACGGAGGCGGCGACCCGGCCGAGGAGGTCCGGCTCGCCGCTGGGGGTGGGCTGCTCGACGAGCTCGAGCCCGGCCGGACGGGTGCCCTCGACGAAGCGGACGCACTCGTCGAAGTGGTAGCCCTGGTTGGCGTCGAAGCGCAGCTCGACGCCCGGGCCGACGGCCGATCGGACCGCCAGGACCCGCTGGATGTCCGACTCCACGTCGGCGCCGCCCTT
Source organism: uncultured bacterium (assembly GCA_905479655.1). Lineage (GTDB taxonomy): Bacteria > Acidobacteriota > Thermoanaerobaculia > Multivoradales > JAHEKO01 > CAJQNK01. The sequence goes on along the minus strand of CAJQNK010000152.1, from coordinate 5,483 downwards.
GAGCTTCAGCGACCGGAACCCCTCCCGCACCCGCTCCCGGGCCCGCCGCACGGTCTCCGCCTCGGGCAGGATGCCGAGGGTGATCGAGGTGATCATGCGCTCGCGGAAGCCGCCGAGGAGCTGCCACAGGGGGCGTCCCGCGGCCTTGCCGACCAGGTCGAAGAGCGCCATGTCGACCGCGGCGCGGGCGGATGGCGCGTCGGCCAGAAGGGAGCGCAGAGGCTCGAGCACGGTGACCGGCCGCAGGGGATCGGCGCCCACCACGACCTCCCGCGCGACGTCGTCCAGCGCCCGGTGCACGGACGCCGGGTCCTCGCCCGTCACCTGGAGGTCGGGCGCCGCGCAGCCCAGGCCGACGTGGGCGCCGTCCGTCACCAGCCGCAGGAAGACGTTCTCCGCCTTGTCCAGGCTCTCGTAGGCGATGGTGTAGGGCTCGGCGAGCCCCATCTCCACCGTCCACGCCTCGATGCGCTCGATCCGCATCAGCCCCCGGCCCCACGCGGCCTCACAGCCGCTTCTCGTGGATCTCGTCCAGCCCCATCCCCTTGATGCGCTCGACGAAGGCCACCATGTGGTCGATCATGATGCGCCAGATCTCGCGCCCCTTCTCGGCGCTGGCCTTCGTGGGGTCGCCCATGACGCCGGAGGGGGAGATGCGGGCGGTGTGGGCGTACCACTCCAGGCCGTTCTCCGAGGAGAAGTCGAGGTAGCGGTTGGAGAAGCCCGGCACGAAGGCCTCCGCCCGGTCCATGTCGACCAGCTCGGGCCGGGTGGCCAGCGTGGTGGAGGTCTCGATCTCGCCGGCGTGGACGTCGTTGGGCGTCTCGGTGATGCGCTCGACGTCGGCGTCGGAAGTCTCGCCCGTGTCGACGCAGGTGAAGATGTGCGCGTCGCGGTTGATCATCTGCGCCGCGAACTGGAGGGTGGGCGCGTTGCCGCCGTGTCCGTTGAGGATCACGAGCTTGCGGATCCCGTGGCGGGCCGCGGCCATGCCCACCTCGTAGACCAGGCGCGACAGGGTCTCGGGCGAGACCGAGATCGTTCCGGGGAAGTCGTCGTGGTGGTACGAGACGCCGTAGGGGATGAGCGGCAGGACCAGCGGCTTGGGGCTGGAGCAGCGCTCGGCCACCTCGCGGCAGAAGTAGTCGGCATCCCACGAGTCGGTGTCGAGGGGCAGGTGGGGTCCGTGTTGCTCGATGGCGCCCACGGGCAGGAGCGCCGTGTCGGTCCGCTCCAGGCGCGCCCGCGCCGTCGGCCAGGTGAGCTCGGCCCACAGGTAGCGGTCGTGGTCCACCGCGTCGGCGGGGCGTCCGTGGTGGCGGTGGCTGCCCTTGGCCGTCGCGGGGGCCTCGAAACGGTAGGGACGGGCGAGCACGACGGCATCGAGCGGGTCGAAGGGAGCCCAGACCCGCCCCTGCCGTTGGACGGCCCCGTCGGCGTTCTCCATCAGCCGTCGGTAGAGCTCGCCCCGCAGGTCGACGGGCACGCCGTCCACGGGGGAGGCCTCGGGGTGGAACCGGAGCTGCAGCACCTCGGGGGCGTGGCGGGCCTTGCCCAGGCCCGCGGTCTCGGCGGGCAGCACGCCGCGGTTGGCCAGCATCCAGGCGAGTTGTCGCGCGCCGGCCGCCTCCTGGTGGACGCCGCTCTCGGCCAGCTCCTGCTTGCAGCGTTCGATCTGCTCCTCCGTATAGCCGCAGCCCGTGGGGTCCGCGCCCACGGCCAGGAGCATTCCCACGATGCGGCGGCACTTCTCGCACCGCCCGCACGGGAGCGCCCGCTCTCCCTCGACGTGGGTGGCGTGGCAGGAGACCTGGTGACGCTGGAGCTCGGGATAGCGCTCCACCAGGGTCTTCTGGATCAGGAGCTCGGACATCGGGCGCAGGAGCGAGAACTGGGAGATCCCCCAGCCCTTGCGCCGGTACCAGCGGGTCAGCGCCTCGTCGAAGTAGCGGCTCTGGTCGTAGAGGCCGTCGTAGTGGGGGATCCCCTGGAAGCGGAGGCGGCGGGTGGTGTCGTGCTCGTCGCCGACGATCAGCCTGCCGAGACCCCGGGCTCGCGCCAGCGGCAGGACGCCGAAGAGGAAGACGGCCACCGTCCACAGCCGGATCGGGTACTCGTCGGCGCGCACCCGGGCGAAGTCCTGGCGGACGAACGGCAGGTGGCGCAGCATCCACGAGAAGACCCGATCCGACGAGGTCCACACCCGCGCCGTGGACTCCGGCGCCGTGGCCGCGAGGTGACGGTAGGCGTTGAGCGCCGTGTACCAGTGCCGGCCCGACTCGTTGACGAAGATCGAGTGGGTCTCGAGACCCATCTCGGTCAGGAGGCCGTGGGAGAGGAGGCTGTCCTTGCCGCCGCTGGCCAGCACCGCCACGCGCCGCGGCGCCGCGGGCCAGACGCCGCCGGCGGGAGCGTCCACCGCGTCGGGAAACACCATCTCGGCCGCCAGGAAGCTCTTGCGCCGTGGCGCCCGCAGGTCGAGGGCGTCGCCCACCAGGAACGGATTCGGCTCGAGCAGCTTCTTGACCGTGATCTCCCGGGCGGTGTTCGCCGCCATCTCGGTGAGGAACCGGCGATCCGCCGGGTCGAGCGGCCCGTGGAGGACGATCTCCTTCGCGAACAGTCCATAGTTGAGCGCCACCTGCGCCGCCGCCATGGACGCCAGGTTCAGCGACGCCCCGTCGGACGGGTCGAACACCGGCTCGCCGAACTTGTAGGCCAGCTCGGTCTCGTGGACCTCCTCGCCCCGGTGCACCCGATACGGCGCGGTGAGCCGGTCCGGCTCGAGCCGCACCGGCCCGACCTCGAGCCTGTCGATCACGACCAGCTTTGGAAACGGCGCGCCGCTCTCTCTCTCTTCAGCCATCCTCGACCCCTCTCCCGGAACCTCGTCCTGCGTGCCGGCCCACCGCCATCGGCTAACCGAGGCCGATCGCCGCCACCAGCCGACCGCAGCCGTGGACCAGCGGGTCCACCGTCGGCAGCCCGGTCTCCCCCTCGATCCTCCGGCACACCTCGTCGATCCGCGCGCGCTCGATCCCCTCGTGGTTGACGGTGACGGCGACGACCGGCTTGCCGGAGATCATCTCCACCGCTTCGATCTGCTTCGCCAGCGGATGCAGCGGATAGCCCGGGAAGCCGTCGTACTCCGCCCGTTCCGGCGCGTGCTGCATGACGACCACGTCGGGGCGGCCGGCGGCCAGGAGCTCGAACCCGCCCGGGTAGGCCGGGTTCATCAGGCTGCCCTGGCCCTCCAGTACGATCACGTCCGGGTTGCCGTCCTGCCAGGCGCTCCACACCGCGTGCTCGATCTCGCCGGAGACGAAGTCCGAGACGATGGAGTCGACGACGATGCCGTGTTTCGCGCCCTGCATCCAGGCGGTCTGGCCGGTGCCCACCATGTCGGCCGTGTGCCCGGCGGCCTCGAGCGCCTCCACCAGCAGCCAGGCCGTGGTGCGCTTGCCGACGGCGGAGTCGGTGCCCAGCAGGGCCACCTTGCGCGACGTCACCTGCTCGATCTTGCCGGTGAAGAAGTGGAGGTCGTTGCGGTGCGGCGGCTTGCGGACGTCGCGCAGGATCACCCCCTCCTGGTTCGCCAGGGCGGCGACCTCCGGGTCCTCGGAGAGGAAGTCGTGCAGGCCGCAGTCGACGTGCAGGCCGGCCAGGATCGCCTCCTTGACGGCGTCGCGGCCGTCGGCGTCGAGGCGTCCGCCGTCGGGGGCGAGCCCGACGACGAAGCGGTCGACCCCGAGGCCGCGCTCCCGGGCGTCCTCGAGCGCGGCGTCCAGGTCGAGCACGACGGGGATGCCGGCGGCGCGCTCGTCCAGCACGTCCCCGGCGTCGTTGCCGGCGTAGCGCGGATCGATGACGGAGAGCACGCGGTAGCGCCGCGTGCGGCGCACGAGCCCGTGGGCCGTCTTGCCGTTGGGGGTGTTGAAGGCGCCGCGGCAGTACACCACGGCGTTGCCGTCGAGGGGGTTGCCATCGAGGGGGGCGAGGTCGGTCATGAGCGTCTCCCGGTGAGCACGGCCACGTACCGGTCGCCCGGCAGCGGCTCCTTGGCGTGACGGTCGAGCAGGACGGCGAGGCCGGCCGTGGAGGCCGGCAACGCGGAGAGGCCCTCGCTCTTCTTCAGCAGGCTCGCGAAGCGCAGCATCTCCCGGTCCGAGGCGTTCTCGGCGAAGCCGCGGCTGGTGCGGACGGCTTCGAGCGCCAGGTCTCCGTCGTAGGAGTGCCAGTTGATGAGGGGCTCGTTCACGACGGTCTCCCGGAGCTTCTGGGGGTCGAGATCCTCGCACGCGGGCAGGCGCTTGAGGAACGAGCGGACGATGGGGTTCTTGAAGGCGGAGGAGCCGGCGACCATGCGCGGGATGCGGGAGGTCTTGCCCCGCCGGTACAGGCTCACGAAGCCGTGGTGGATGCCGGCCAGGGTCGTGCCGTTCGAGACCGGCGCCGCCACGACCGCCGGGGCGTCGCGCAGCTCGTCGTAGATCTCGAAGGCGATGGCGCCGTAGGCCCGGAGCTGAATCCCCGTGTTGGCGCCGCCGGGGTTGGCGTCGTAGATCTCCTCCCGCTCCGCCAGCTCCTGAGAGCGGAGGACCGCCGCTTCGTAGTCGCCGGGCGAGCGCCGGATCTCGGCCCCGGGCTCCTCCATCTCGGGCAGGCGCCGGGTGTGGTAGCCGTCGGGGATGAAGACGATGCAGCGCAGGCCGGCGAGCGAGGCCGCCAGCGCCACGGCGGCGCCGTAGTTGCCGCAAGTGGCGACAGTGACCGCCTCGAACCCCCGGCGCACGGCGTCCTCCACCTGGGCGAAGGCGATGCGGTCCTTCTGGGTGCCGGACGGGTTGCCGCCCTCGAACTTGAGGTAGAGCTGGCGCATCCCGAACTCGCGCTCCAGGTTGCGCGCCCGGGTGAGCGTGGTGTCGCCGACCTCCGAGTCGATGATGTCCGCGTAGGCGGCCAGACGCTCGGCCAGCGGCCGGCTCGGGTCGCTGGCCTCGGAGCGCAGGTCGCCGGCGGAATAGAGGGCCTCCGGGTCGGGGGTGGCGCCGTCGAGCAGGTAGAGGCCGCTCGTGGGGTCGATGGAGAGGGCGCGGGGCTGCCGGGTGGGCTCGTCGGAGGTCGCGGCTTCGTCGTCGGTCGGGCTCATGGGGCCTCCGTCGCGGCTCGGGGTCGGCGGGAGCGCCGCCTCGAGCCGCGGGTGGTTGATCTTACTAGGGCCCTCCTGCCCCCGCCGGCCGTTTCAGGAACCGCCCCGCCCCCTCCCGGGCCGTCAACTCACCTTCCCGGAAGCGCACCTCGCCCCCGGCGAGGACGGTTCGCGCCAGGCCGCGGACGGGGAAGCCCTCGTAGACGGAGCGGTCGGTCCGATGGTGGTGGGTCGCCGCCGAGATCGTCGCCTCCGCCTCGGGGTCCCACAGCACCAGGTCGGCGTCGGCGCCGGGCTCGATCGTCCCCTTGCGCGGGTGGAGGCCGAAGCGTCG
>CAJQNK010000151.1 GCA_905479655.1 uncultured bacterium | reverse complement strand
CGAGCACGTGGTCGACCTCGGGGAAGGTCATGAGCACTTTGTCGGTCTGCTGGACGATCTCTCGGGCCTTGGTGACGGAGAGGCCGGGCAGCGTGGTGGGCATGTAGAGCAGGTCGCCTTCCCACAGCGGGGGCATGAACTCGGAGCCCAGTTGGCGGTAGGGAACCCAGGTGACCGCCAGCGCCACGACGGCGCCGAGAATGGCCGGCCAGCGGAAGCGCACGCAGAATCGCAGGACGGGTTCGTAGATTGCGATGAGCAGGCGGTTGACCGGATTGCGCGCTTCGGGCCGAATCTTGCCCCGCACGAAGTAACCCGTGAGCACGGGCACGAGCGTGAGCGCGAGCAGCGAGGCCGCCGCCATGGACCACGTCTTGGTGAACGCCAGCGGCTTGAACAGCCTGCCCTCTTGGGCCTCAAGCGTGAAGACCGGGATGAACGACACGGTGATGACGAGCAGCGAGAAGAACAACGAGGGGCCGACCTCGGCCGAAGACTCGGCGATGATCTTCCAGTGCGGGACTTTGCCGCGCTTCTCCGCCAGATGCTTGTGGGCGTTCTCGACCATCACGATCGACGCGTCGACCAGCACGCCGATGGAGATCGCGATCCCTCCCAGCGACATGATGTTGGCGCCGAGACCCTGGATCTTCATGACCATGAAAGCGATCAGGATCGACACCGGGATGGAGAAGATCGCCACCAGGGCCGAGCGGAAGTGGAAGAGGAAGACGATACAGACGAGCGCGACGATGATCGACTCCTCGATCAGCGTGTGGGTCAGCGTGTCGATCGAGCGGTGGATGAGGGCCGTCCGGTCGTAGGCGACCTCGATCTCGACATCCTCCGGCAGGCCTTGGCGCAGCTCGGCGAGCTTCTCTTTGACCCGGTCGATCGTCTCCAGCGTGTCGGCTCCGGCGCGGACGACGATGATGCCGCCGACCGTCTCTCCCTCGCCGTTCCAGTCGGCGAGGCCGCGGCGGATCTCCGGGCCGATCGTGACGTTCGCGACCTCGCGAAGGAGGATCGGAGTGCCTCCCGGACCGACCCCGAGGACTACCTCCTCGAGGTCCCGGATCTCCTTCACGTAGCCGACCCCGCGGACCATGTACTCTCGCTCCGCCATCTCCACGACCCGGCCGCCGACGTCGTTGTTGGAGCGCTGGATCGCACGTTTGATCTGTTGCAGCGGGATGTCGTAAGCGCGCAACTTCACCGGGTCCACCTCGACCTGGTACTGGCGAACGAAGCCGCCGATCGACGCGACCTCGGAGACACCGTCGACCGCGGTCAGGGCGTACTTCAGATACCAGTCCTGGAGGCTTCGTAGCTCCGCAAGCGACCGCTCCTGGGAGTTCAACACGTACATGAAGGCCCACCCGACACCGGTGGCGTCGGGCCCGAGCTGAGGCGCCACGCCGGCGGGAAGCTGCCGAGCGAGACCCGAGAGGTACTCCAAGACCCGGGAGCGAGCCCAGTACAGGTCCGTCCCGTCTTCGAAGATGACGTAGACGAAGGAGTACCCGAAAAAGGAGTAGCCCCGCACCACCTTCGCGTAGGGCACCGCGAGCATCTTGGTCGTGATCGGGTACGTGACCTGATCCTCGACCACTCTCGGGGCCTGGCCCGCGTACTCCGTGAAGATGATGACCTGCACGTCGGAGAGGTCGGGGATGGCGTCGAGACGGGTCCCCCGAATCGCCCAGACGCCACCCAGGATGGCCATCACCAGGGCCACGACCATCACGAGCTGGTTGCGCAGCGACCATTCGATGAGCTTGTCGAGCATGGCGAGACCCTCAGTGGCCGGTGTGGTCGGAGGCGCTGCCGGCGGCGGGGCCGTCGCCGACGGGCTCGGGGGGAGTCGCGTTCCGGCTCTTGGCGGCGATCAGCTTCTGGATCGCCTCCCGGAGGTTGCTTTCCGAGTCGAGCAGGAACTGGGCTGAGGTGACGATCCGCTCTCCGGGTCTCAGCCCGGAGAGGATCTGGACGGAACGGTCGCCCTGGGCGCCGACGACCACCTCTCGCGGCGTGAACCGGCCCTCCCCCTCGGCGACGATCACCACGTTGCGCTCCCCGGTCCGCATCAAGGCGATCGACGGCACCACGACGGCGTCTCGTGCGGCGACCGGCCGGAAGCGGACCGTGGCGTACATCCCGGCGCGCAACCGGCCCCGGGGGTTCGGGACCTCGATGCGCAGACCGACGGTGCGGGTCTTCTCGTCGAGCTGAGGTTCGACGAAGCGGACCCGACCCGTGAAGAGCTCGCCGGGGAAGTACGAGAGCTCGATCTCGGCCGGGCTGCCGATCTCGAGCCACGGGAGCTGGTCCTCGAAGATCTCCACCGACAGCCAGAGGGTCGAGAGGTCCGCGATGTGGAACAGCTCCATCCCCGGCTTGACGGCCATGCCCTCGAGGCCCGGCATGCGCATCATCACCACGCCGCTGCCCGGAGAGCGCACCGTCAGGGTTCGCTCGGCCTTGCCGGTCTCCACCAGGGAGCGGATCTGGCCCTCGCCGATGTCCCAGAAGCCGAGGCGGGTTCGCGCCGCATCGACCAGCGCTTCGGCCCGGCGCCTGGCCTCCGGCGGTGCGTCCGCCAGGCGGCGGGCGAAGGAGAGGGCCGAGAGGAGCTCCTCCTGCGTCTGGACGAGCTCCGGAGAGTAGATCTCGAAGAGCGCCTGGCCTCGGGTGACCGGCTCGCCGATGTAGTTGACGTAGACCCGCTCGATGAACCCGTTGTACTTGGTCGTGACCGAGACCATCTTCTGCTGGTCGTAGTCGAGGTAGCCGACGGTGCGAATCTGGCGGGCGAGATCCTGGGTCTCGACGACGGCCGTCACGACGTTCATGTTCTGCACGACGCCCGCGTCGATGATCACCGTCGCGCCGTCGCCCCGGGGAGCCTCGTCGGCGTAGACGGGCACGAAGTCCATCCCCATGGCGTCCTTGGCGGGCACGTCGGAGAGCACTCCCGGCTCGTGGGGGTGCTGGTAGTAGAGGATCTCGCGCTCTGCCCCGGGCTCGGTCGGCTTGGCCTGCTTCTCGTTGGCGACCGGAAGCAGCGGACGGCCACCGATCGGGCACTCCCCGGGAGCGTCCTCCACGATGTCGGGGTGGAGCTCGCAGGTCCACTCGGTCGCGGCCAGCGGGACGGCGGTCGCCTGCGATCCGACGGGGTCACCGCCATCCAGCGGGACCAGGTTCATGCCACAAATCGGGCACTGCCCAGGCTCGTCGAGGATGACCTCCGGGTGCATGCCGCAGGTCCAGAGGGTCGCATCCCCAGGGTTCGCGTCCCCGTGATCGTGGACGTCGCTGGTCATGCCGGCCGTGGGATCGTGCCCGATCAGGTCGTGGAGCCACGTGTCGAGCGGGTGGATCCCCAGGGGATCCACCACCAGCAGGATGGCCAGGATCGCCCCGCCCAGGAGCCACCCCAGATTGGCGAGGCGGCGTCGTGCACCGGACCGCCGCGGGGTAGCGACGGTCGGTTCGGAGTCGTGAGGTCTCTCGCTCATGGGGTATCTCCGGGTACGACGTCCGTCAGCGGGGCGCCGAGGGCGCCCTCCAGCCGGGCGACGAGGACGAGGGAGTCAGCCAGCGCGCGGGCAGAGGCGACCCGGACGTCGAGGAGGACCCGCTCCGCGTCGAGGAAGTCCAGGGCACCCTGGGACCCCGAGGCGTAGGCGGTTTCGGCCGAGCGTAACGCCTCCTCCGCCTGAACGAGGAGCAGATCCTCGAAGAGGGAGAGCTGGTCGAGGGTCAGGGGCAGCCTCGCTGACAGGTCGCCGAGGCTCTGCTGGATCGCGGTCAGGACCGAGCGGAGCCCTTCTCGGGACGCCGACTCCAGAGCGCTGGCCTGGAGCACTGCCGCTTCGAGCTTCTGGCGCCTGACGGGCAGGTTGATTCCGACCGTCAGGCCGAGGATGTCGTCGCCGTTGCCCGGCGGCGGCGCGGCGCGGCCGGGCGCGTCGTCCCGGCGGCCGACGAGCGTGTAGCCGAGGCCTACGGTGACGTCGGGGCGATACTCCTTCTCCGCCAGCTCGATCCCGACCCCGGTCGCCTCCAGGAGGAGTCGCGCCCGAGCCACTTCGGGACGGCCCTCTCGGGCCACCGCGAGCAATGTCTCCGGCATGCCGTCGGCGAACTCGGGCCGGGGGCCGTCGAGCACGAACCCCGGCAGGCTCTCGTCGGCCGCACGGTCCCGGAGTGCGTTGAGGGCGGCCTGGAGGCTGGCTTGACGGGTCTCGATGCCGAGTAGCCGATAGTCGTCCTTGGTGATCTCGGCCTGGATCTTGATCACCGCCTGGCTGAGGCCGACTCCTGAAGCGTAGCGTGAGCGCGCCAGCTCCTCGAAGTGGGAGAGGGTGGCGCGGTCCTCCCTCACCACCCGCTCCTCGGCCTCCAAGAAGGCGAGCTCGTGGACGAGTCGTCGGGTTTCCGTCACCATCTCGAGCCGCCTGGCCTCGACCTCGAGACGGGCCGCGGCGGCCCGGAGCAGGGCCTCCCGCTCCCTCAGCCGCAGCTTCCCGAACCAGGGGAAGCGCTGGGAGATCGTGGCGGAGGCCTGCTGCGGGCCTACGCGGGTCTCCGGGGTCGAGAGGAAGGCTGTGAGGCCAGCCATCGGGTCCGGCAGGGCCCGGCTCTGCGGTGCCCGCTGCTCGCTTGCCGCGGCGGACGCTCGCAGCCGGGCCAGGTCGGGATTGCGCTCGAGGACCTCGTCGACGAGGGCGGCGAGATCAGGCTCCAGGTTGGCTCGGATTCGGTCCGCCGCCGAAGAACGCCCGGAGGTTCCGGATGGGTCCGACTCGCTCTGCGCAGAGGCGGGTGCCACCGAGGCCAGGACGAGAAGCGCAGCGACCAGACCGCAAGGTGTCGAGACCCGCTTGCGGCCGGGGTTGGCGAAAAGGATCGGTAAGGCTCTCATAGGGGGGTCGTCCTCTCTCGAGACGCGGATACCAAGCCGCAAGGCTCGTGCCAGTGGCTCCGATCCTGCGAATCCCAGGCTCGTCGCCGAAGATGCGTCGGATCTCGACGCGGGCTCTCGCATTTCTGCAAGGGGTCCGGGTGTGGACCTCGCGACTCCGCAAGGAGGGGGGACGAAGACGGGCGGAAGTCGGACCGACGACCCGACCCGGATCCTGCGGTGGGGTGTCACGAGAGGCCGAGCCCAGGTTCGTGGCTCGTGGCGGGATTCTTGCTGATGATCCTGTGACAAGCTCGGCCGAAGAGGCTGGCCGCACCTTGCCGAGCGCTAGAATGACGATTCTGCCCGGCGCTTCTGGCACCGCGGACACCGAAAACGAGAGCAACGAGGAGAACCCCTTGACCCACACCCTTTCCCGCCCCTTCGTCCTGGCGACCGTCCTGGTGGCCGCCCTCGCGGGTGGCGCCCTCACCGCGGCGGCGACCGGGACCGGTGTCGAGTTCACCGACGTCGAGTCCCAGACCCGGGAGTTCATCGGCTACTACCACTCCATCCAGCTGACGCCCGAGCAGGAGGCGATCAAGAAGGAGGCGCTCTCCGCCATCCCGGCGCCCTGCTGCAGCGACAACACGGCCTACACCTGCTGCTGCCCGTGCAACATGTCGAAGTCGACCTGGGGGTTGTCCAACTGGCTCATCACCGAGAAGGGCGCCGACGCGTTGCAGGTGAGGAAGGCGGCCGAGGAGTGGGTCTCGTTCATCAACCCCGACGGCTTCTCCGGCGACGTCTGCTACACGCGCGGCGGCTGCATGCGGGCGTTCGCGGACAACGGTTGCGGTGGCATGAGCGACCAGCAGGTGATCTTCTAGCCATGAGCTCCATCACGCCTACCCGCTACGGACTGAGCGTCCGCCTCGAGCTGCCCTACGAGGAGGCCATGGAGCGAGTCACCGCGGCCCTGAAGGACGAGGGCTTCGGCGTGCTCACGGAGATCGACGTCAAGGCCACCCTCAAGAAGAAGATCGACGCGGAGTTCCGGCGCTACGTCATCCTCGGCGCCTGCAACCCGCGTCTCGCCCATCGGGCGCTCGGGGAGGAGTTGGAGATCGGGATGCTGTTGCCCTGCAACGTCGTCGTCTACGAAGACGGCGAGGGCAGCATGGTGGCCGCCGCCGACCCGAAGGCGATGATGGAGTTCACCGGCAACCCGGCCCTGGAGGGGGTCGCGGCGGAGGCGCGGGAGAGGATCGAGCGGGCGCTTTCGAGCCTGTGATGCGGGGCTGAGATCGACCTCGTCGAGGGGGCCGAAGGTGGTACGCTTCCGCCACCGCCCGATCCCCCCGTCGGGCGTGCACGATGACGGCCCCGCCGAACCTCCCGTGTCCGACCCGTCGATCACCGCGGCCTGGTGAGGGGGTCCTCCATGTCTGACGCGCGCGTGCGCCCGGCACTCCTCATGTTCGAGCCGGAGGCGGCCCGCCGGCGGACCCTCTCGGTGGGGCTGACCGCGGAGGGCTACGAGGTCGTGCCGGTGATCGACGCGGCCGAGGCGCGCCGTTTCGCCCGCGGTCTCGGGCCCGCCGTGGTCGTGGCGCCCGCGGGGAGCGCCGAGCTCGGCCTGGACGTCCTCGAGGACCTGGGCCCCGCCTCCGGACTGCCGCGCACCGTCGTGCTGCTGGCCCGGGAGGAGGAGGCGCCCGTCGACCTGCCGGAGGAGATCCTCTGGCTGCCGGTCCTGGAGCTCACGGAGGAGGAGATCGTCGCCCGCGTCCGCCTGCTCCTCCTCGGACGCGAGCTTGGCCTCGAGGCCCGACCGCGTCGCGGGTTGCTCGTGGGGGACCTGGCCCAGCACCCGTTCCTGGAGCTGGTCCGCTCCCTGGGGAGGACGGGGGTCCGGGCCACGGTGGAGCTCCTGCGGGGGCGGCTGTGGCTCGACGCTGGGCAGGTCCTGTCCGTGAAGGCGGGCGTCGCCCGCGGCGCGAAGGCCTTCTGCCGACTCGGGCGCCGCCGGGAGGGGCCCTTCCGGGTCCGCCTCGGGGGCCCGACCGCGGAGCGGACGATCGAGGAGTCCCTGAGCTCGCTGGTCATCACGGCCATCGAGGACAGCCAGGTGCCGCTGCCGGCGCGGTCCGCGCGCTGGCAGGTGACCCTCGGGCCGGCCTTCTTCGGGCGCCACTTCTCCCAGGGCGAGCAGCGGCTGCTGGAGTGTGCGCAGAGGGACTGGACGTTCGGACGGATCCTCGACGAGCTGCCGGCGCGCGACGGGGAGATCGCGACGCGGATCGCGACGCTGGAGACCCTGGGGGTCCTGGGACGGCTGGAGGAGCGCAGGCCCACCGTGGTCGTCACCGACTCGACGGCCGATCTCTCCGAGGAGCTGGCGCGGGAGAACCACATCGAGGTCCTCCCCCTGACCGTCCACTTCGGGGACGCGGTGTTCCACGACCGCGTCGACCTGGAGCCGAAGGGGTTCTACGAGCGGCTCGAGGCGGGGCCGTACCACCCGACGACCCAGCCCGTCCCGGAGCGCGAGCTCTCCGCCTGCTATCTCGAGCGGATCGGCAGCTCCGACATCCTTTCGATCCACATCTCCGGCAAGCTCTCGCTCACCGCGGCCCACGCCGCGGGCGCCGCCGCTCTGGCGCGCTCGGGCGCCCCAGAGCGGCGCAGGGACGGCTCGTACCCGCGGATCGAGGTCTTCGACAGCGGCCAGGTCAGCCTCGGGCTCGCCCTCCTGGCCCTGGCGGCCGGGCGCATGGCGGCGCGGGACCGGCCGGTGGACGAGGTGGCGGCGGCCGTGCGGGAGATGGCGCCGCGGGTCACCACGTTGTTCGTCGTCGACACGCTGGAGTATCTCGCCCGCGGCGGCCGGATCGGCCGGGCGCAGGCGTTCCTGGGACGTCTGCTCCAGATCAAGCCGATCCTCGGCCTGAGCGGCGGCGAGGTCACGCCGGTCGACCGCGTGCGGGGCGCCCGGGCCGCGCTGCCGAGAATCACCGAGCTGGTCGCCGAGAGCCTGGATCCCGATTGCCGGACCTTCCTGGCCGTCGCCCATGCCAACGCGCCGGCCCGGGCCGACCGACTTCGCTCCCTGCTCGAGGGCCGGGTCCAGGTCGGCGAGTTGGTCATGGCGGAGATCGGGCCGGTGGTCGGCACCCACGTCGGACCGGGTTGCGTCGGGGTGGCCTGCTTTCAGCCGACGGACGAGGAGGCGCAATGGATCGCCCCGCTGGCCGAGGGAGAACAGGAATGAGCGAGGCTCGATTGATGCTGGAGGACGGTCGGCGGTTCGACGGTGAGGCGTGCGGCGCCACCGGGACGGTCACCGGCGAGGTCTGCTTCAACACCTCGATGACCGGCTACCAGGAGATCCTGACCGACCCGTCGTACCACGGTCAGATCGTCTGCCTGACGACGGCGGAGGTGGGCATCTACGGCGTGGCGCCGGAGGACTCGGAGTCGCTCGGCGCCCAGGTCGCGGGCTTCGCCGTGCGGCGCCTGTCGGAGCACTTCTCGTCGTGGCGGGGCCGTCAGACCGTGGGCTCGTGGCTGGTCGAGCAGGGGGTGGTGGCGGTGGAGGGCCTGGACACGCGGGCCCTGACCCGTCACCTGCGGGTGCGCGGCGCCATGCGCGGCGCGCTGACGAGCGACCCTTCCGCGAGTGACGACGATCTGCTCGCGCGGGCCCGGTCGTCGGCCGGAGTCGTCGGCCAGGAGTTCGCGACGGCGGTGAGCCGCCGGGAGGAGGAGACCTTCGGCGGCCCTCCGGAGATGGCGGGTTGGTACGACCTCGCCCTGCGCCCGCCGGTCGCCCGCGACGGCGCACCCCACGTCGTCCTCCTCGACTACGGCTGCAAGACGAACATCGCGCGCCACCTGGCGGCGCGGGGCTGCCGGGTCACCCTGTTGCCGGCGACCGCGCCGGCCTCGAGGATCCTCGAGCTCGAGCCGGACGGGGTGCTCCTCTCCAACGGCCCCGGCGACCCGGCGGCCTGCGTGGACATCGTGGAGGAGATCCGGCGGCTCCTGGGACGCGTTCCCCTCGGCGCGATCTGCCTGGGACACCAGCTCCTGGCCCTGGCCTGCGGCGCCCGCACCGAGAAGCTGCCCTTCGGCCACCGGGGCGCCAACCATCCCGTGCTCGACCTGAACCGCCGGCGGGTGTTCGTGACCAGCCAGAACCACGGCTTCACCGTGTCGCGGGAGAGCCTCGACGAGGCGGGCCTGGAGATGACCCAGGTCAGCCTCAACGACGGCACCGTGGAGGGCTTCCGGCACCGGGTCCTGCCGGTCGTGAGCGTCCAGTACCATCCGGAGGCCTCGCCGGGGCCCCACGACGCCCACGACGACTTCTTCGACCATTTCCTCGACCTGGTGGAGGGCGCCCGCCGGGAGGCGGCCCTGGGGGAGTCCTGAGCCATGCCGCGACGCACTGACATCCACCGGGTCCTCGTGCTCGGCGCCGGGCCCATCGTCATCGGCCAGGGCTGCGAGTTCGACTACTCCGGCACCCAGGCGCTCCGCGCCCTGCGCGAAGAGGGTCTCGAGGTCGTCCTGGTCAACTCGAACCCGGCCACGATCATGACCGACCCGGAGTTCGCGGACCGGACCTACATCGAGCCGCTCGAGCCCGGCACCCTCGAGAAGATCATCGAGAAGGAGCGCCCCGACGCGCTGCTCCCCACCCTCGGCGGGCAGACCGCCCTGAACCTGGCGGTGGCGCTCCACGAGCGCGGCACCCTGGAACGCTACGGCATCGAGACGCTGGGCGCCCCCGTGGAGGTCATCCACCGGGCCGAGTCGCGGGACCTGTTCCAGAGCGCCATGGTGGAGGTGGGGCTCGACGTCCCCCGGGGGCGCGAGGTCGGCAGCCTGGCCGAGGCCGAGGCCTGGCTCGGGGAGGTGGGCCTGCCGGCGGTGGTGCGGCCGAGTTTCACGCTCGGAGGCGAGGGGGGAGGCATCGCCCACGACCTCGAGGCCTTCCGCCGTCTCGTCGGCGAAGGGCTCGACAAGAGCCGCTCCGTCAAGGTCCTGGTGGAGGAGTGCCTCATCGGCTGGAAGGAGTTCGAGCTCGAGGTGATGCGCGACCGCGTGGACAACGCGGTGATCGTCTGCAGCATCGAGAACGTCTGCCCGATGGGGGTCCACACCGGCGACAGCCTGACCGTCGCGCCCGCCCTCACTCTGACCGACCGGGAGTATCAGCGGATGCGCGACGGGGCGATCCGTTGCCTGCGGGCCATCGGCGTCGAGACCGGAGGCAGCAACGTCCAGTTCGCCATCGACCCGGCCAGCGGCCGGATGGTCATCATCGAGATGAACCCGCGGGTCTCACGCTCCTCGGCCCTGGCCTCGAAGGCCACCGGCTTTCCGATCGCGCGGGTCGCCACCAAGCTGGCGCTGGGTTACACCCTGGACGAGATCGACAACGCGATCACCCGCCGGACGGTCGCGGCCTTCGAGCCGGCGCTCGACTACGTCGTGGTGAAGGTGCCGCGCTTCGACTTCGACAAGTTCCCCGAGTCGGACCGCACCCTGGGCACGCGGATGAAGTCGGTCGGTGAGGCCATGGCCATCGGCGGGTCGTTCCGCGAGGCGCTCCAGAAGGCCCTGCGCAGCCTCGAGGACGGCTTCAGCGGCTTCGTCGGCGCGGCCGCCCCGCAGGAGGGCGCCGCCGGCGACTGGGAGGAGCGGCTCTCCCGGCCGTTGCCGTCGCGCTACCGGGACCTGGCGGTCGCCCTGGAGGCGGGCGTCAGCGTCGAGGAGGCGGCCCGCTGGACCGGCATCGACCCCTGGTTCCTGCGGGAGATGGCGGGGCTGGTCGAGACCGCGCGCGGCCTCGCGCGACGGGAGCTCGAAGGGCTCGACGAGCGCGAGCTGCGGCATCTCAAGCGGGAGGGGTTCTCGGACATCCAGCTCGCCTTCCGCCTGGGCGCCACGGAGGCGCAGGTCCGGGACCACCGCCGGGCGCTCGGTGTCCGGCCCCGCTTCAAGGTCGTCGACACCTGCGCCGCGGAGTTCGAGGCCTTCACCCCGTACTACTACTCGACCTACTGGGGTGAGGAGAGCGAGGTGCAGCCGGGGAGGCGCAGCCGGGTGCTGATCCTGGGCGCCGGACCGAACCGGATCGGGCAGGGCATCGAGTTCGACTACTGCTGCGTGCGCGCCTGCATGGCGCTGCGCGAGGTCGGCTACGAGGTCATCATGCTCAACTGCAATCCCGAGACGGTGTCGACCGACTACGACACCGCCGACGCCCTCTACTTCGAGCCCCTGACGCTGGAGGACGTCTGGGAGGTCTGGTCCAAGGAGCGGCCGTTCGGCACCATCGTCCAGCTCGGGGGGCAGACGCCGCTCAAGCTGGCGGCCGACCTCCAGGCGCTCGGGGCGTCCATCCTGGGCACCTCGGTGGAGGACATCCACCTCGCCGAGGATCGGCGGGCCTTCCAGGATGTCCTGGCCTCCCTGGGCGTCCGGATGCCGCGCGCCGCCGCCGCCGAGAGCTTCGAGGAGGCCTGCGACCGGGCCCGGGAGATCGGGTACCCGGTCCTCGTCCGACCCTCGTTCGTCCTCGGGGGTCGGGGCATGACCGTGGCCTACGACGAGGAGCTCCTGCGCACCTTCCTGCAGGGGGAGATCCCCTACGGCCCGGGGATGCCCCTCGAGATCGTCTCCTTCCTCGAGGACGCCTTCGAGTACGACGTCGATGCCGTCTGCGACGGCGAGCGCACCGTGATCGCCGGGGTCCTGCAGCACATCGAGGAGGCCGGCGTCCACTCGGGCGACTCGGCCTGCACGATCCCGCCGTACCACGCGCCGCCGGACCTCATGCTCCACGTGCGCGACATCACGGAGCAGCTCGCGCGGCGGTTCCGCGTCCGCGGGCTCATGAACCTCCAGCTCGCGGTCAAGCACAACGAGGTCTACGTGCTGGAGATCAACCCGCGGGCGTCGCGCACCGTCCCGTTCGTCTCGAAGGCCACCGGCGTACCGTGGATCAAGGTGGCCGCGCGCGCCATGGTGGGCGAGACCCTGGACAAGATGGGCGTCCGCTCGGCACCGGTTCGACGGGTGGCGGTCAAGGAGGCCGTCTTCCCCTTCGACCGGTTCCCCGAGTCGGACCCGGCCCTCGGCCCGGAGATGCGTTCGACCGGCGAGGTGATGGGCATCGACTGGGGCTTCGGCCAGGCCTTCGCCAAGTGCCAGCTGGCAGTGGGCTTCGGTCTTCCGGAGCCGCCCGGGCTCGTCTTCGTCTCCGTGCACG
The DNA here is from genome assembly GCA_905479655.1 of uncultured bacterium. Taxonomy (GTDB): domain Bacteria; phylum Acidobacteriota; class Thermoanaerobaculia; order Multivoradales; family JAHEKO01; genus CAJQNK01. The sequence continues at coordinate 17,527 of CAJQNK010000151.1, read as the reverse complement.
ACCGCGACAAGGAGATCGCCTGCCGCGTCGCTCGGAGACTCCACACCCTGGGCTTCGCGATCTGCGCCACGGAGGGAACCGCCCTGGCGCTGGAGAGGTTCGGGGTCCCCGTCGAGCCGGTGCGCAAGGTCTGGGAGGGCTCGCCCAACGTGATGGATCTTCTGACCCGCGAGGAGAGGCCGGTCGTGTTGATGATCAACACCCCGCTGGGCAAGGACTCGCAGATCGACGACGCCCGGCTCCGCCACATGGCGATTCGCCATCGGGTGCCGTACATGACCACTCTGTCGGCCGCGAGCGCGGCGGTGGACGGCATCGAGGCCCTCATGGCCCGGGAGCTGGACGTCCACCCGCTGCAGGAGAGCTGATGCGCTGACGCGTTCCGCGGCCCTCCGCGGCCCCGCCCGGAAACAGGTTCTACCGACATGCTCGAATCGATCCTCTCGCTGACCTCCCTGCCCAACTTCCACCCCGCCCTGGTGCACTTCCCGATCGCCCTCGTGCCCGTGGCGCTCGCTCTCGAGGTGGTGCTGCGCCTCACCGGCGGCCGCCCCGACCTCGACCGCGTGGCGGCGGGCCTCTGGGCCGCTGGCGCCGTCTCGGGCTGGATCGCCCTCGAGGCCGGGGAGAAGGCGGAGGAGATGATGCTCGGTCTCTCGCCGGTGGCGGAGGCGGCGCTCGAGGAACACTCCGACCTCGGTCACTGGGCTTTCTGGCTGGTGGCCCTGATCGCCGCGCTGAGACTCGCGCTGACCTGGCGGGAGAGGCGGCAGCCGCGCATCACCTTCGGACCGCTCCGCTGGGGACTCCTGGTGGCGGCGGTGCTCGCCCTCGGGCTCATGGCGGTCGCGGCGGACCACGGAGGGGCGCTGGTCTACCAGCACGCCGTCGGCGTCTCGGACGCCGCCGGCAGCTGACGGCGCGGGTCGGCCGAGCCGGAACCGGTTCGGGCGCGTCTCGTCACGGGCCGGTCCCACCTCGTCCCGATGCCGGGGACAGGGAGGCGGGTAACCCCTACCCTCGAAAGCGAGGTGGAAGCCTCGGTGGACCCCAGCGGCCTTCCGAGCGAATTGCTTGCCTGGTCCGGGTTGGCCTTCCGACCTCTTTCCGTTGTCCGGGGCGGCCGTTTCGGCCGCCCTTTTCCTTGTGCCTCAAACTCAATCATTTCAATGGTTTGAATCGGCCCATCCAAGGAGATGGATGTGGAACCTTTGGCCGCTCCGGTCGTACACAGGGATGAAACGTGGGAACAGCGTGACCGATGGACGGATCGGACCGTCTCCCGCCGGAGCTGACATTGGACGACGGAAAGACGAGCGAGGCGACAACGAACGGTGCGGAGGATCGGTTGGGAGTGGTCGAGCCCGTTCGTCGAGCTGTGGTTGCTGCTCGGCCTGGCGCTGGGCGCCCTGATCATCCTCTCGTACTCGGTCGAGGGCAGGATCCTGCCCTGGCGCAACCTCGTCGCCTGGTACTTCACGTGGTGCCTGTGGATCCCGCTGGGTCGCCGGCTGCTGGTTCGCTTCCGGCGCTGGCCGGCCGGATTCCGCTGGCGGCGGCGGACGCCGCTGCTCCTGGCGTTCGGCGGCGCCACGGTGGGTGGGATGTTCGCCCTTCGCCTGGTCCTCGACGAGGGGCTGCACGTCCTCACGGGGTCGCCCCTGGAGTGGCACGGACTGCGGGCGGTCGAGGTCCAGAGCGTGGTCAGCGATCTGTTCGTCTTCGCGGGTCTGGTCGCGGTCGCGATCGCGGAGACGAGCTACCGCCGCTACTCGGAACGGGAGATCCGTTCCGTTCAGCTCGAGTCGCAGTTGGCCGGATTCCAGCTCCGGTTCCTGCGCGCTCAGCTCCATCCCCATTTCCTGTTCAACTCCCTGCACATGGTGTCGGCGCTGATCTACGACGACCCCGATCGCGCCGATCGCATCCTGTCGGACGTGGCGGATCTCCTGCGGCTGTCGCTGGAGAACGCGGAGCGGCAGGAGGTGCGGCTCGCGGAGGAGCTGGGATTCGTGGACCGCTACCTGGACATCGCAAGGGAGAGCTTCGGAGAGCGCCTGGAGGTCGAGACACGGATCGAGCCGGAGGCGATGGGCGCCTGGGTTCCGAACCTCATCCTGCAGCCGCTGGTCGAGAACTCGATCCAGCACGGCGTCAAGCCGAAGGACGGACGAACGAAGATCGTGGTCAGCGCCGCCCGGGCCGGCGAATGGGTCGTGCTGAAGGTGCTGGACGACGGAGCGGGGCTCGGCAGCCAGAGCGGCGGTGGCGCCGCCGGGATCGGGATCAAGAACATCCGGCAGCGGCTGCGGCAGCTCTACGGCGAGGACTACCGGTTCGACCTGATGCCGCGCTCGAACGGCGGCGTGGTGGCCACCGTCGAGATCCCGTATCGGCAGCATCCGGTCTGGTCGCCGGACGACGAGCGACCGGCGGGGAAGAGGCGTTGAGCGGAGGCCGCCGTCGGGGGCCGGAAGACTCAGGCCGGGCAACACGAAAGGACGGGTGATGTCATGTTGAGAGCCGTGATTGCCGACGACGAGCCTCTGGCGCGCAGGAAGATCCGCGCCCTGCTCGAGGGCGAGGGCGACGTGGAGGTCGTGGCGGAGTGCGCCAACGGCCGGGAGGCCATCGACGAGGTCCGCGCGCGGACGCCCGACCTTCTGTTCCTCGACATCGCGATGCCCGAGAAGAACGGCTTCGACGTGGTGCGGGCGATCGCTGACGGCCGGATGCCCGCGGTGGTCTTCGTCACGGCTCACGACGAGTACGCCCTCAAGGCGTTCGAGGTCCACGCGGTGGACTACCTGTTGAAGCCCTTCGACCGGCGGCGCTTCGAGACGGCGCTGACGGCAGCCCGCACCCGCCTGGCCCAGGGTGGCAACCGGGAGCTCTCGCAACGGCTGATGAACATCCTGCAGACGATGGAGCAGCCTCGGCGCCCCCACTCCCCGGAGCGCATCACGGTCAAGAAGGCCGGGCGGATCATCTTCCTCGACATCGACGACATCCGCTGGGTCGACGCCGCCGGCAACTACGTCAAGCTCAACACCGGGGACGGGTCCTACCTCCTGCGGGAGACGATGGTCGGCATCGAGGAGCGCCTGCCCGGCGAGAAGTTCCTGCGCATCCACCGCTCCACGATCGTCAACATCGACGAGATCCAGGAGATCGAGCCGCTGTTCCACGGCGAGTACTCGGTGACCCTCAAGGGCGGCCAGCGGCTGACGCTCTCGCGGAGCTACCGGAACCAGCTCGGGAAGCTGATGGGGAAGTAGGTCTCCGAGGAGGGCGCGGGCCGCGGGTGGCGGAATCTCACGCGAAGGCGCGAAGGCGCGACCCCGTTCCTGCGGATCACCCGGTTCTGCCTTCTCCTTCCAGCGGCAGGAGGTCGTCGAGGGCCAATCGGTCGCCGTCCCGCCAGGCGTGGAGCAGGCGGGTGACCTCGGGCCCCTCCGGCTCGGGAGGTCGCGAGTGCACGTCGCTCATCCTCGCCTGACCTTCTCACCGTCGATCCGCGGGGTCGGGAGGTCAATAGACGAGGGAGGCGCCCCGGAGAAGGAAGACGGCCCGGGCGGCCTCGCGCCGGCCGCCGGCTCCCGACCCGATCTCGTCCGCCAGCTCGAGCAGGGGCCGGAGGGTCGGCTCGACCGGCGGGTTGCGCTCCAGGACACCAGCCAGCCGGCCGCGGGCTTCCGCCAGTCGCGGTGGGTCGACGAGCAGCAGCAGGCCGGCGGCCTCCAGGTCGGCCCCCCAGAACATGGGGTTGTCGGCGAGGGCCTCGTCCACTTGGCGGAGGCCCGCTTCGATCCGTCCCCCGGGCGACCGACCGCGCTGGACGCCCAGGGCGGCCTCGACGCGAGCGAGCCGCGCGGCCATGACGGCCCTCGTCGGGCTCGGCGGAAGGGTGCTCTCGGCGCTCGCCAGGACCTCGTCCTCGATCGCCCTCGCGGTCCGCAGGTCCTCGCGGTACAGCTCGCCGAGGACCGCGCCGAGGGCGTAACGGATGCCGGCGCCGCGGAGGCCGCCCTCCCATGCGGCCAACAGCCGTTCGGCCGCCCCGTCGACGTCGCCCAGCGCCAGGAGGGTCCGCCCGATCCCGTAGTCGACGGACGCCTGGAGCAGGTCGCCCCGCTCCCCCGCCTCCTCCTCGAGGCCTCTCAGCCGCTCCAACACGAGGGTGCGCTCGGGGGTCGTGTCGTGGAGCGGCTGGAGCGCCGCCTCGCGCAGCAGGCGCTCCGCCTGCTCGGCCTCGCGCTCGACCCGCTGCGAGAACTCCCGCACGACGCGGGCGCGGCTCGCCTGGACGCCGCTCCAGACGGCGGACGACACCACGGCCACGGCCAGGAGCCCACCGAGGGCCACGGCCGCCCGGTGCCGGCCGACCCACTTGCGCACCCGGTAGACCATGGACGGGGGGCGCGCCTCGATCGGTCGGCCCTCCAGGAAGCGGCGGAGATCGCGGACCAGGTCACGCACCGCCGGATAGCGTCGCTCGGGCTCCTTCTCCAGGGCGCGCAGGACGATCCAGTCGAGGTCGCCGCGCACGGTCCGGACGAGCTGTCGGGCCGTGGTCCCGCGACGGTGGGCGATCGCCTCGGTCTCGGCCGCGGCGTCGGCCGCCTGCGCCCGCGCCTGCGTGTCGAGGAGCCGGCTCGGGCGCGGGGTCTGGGCGGAAGTGGCGCGGCGATGGATGGCCTCCGGGCTCCTGCCGTCGAGCGCGTGGTGGCAGCGCCCGGTCACCAGCTCGAACAGGAGAAGCCCGAGCTGGTACTGATCCGAGGCCGTGGTGATGGGGGCGGCGGAGAGCAGCTCCGGGCTGGAGTAGAGCGGGGTGAGGGGGCGACCGCCCTGCCGTGTGGCCTCTCCCAGGGTGATGGACTCGTCCAGCTCCTTCGCGATCCCGAAGTCGAGCAGCCGGACTCGCCCCGATTCGTCCACCATCACGTTCGAGGGCTTGAGGTCGCGGTGCACCACCAGCCGGTCGTGGGCGTACTGGAGGGCCTCTCCCACCTCGGCCAGGAGCCGAACCCTGGCCTCGAGCGGCAGACGCTCCTCGTCGCAGTAGCGGTCGATGGGTCGCCCGCGGACCAGCTCCAGGACCAGGAAGGGGCGCCCGTCGTCGGTCACGCCGCCGTCGATCAGGCGGGCGATCCGCGGGTGCTCGAGCGTGGCGACGATGCGTCGCTCGCGCACGAAGCGCTCGATCCGGTCGGCGGAGAAGCTCGCCCCGTCGAGGATCTTGACGGCGACCTCCTGACGGAAGTCGCCGCCGACCCGCTCGGCCCGGAAGACGGAGGCCATCCCCCCGCGGCCGATGGGCTCGAGCAGCCGGAAGCCGCCCACCCGGTCTCCCTCCACCGGGGCGGTGGGACGGAGGGGCGGTGGCTCGGCGCCGGAGATCGTCTCTCCGGCCGTCTCCTGGCGCAGGCCACCCCCCTCGGTGCCGAGGCGGTCGTCGGCTTCCCGCTCCGCTCGCAGAAGGCTTTCGAGCTCCCCCGCCAGCTTGGCGTCACCCGCCCGGAGCTCCAGTAGGTAGCGCTCCTGTTCCGCTGGCTCCAGGCCGACGGCCAGGGCGAAGTGGCGTTGCAGGGACTCGATCCCCTTGTGCCTCGTCGGCGGCACTGTCCAACCCACCAAATCTATTGGGCTTGTTGTCCTTCATCGAATCACGGAGGAGAATCGGCTCCACTGTGGCGCCAGTGCGGGTCGAGATACCCGCTGGCCGTGTTACCCTCCCGCCGTGGCTAGTATTACGCGCCGAAGCCGGAATGGGCGCGTCCGGTATCAGGTTCGCGTTCGGGTCTCTGGGGCCAAGCCGGTAACTCGGAGCTTCGATCGCCTGGCCGACGCCCGTGAGTGGGCGCGAGAGACGGAGCGCCTGGCCCGCCTGCGTCGCGACTTGCCTCAGGCCGAGGGGCGCCACCACACCCTCGCCGACGCCATCGACCGCTATCTCCCGGAGATCGAAGGGCGGTACACGGGTCACGAGCGCAGCCAGCAGCGTCGGAGGCTCGCCTACTGGCGAGAGGCGCTGGGTAGCTTGACGCTCGAGCAGGTGACCGCTCCCCGCATCATCGAGGCTCGAGACCACCTCGAGGCCGGATCCGGTCGGTCCGGTCGCCACCTCTCGCCGGCCACGTCCAACCGCTACCTCGCGAGCTTGAGCGCCGTAGCTCATGCGGACGCGCTGGAGCGACCTCGACCTCACCGCCGGGCGCTGGGTGATCCCGCAGGCCAAAGAGTGGCCGCCCGCGCACCGTACCGCTGGTGTCGGTTGCCGTCGAGGCTCTCCACTCCGTGATGCGAGTCGTGGGCGAGGAGTTGGTGTGGGGTCGCCGACGGTTCCCGAGGGGCGCGTGGAACCGGGCGGTGGCCGAGGCGGAGGTGAGCGACTTCAACTGGCACGACCTCCGACACTCCGCGCCCTCCTATCTCGCGATGAGCGGCGCCAGGTTACGGGACATCCAGGCGATCCTCGGGCACCAGGCGATCGTGACCACCACGCGATACGCCCACCTGACGGAGGACCACCTGAGCGACGTCGCAGCCCGCGCCGCGAGATGGGGCGAGTAGGGCGATCACTTCCGCCGCCTCTGGATCCACTCCAGCACGCGCGCCTCGTCCAAGTAGAGACGGCGCCCCTTCCGCGACACAGCTCCGGTGGCCCGCAGGCTGCCACGACCGGCGGCGGCCAGCCACTTCCGCAGGGGGGGCTGGGCGAGGGCAGGGTGCGCCTCGCACATCTGTGCGACGGTGAGCAGCCGCGTCGGCCGCCTCTCGCGCTCGAGCTTCGTCAGGCGCCTTTGAGTCACATCGAGCTGCACTCGGAGCGGGCGGACGACGGCCTCGAGGGCTTCGGCGATCGCGACGGCGGGGTCGGTCACGGGGTCGGCTCCTCCCGGTTGGCAAGTCGGTCTCTGAGCCGGTCCTCAAGCCTGCACGCCTCGATCGCTACGAGCACGTGCCCAATGATCGCCTTCAGGTTTTTTCGTGAGGCGGTGTCGATGATCCGCGCCGCCTTCTCGACCCGCGACACGGGGTTCGCCAGCTCGAGCAGGATGTCGGCGCGGCAGGCGTGATCGGGCTTGCACCAGCACACGAGGTGTCGGCCGCGGAGCGGCTTCAGGAGGGCGCCGTCGACCGCTCTGTCGGCCGCCACAATCCACGATCGGTAGAGCTCCAGCGTTGCGGCTGCTGCCGCTCGGCGGATGCCGCTATCGCGGAGAGTCGCTCCCCCGTGAGGGCGGAGGCCGATGCGCTTCGAGGTGGCGTAGACGCTGGGGACGTGACCGTCGAGACCACCTCCAGCGCCCCGCGAGGTCCCTCTCAGAGGCCAGAACCTCGCTGCGGAAGAGCTCGACGACGTCGGCCCCGATGAGCCGCTCACAGTCCCCCCAGGCGGTCACCTGGACCAGGTCGAGCCACGCCCCGAAGCGAGAGAACACGCCAAGCCTTGGGCTTGGCCGTGCACCGACCCGGCAGGATGGCGTCTCCAGAGGATGCTGAAATGCCCCGAAGATCTTTGGAATTCCTTCGGATTTTCTTCGGGTCTTGAAAAAAGCGGGCGGTGGCACTAGAGAGAGCTACAAGCCCAGGAGTGCCGAGGCGGGCGTCTCGAAGTGCAACGGATGCAGGGGTTTCGCCGTACGGCCTACCCGTGGGGGGGGTGCCCTTGTGACCGTTTCCACCCGGAGGGGTCGTTGTCGGCTGCCCCGGCGAGCGGCGACACTCGAGCTCGCGACCTTGAGACTTCCCTTGCATAACTGATCTGGAGTACAGGCAGCCGCACCGCCGACTCGTTCCGAACCCGGCAGCCTTCGAGCCAGCGGAGCAGTATCTCCAGGTCATGAGGTGACCCGTCGCCTCCCGGGCATCTGGGCTCTCTTGCCGGGTTGGGGGGAGCTGCGCTCCGGCAGGCGCTCGAGACCACGTCTTGGAGGAGAGACCGTGATGATCTCGATGGCCGCAACCCCGCGCCGTTTCCGATGCCTTGCTGCAGCACTTCCCCTCGCACTGCTCCTGGTCTTCATGCTTGGGCCTTCGCCGGTGATGGCGGAGATCCCAGGCGTCGAGCTGAGCTTCGACGACGGGCCGGATGGAAGCAACGACGACACGTGCGACGACGTGCCCCCGGGACTGGACTGCTACCCGCTTCGGAACACCGCCGCGGAGGGTCCTGACGACGAGCCATTCGACCCTACCGGACCGAGCCTGCAGATCACCTTCGAGGGCAATGCGGAGCGAACGGGCGTCAACGACACCGACGGTCTGTACGGCCGCGCGGTCGAGTTCTTGGGCGGCACCACGGACTCCATCCGGGTCACCAGCCTCTACAGCTCCTACAACACGCCAGACCTCCACGCCTTCTGGGCGCTGGACGATCCCGACGAGGGCGCGTTCTGGCGGGAGGAGTGCCGCTTCGAGGTTCGACTGAACCAGGGCGACTTCGAGATCGAGGTCTGGAAGGACGGCTGCGTCGAATCCGAGACGTACTCGAGCAGCGTCTCCTGGCCCACGGATACCGACTGGCATCACCTTGCGATCCACCGCTTCGTCGATGGAAGCAACCAGCACAAGTTCGCCGTCTCGATCGACTTCGCCCAACCGGCCACCACCGTCGCCACCATCGAACCTCCGGACCTTCTGCCGAGCAACGTCTACTTCGGCAAGGGCATGGACGGGCGCCTCGACGAGCTCCAGGCCGCGAACTTCGCGCCGGGGCCGGAGTCCCGATTCGACTACGACAAGACGTACTGTGGCAAGGACGCGGCCGCCAACACCACCTGCACCGAGGACGTGGCCTACGCCGACGGTACCGGCCTGGACCAGTTCGACTGGGACGTTCCGGTGCGCTACAAGATCGTCTACGATGACACCGCCTGCACCAGCCAGAACCCTTGCCCGGTGGTCTTCGCGCTCTCCGGTGGTGGAAGCTGCGCTGACAACTACCCTCGGCAGGATGACCTGATCAACCGTCTCGTGGAGGGACCCAGTCCGCAGCTCGCGGTGGTTGCCGTCGATCCGATCTGCTGGGCGTTCGGCTTCTCGAGCTATCCGGACGAGATCACCCAGATGCTCGTCGTCAAGGACGCCCTGGGGTCCCTCGATTACCTCGACCTCACCGGCGACTACTACGCCACGGGGTGCAGCCATGGAGCCAACAACGTCCTGGAGTGGGCTGTCCTCAACGAGGCCGTGCTGGCTGGAGACAGGCCCGCGAGGGTATTCGTCCGCAGCCCCACCGACCACGGTGAGCATGTTCACTGCGAGTATCATGAGTCTTGGTGCGGCGAGAAGGAGGAGTCCTTCGACAAGGTTCGGTTTGGGCTGGGAACCGAATGTGACCTTTTTGCACCGTGGCCCCACCCTCACAGCCAGTGCGTGACCGATTTCTTCGACGATCCTGTGCGAGACGCCTTCATCGATGAGGTCTCGACGACTCTCGCAGAGGATTATGAGATCGGCCGCTCCTGGGGCGCTGCATGGGGAGGCGCGGCATATCCCGTTTGTGGCAGTGGCAGCCCCAGTGAGACGCTCTGCGTGGAGGAGGGCGGATTCGCCGCCACGGACGGAGGTCGTCAGTTCCGGGACAAGTGGCGGAGTGTGGAGCCTGAGAACGATCCCACCGGCTACTTCATCGAGAATGACAGCGCACATTGCCAGCATTGCTCTCTCAACAGCGATCAGCTCGATTGCGTCGTCGAGTTCCTGAAGGGTGGCCGCAGCGGTCTCAGTCAGGACTGTCTCGACCTGGACGTCCCGGGCGAGTCAGCGGCCGACTGCAGCGCATGGTGAGGCACTTCTTTGAGGAGAGACTCATGTTACGAATCACCGCGATCATCCTCGCTTCGTGTCTGGTGACTTCCGGGTCGGCCCCGGCCGCGACCCCGTTCTCCGAGGCCCTCCCGGTGCTGTACGAGGAGATCGAGCTCCACGCCTCGGACGGAGAGCGGGACGACTGGTTCGGCAACCCAGTTGCCCTCGATGGAGACCGGTTCGTCGTTGGCGCCGTCAGGGACGACGACGGGGCCGTCCACGCCGGCGCGGCCTACGTCTTCGAGCGCTCTCCCGAGGGAGTGTGGATCGAGACGGCGAAGCTCACGGCGTCCGACGCGGAGGCCGAGGCCTGGTTCGGAACGGTGGCGGTCAGCTCCGACACGATTGTCGTTGGCGCCGAGTTCGACGACGAGTTCGGCACCGGCTCGGGGGTGGCCTACGTCTTCGAGCTAGACGGAGGCGGAGAGTGGCTGGAGACCGCCAAGCTGGTGGCGTCCGACGGCGGCGTATGGGATTCCTTCGGTCACAGCGTGGCGATTCACGGATCGACGATAGTCGTTGGAGCTAGGGACCACGACACTCCAGCGGGCGAGAATGCCGGAGGAGCCTGGGTGTTCGAGCGGACGGAGGAGGGCAAGTGGGTCGAGGCGTCGAAGCTCACCGCCTCTGACGCCGGGGAGGCCGACCGGTTCGGTGAGGCCGTTGCCGTCGACCGGGACCTGATTGTCGTGGGGGCCCACGGCGTTGACGAGACCACCGGGGCCGTCTACGTCTTCGGTAGAGACGAGACCGGGCCGTGGATCGAGATCTCCAGGCTCCGGGCCTCGGACGGTGCGGCCGCGGATGGGTTCGGAGCGTCGATCGCTCTCAGCGGCGACAGGATCGCCGTTGGTGCCGTGGGCCGTGATGACCAGGGAATCGAGAGTGGCGCTGCCTACGTCTTCGAGTCGGACGGGGCGGGCGGATGGGTGGAGACGGCGAAGCTCCTGTCGCCGGACGCCCGGAACTACGACTCCTTCGGTTCGGTGGGGCTCGACGGCGACCTGCTCGTCGTAGGAGCGCCGGGTGGCAACCCGATGCCGGGCGTCAACTCCGGCGCCGCGGACCTCTTCCGCCGAGAGGGCGGTGCCTGGACTCACGTCTCGAGGTTGCTCCCGTCCGACGGTCGGGACCAGGACCAGTTCGGCCTCAGGACGGCCGTTGACGGCGACACCGTCGTCATCGGCGCCCGTCTCGACGACTTCTGGGGTCCCGACTCCGGCGGCGTCTACGTCTTCGAGCTCGAGGAGTGCAGGCTGGAACTCCAGCTCGAGGCCACGGCGGTTCGGGCCGGCGAGGATCTCCGGGTCGGAATCCTGCTCGAGCACAACCGCCCGGAGACGGTCACCGTGCCGTTCCGTGTCTGGATCGAGGACGCGGACGGCGGCGTGGTGGCCAGCCGGACCACCGAGCCACAGACCTTCCACCATGGCGACACCGTTCGCCGGGAGCTGACGCTCCGGATTCCCGAGGGCACGCCTCGGGGCGAGTATCGGGTGTTCGTGGGCGCTGAGCGGATGCAGCAGGGACTGGCCGGGGCGGAGCGGTCCTTCCAGGTGCTGCGTCCGGCGCCACCGACGTTGGTTCCGCCGAGTCGCTGAGCGCCGTCGTCGCCCGCAGCCCGCCCGCCTCTGGGGTGGTTGTGTGGCCGGCTGTGTAGGGGGCGCGGACGCGGAAGCGCAAGCGGGGGAGGCGCTTCCCGGACCGGAGGCGTGGTTGTTGTTCGTGACGCCGCCGGGCGAGGCGCGATCCGCGTGGCGACTGAGGTGACCGGTGGCCCTGTTGGGCTCCTGGGCATGGCCGGCGCGGAGAGACTCGTGGAACTCGACGGCCGAGCGGGTACGAGCTCCAGCTGGTCGAGCCGAGGCGAGGCATCCTCCAGGTGCTGTCGCCGACTGCCCGGGAGCATGGTCACGACGCGTTGAAGCCCGAGGCCTTGGCGGTCCAGGCGCAGGGCCTCGACGCCGACCCGGCGGGGCCCGAAACGGTAGGGCATCAGGCGACCCTCCCAGCCACCTTCGCCCGGCCACTCGCCGGAAGGCCTCAAGATCAGCCAGCAACCCCGGTAGCGTGTTCAAATCGGCATCCGTTGGGGACCCACAACGGGTCGTCGTCGAGCCCCGGGGCCGGGACCAGTCCATGACAATCCACGCGGACCCGCGCCCCGGAGTGGGAGCCGCGCTGGGCGTGAACCAGGGCTACCGGCGTGACTTCAACGGCAAGGCTCCGAGAGCCATGGGTCGAGGCGGACGAGTAGACCATCACGCCGCCTCCCCGTGCGATCTCTAACCGATCCCGGCGCCACTATGGCGCCACTCCTAGCTAGCGGGATCCCGGTATCGCCTCGGGGTCACTCAACTCCCAAGGTGACGCCAAGAAACGCCGCCCTGGCTGCTTTTTCGTGATCTGAAGTGGCCTGGGTGCCGGTGCCAGATCGGAGTCGAAGTCCCCTTCGCTGGGGGGCACGGCGCCATTCTATTCGCCGGCCTCGATCGAATCGACCACCCGTGCTCGAGGACGTCGCCCGAGGACGTCTCCCGAGCACGTCTCGGAGAAATTTCGCAGATCTCTGGCGGGTTCCTCGACCCCTTTCCCTAGTCCCTGGTGAGCACCCACCAACGAGACCAAAAAGGGGAGAAACGAAAATGACCAAGAGAATCGCCTTCTTCGCCTACGGAGTCGTGAGCTATCTGTTCTTCCTCGCCACCTTCTTCTACACGATGGCCTGGGTCGGCAACTTCCTGGTGCCGACCCAGCTCGACGCGCCGACCCAGGGGCCGCTTCTCCAGGCCCTGCTGGTCGACCTCGGGCTGCTGACCCTGTTCGCGGTGCAGCACAGCGTCATGGCCCGGCCGGCCTTCAAGCGCTGGTGGACCCGCATCGTGCCCGAGCCCATCGAGCGCAGCACCTACACGCTGGCCTCGACCCTCTGCCTCGCGCTCCTGGTGTGGCAGTGGCAGCCCCTCGGTGGCTCCGTCTGGGAGGTGACCCATCCGGTCGGCGTCGCCGTGATGTACGGCCTCTTCACCTTCGGCTGGGGACTGGTGCTGATCTCGACCTTCCTGATCAACCACTTCGACCTCTTCGGGCTGCGCCAGGTCTGGCTCCATCTGCTGGGTCGCGAGTACACCGACGTCGCCTTCGTGATGCCCGGGCCGTACCGCTGGGTTCGTCACCCCCTGTACCTCGGCTTCGTCTTCGCCCTCTGGTTCACGCCGACGATGTCGGTCGCCCACCTGCTGTTCGCGCTGATGTGCACCGGGTACATCCTGGTCGGCATCCAGCTCCAGGAGCGCGACCTCCTGAACCACCACGGGGAGAGCTACGCCTCCTATCGGGAGCAGGTGCCCATGCTCGTGCCCACCGGCCGACGGGCGGCCGAGCCCGAGACCGGCGCCGCCGCCGTCTGAGTCGAGAAGAGACCTGCCGCGCCGGCACGAGGCCGGCGCGGTCCCAGCTACCGAAAGGAGATCCCATGTCCACCCTCACGTTCGACACCGCCGCGACCGACCGTCGGCGAGGGACCCGAGGCCTTCGTCGCCTGGGTCTCGCCGGCTTCCTCTTCTTCTTCGCCAAGGGGCTCGTGTGGCTCGCCGTCGCGGCGGCCGCCTGGAGCTTCTGAGTTCCTTCCGCCACGAGTCCGGGTCGGAAGCGGGCGGTCGCGGGTGAGGGAGTCCTACCGAGGGGAGGTCACGCGCGTCGCTCGCAGTCGCCCGGGACGGCCGGCCTCGACGCACCGTTGGCAGCGCCAGCGGCGGTCGCGTCGCCCGGCCGTCCAGCGCGCGCCGCAGCCGGAGCAGACGTGGAGCCAGGCGTGGCGGGGACGGGTGGCCTCCAGGACCTCCTCGGGCAGGGCGCTGGGCGGGAAGCGGACCCGCGGTTCGAAGCCCGCGGCACGCATCAGGTCCTGCCACTCCCGGCCGTGAGGGCGGGGCTTGCGTCCATGCAGGAGATGGACCGCGGCATGGGCGGCCTCGTGGCACACCACCTCGCGCAGGAGTCCGGTCGGCGCGTCGCGCAGGGCCGGGTGGAGTCGCAGCTCGCCGCGCTCCGGCCGGCAGAGGCCCAGGGACCGGCGGATGCGGGGACTGAACACCAGCCGCAGCCGGCGATCGAGGCCCGGCAGACCCCACAGGCCGCCCCACTCCTCCAGCCACCGTCTCTGTCGCGGCTCGTCCATGGCCGGGGAGGATAGCCGAGCCGGAGGCCTCCATCGAGCGCTCGACGCAGCGTCAGGGCGCCGTCGGCGCCGGACACGAGCCGCCCCCCGATCTCGGTCGCCAGGCAGGGGTCTGTGGGAGAGGCCTCGGCGGCGAGAACGGCGGCGCGCCCCGGCGTCTCTGCACCGCGCCCGCGGCGCTCCGTCCCGGATCGTGTCCCGGCTGTCACCCGGTCGGAAACGTCGGCTCCGGAATGGCGTAGTTCCGGATGATGGCAGGCACCTCCACTGTCCCGACCATCCGCGCCGGGGGCGCCGCGACCGACTGCGTCGCGGCGCTCCGGCGTCGACTCTCCCTGCTGCTGTTGACTCTCCTGGGGGTCGCCACGGCCGCTGTCGGGGATGCGAACTGCGCCGTCATCGAAGACAAGCCGGTCGCGCGCGGCCGGCGTATCGGCCTCCGCTTCGACCCGGGGTCCATCGCGCCCGCGCGGGTGGAGGCCGCCGTCGGTCTCTGGCGACAGTGCCGCAACTTCGGATCGGGCTTCCCGGAGATCGTGGGCGCCGGTGCGGCCGATCGGCTGGTGGTGGTCGAGCACCGACCCTCGGAGGCCGGGCCGGGCCGGTGTGGCAGCTTCGTCGGCAGCCGGATCGTCCTCTGGGGCAGCCAGCGTCAACCGGACGGCACCGTCCGCCCGTGCGGCGCCCTGGAGCAGAACCTCGCGCACGAGCTCGGGCACGTGCTCGGGCTGGTGGATGCGCCCCGGGGTGGGACCTGCTCGCGCCGGATCATGGCGCGGCTCCACCGGGGCAACCTGGGGTCGCGTCGCGTGCAGCCCGACGAGTGCATGGCCGTGGGCCAGCTTTGGCTGACGCCGGTGGAGATGGGGCGGATGGCGGCGGCTCCCTCCGTGCGGCGGGTGACGTCGCGATGATGCTCAATACGGGCTGCTGGCTCGCGCCGTGGCTGGTGTCGCTCGCGCTGGGTAGCTGGCTCGGGGATGCCGGCGGCGCGCCCGGGACGATCCTGATCCTGGATCTCGACGGCGACGGCCTCTACCTCAGCGATCGGTCGTACCCCGTCTCGGTGGATCTGGACGGAGACGGGCAGGAGGAGCGCCTCTCCTGGACCGCGCCGGAGCGGGAGGAGGCGCTCCTGTGGGTCGACGCCGACCTCGACGGTCTGCCGGGAGCGGGGGAGCTGCTGCGGGGGGGCCTGTGGCCGGAGAGCGACTCGGCCCTGGAGCTGCTGGCCCGTCTCGACGATCCGGACCATGGCGGCGACGGCGACGGTCTCCTGACGCCGGTGGACCGGGGCTGGCGACGCCTGGGGCTGTGGGTCGATCGCGACCACGACGGGCGGCCGAGTCACCGCGAGCTCACCGGGCTCGCCGAGTCGAGCGTGGCGGCGATCGGCATCGAGCCGCGTGCCGAGGAGGCGATGGACGGGAACCTCAACCTCCGACTGGCCTCCGTCCCGGTCTGGATGCGCGGCTCGGCCGCGGGGAAGCAGGCCAGCCTGACGGAGGTGCTCCTGCGCCGCGCCGGGCCGGAGCCGGGGTCGCGGCCGCGGCCGCGCTAGCTTCAGGCTAGGCGTTGCCGCGGGCGGCCGGCGCCGGCCCTCCGGTAGGATGGAGCGAGTCCGACCCGACGCGGCCCGTCGGACGCCTCTGGAGGAGAGCCCATGAGCGCCCAGCGACCGAAGTTCACCTTCCTCGGCCACGCCACCATCCGTTGCGACATGCCTGGGGGCGAGGTGCTGCTCATCGATCCCTGGGTCGGGGGGAACCCCTCCTGCCCCGAAGAGTGCAAGGAGTTCGACCGCCTCGACGCGATTCTCGCCACCCACGGTCACTTCGACCACATCGGCGACGCGGTGGAGCTGGCGAAGCGCTACGAGCCGCGGGTCGTCGTGGGCGGCTTCGAGGTGTGCGCCTGGCTCGAGAAGCAGGGGGTGAAGAACACCTCTCCCATGAACCCCGGCGGCAGCCAGGACGTCCTCGGCCACCGGGTCTCGATGGTCCGGGCGGACCACTCGGCCGGCATCACCGACACGGACGGCTCCATCGTCTACGGCGGGGTGGCCTCGGGTCTGGTCGTGTGCACCGAGGGGGGCTTCACCTTCTACCACGCCGGGGACACGGCGTTGTTCACCGACATGCGGCTCATCGCCAAGCTCTACCGGCCGGAGATCGCCTTCCTGCCGGTGGGCGACCTCTTCACGATGGACCCGCGACAAGCTGCGTGGGCCTGTCGCTACCTCGAGGTCCGGCGGGTCGTGCCGATCCACTGGGGCACCTTCCCGGCTCTGACCGGGACGCCGGCGCAGCTCGAAGAGGAGCTGAGCGAGATGGGGGTCGACTGCGAGGTCGTGACCCTCCAGCCCGGCGAGTCGTACTGACGGGCGTCGCGCTGGCGCCCGCCGACCGAGGTCAGGACATCCGATGCCGACCAGCACTGTCGAGGACTACCTCAAGTGCATCCTCCTGGCGGAGGAGAAGCGTCCGGGCGAGCCCGTGGCGACGGGACTCGTGGCCTCCGAGCTGGGGGTTTCGCCAGGCACCGCCACGGCGATGTTCAAGACCCTTGGCGGGAGCGGCCTGGCCGGTTACGAGCCCTACAACGGTGTCCGCCTGACCGAGGCCGGCAACCGCCTGGCCCTCCATGTCCTGCGTCGCCATCGGCTGGTGGAGCTCTTCCTGGTGGAGGTGATGGGGATGGACTGGAGCGAGGTCCACCCGGAGGCCGAGCGTCTGGAACACGCCGTCTCGGACCGCCTGATCGAGCGCATGGACGAGATCCTGGGCCACCCCTCCGTCGATCCCCACGGGGACCCGATCCCGGGACCGGGGCTCGAGGTCGAGGAGACGGACCTGACCTCCCTCGCCGCCTGCGCCCCGGGCGACTCGCTGCGCGTCGGCCGGGTGACCGACCAGAGTCGGGAGTTCCTGCGCCTGGTGGAGCGGGAGGATCTGAAGCCCGGCAGCCGGCTGACGGTGCGCGAGCGCGACTCGGCCGCCGACACCGTCGAGCTGGAGCTGGCCAACGGCCGGCGCCTGGAGCTGGGACTGCGGGCGGCGGGGAAGATCCTGGTGGAGATCGTGGGCTAGCGTGCCAGGCTAGGGGCCGACCTCACCGCCGTCCCAGCGCGGAGCCGAGGAGCGTCGCGACCCGCTCCCACGCCCCGAGGCCCGGCGCCTCGTCGGCCAGACCCGGGCCGAGCGCGGCGGCGCGTCGGGCCAACCGTTTGCTGGCGGAGCGCACGTAGCGTGCGGCGGCGCGCCACGACCGGGGGAGCTCCCGGAGGTCGACCGTGGCGAGCAGCGTGGCCAGGTCGGCGGCCTCCCTGCGGGCGGCGGCGGCCAGGGCCGGGCCCTCGGCCCGGGCGGGTCGAGGCGGCAGCTCGTGGGTCGGCCAGCGCGCCAGCCCCGCTCGCCGGTCGACCCCCAGGTCCTTCAGTGCCCGGCAGCGCAGCGCGGCGGCCGCGAGGCGGCCGGCGGCGGGGACCGTCTCGACCAGGAGCGCTCCGGCGAGCGCGTCCCCCAGTCG
>CAJQNK010000150.1 GCA_905479655.1 uncultured bacterium | reverse complement strand
GAAGACGCAGGACGAGCGAGTGCCAGAGCACTCCCCGGTAACTGAGGAAGAACGAAGCCGCGAACCGGGACATGAGCTTGCCCGCCTCCTCTCCACCATCGATGAACAACCCGCGATAGTGACCCCAGAGGAGGTTGAGGTTCGCCACTTGTTGCCAGAGTGCGTCGTAGACCACGCCGATGCGAGGAGGCATTCGGTCGATGAACTCGCGGCGGACCTCTCCCGCGCTCTGCTCTCGCGCGGTCATGCTCGCCCGCCAGAGACCAGCACAGCCGCGCTCACCGACCCGTCGGCGATATGGAGCCGGAGGATATCGAGGTTGTCGCCGTAGTAGAGGGTGTTGTTCATCGCTGGCGGTCGCCCTGGCGCTGTGGCGGTCACGTGATCACCATGACGAAGAGTGCCCAGAGGACGGCGAGAGCCACGAGGGTCGCCAGGAAGGCGAGGATCAGTCGACCGGGCTTGCGGGTGTCCGGAGGGTCGCCCGGCGCCCGCTGTAGGGCGACGTCACGCTTCACGAGGTAGTACGGGAAGGCAACGATCCACAGGAAGAGCACGGCAGCGGCCCACGCCAGCGGGCTCTCATGCTCGGGCCCGTTCGCGAGACCCTTCTCGCGACGAATCCGGTCGGCATCCTGGAAGACCCAGAGCGCCGAGACCAGGATCATCACCGGGATCACGACCGGCAGGCTCAGTGCGAGGAACACCAGCACGAAGATCGCGAGGACCGCCGCCGAGACCGCTGGTCCTCGGGGCCGGGGCGAGGTCGCCGTCTGGCGCTGCTGGGGCGATGGCCTACCCGGCTTCGGCGGCGGGGGCGGCTTCTGCCGCCACTTCTCGAAGACGACTCCGCAAACGGGGCACTCGCTGCTCTCGGACTGGACCGTGGCCTTGCACTTCGGGCACTCCTTCAACGCGGTGACTCCGTTCTCCTCCCTCTCTCGGTTTGCAGGGGATGGGATCTCATCTCAGGACCACCCGCCGGACGTAGCGGTCGAACCGGCGGCGGTCGGCTTCACGGGCTTCACTGAACGCGCGCTTGAGGAGAACGGCGAGCTCCTCGAAGTCGCAGCGGAAGTGGCGCTGGGTCCGCCAGGCGAGGTGGCGGGCGGTCATCGGCCAGATCCAGTGCCGGTGGTCAGGTCAGGCGCAGGCGATCGACCTTGACCAGGCGCCCGGTGTCGACCTCGAGCACGAGCTTGACCGCCTTGCCGAACGGCACGTTGCCGTACCGAATCCTGATCCACCGACCCCGGACTCGAATGTCGCCGTCGGGGACGTCCCAGCGGCTCTCCTCCACCCGCGGACCCCCTCGGTCTCCCTGCACCACCCACTGCCGAGTGGTCTGGCGCAGGTACGCGACGACCCCTTCTCGGGGCTTGGAGCTCAACCGCACCCTCAAGTCGATCGGCTGATGATACTCCTCGGACTCGAAGGTGACGCGGGCTGGGCTCGTGCTCGTGGGCTGGAGAATCCGCCAGGTTACGGTCGATGCTCGGCTCGTGACCTGCCGCCACTCCTCCATGAGGGGAGCGGTGACGATGGCGGCAACTCCGATCGTAACGATGGCGGGGAGCGACAGGGCCGGCAACTCGAGGTCGAACGGCAGCAGGCTCCAGAGATTGAACTCGAACGCCAGCTGGTAGATCGCGATCATGCCGCTGAAAAGCACCCATCCGCGGCGCAGGTAGGTGCGCCGGAAGTAGTCCCAGGATACCGCAGCGACGTCGGAGAGGGTTTGGAGCATGCTCGCAAGTCCCCGGGAGGTGCAACCTGGTTGCTGTGTAGCGCATCACGGGGGCGCCCCCGTGGCTGCAGTGCCGAGGCCGATCGCCTTCTCGATGGCCTCGACGAGCTCGTCGACGGCCGCCTCGACCTTCTGCAGTCGCTCCTCTTGGGCTGGTGACTTCTTCGAGGAAGACCGCTGCTCGTCGATTTAGTTGCTGAAGCCTCGTCGTCTCGCTTCGGAGCTTTCGAAGTTCGCGGTCCTGGCGTTCTATCGCCTCAGACGACATATCGCGCACCCGGACCGGATGCCCGATGGCCACCTGACTGAGGCGCCGGCCAGTCAGGTCCGGGAGACTCGTAATCTCGTAATCCGCCATCGACCTGCCTCCTCGCCGTCCTTCAGCCCCGGTACACGATCGCTTCGCTGACGGCGGCGACCACCTGGTTGATCATCTCCTCGTTCGGCGAGGACAGGCCCTCCACCTCCCCTGATGCCGAGGCAAGCATGACCGTGTAGGTCGGCTTCAGCGATCGAAGCCAGAAGAAGCCTGCGACCCCCAGAATCACTCCGAAGATCAATCCTCCGGGACCAGCGTCGCTCCACATTGCGAAGCCCGCCAAAAGGAAAACCAGGCCGGCAACGAGCAGCGCGATCGCGCAGCCCGTCTTGGGTGGCGTGACCCGCTTGTGGACGGAAGTGATGTTGGAGGTCGCGTAGGTCTTCCCGCTCATGACGCAGCGGGTGTTGGTCACCTGGGCGTTCGGGGAATCAAGAAACACCTTCTCTTCGGACACAGCCTCTCCGTGGGTTCTCCTCCCTCTCTCGGTTGCAGGGGATCAGACTCCAGGTCCTGCCCCGGCGGCTGGATGTAGCGGTCCGGCCGACGGGTGGTGGTGCAGCTCTCCGGTGACTGTAGCCATGAAGCACAGCCGGCCATCTCCAGGGCGAATTCGGTTGCATGCGACCGCATCCTTGGTAGCGGCCCCACGGTCACACCGGTCGCGTACGGGCGCGGAATAGACTCGCCCCGTGACCCGGCTCGAGCACCTCCGACCCTTCGACAGCGCCGAGGAGCTCCGCTGGTTCCTGGCCTTCCTGGTGGCGACTTTGGCGCGCCTAGGCTTCCGGCTCGGCCCCGTCGCCCCGTGGCCTGAGCGAATGGACACGGACGGCCGAGCCGCCGAGGCCCTCCTCCGCCGCGTCACAGCCACCCCCACCCCCGCCCCATAGAATCGACCCGATCCGAGGGGCAGGCGGTCATGGAGGGCGTCGGGTGCCCTCGGCGGAAGGGGATTCCTCATGACTCGCTGGTTCCTGCCGATCTTCATCGCCATCCTCGCCGGCCTCGAGGTCGACGCGCTCGACGGCCGCGACATGATCGCGGGGGGCGCGAAGATCGACAACGACTGAGCCCTCATCTTGGATCCCCTCTTCGAACCTGGACTACGCGGGCGACGGCTTGGATCATCTGGGCCGTCGCCCCGTGCTCTTCGGCCGCCTGTCGGAAAAGGCTGAGCGCTGCGAGCGTCTCGCGGGACAGCTTTCGGCTGGCGAAGATGGGCGTCATCTCCTCCGCCACCTTCGCAACCAAGTCGGGCTGGCCACGACGCGCCTGGATAAGGGCCCATTCGAGACAACAGAGCGCGCCCTCGATGACCATTCCCAGGTCCAGGTATCCGTCGCGAGCGGCCCGGAAGCTCACGGCTGCCCGCCCGAGATCTCCGGCGCGAGCATGCACCCGCGCCTCAGTCCAGCGAAGGGCCAAGCGCTCCACCGGCTTGGCGAAGATCTCGTAGGCCGGTATGGCCTCTCGGAGTACAGTTTCGGCTCGATCCCGCTCTCCGAGGCCCAGGAGAACCTCGAGCAGGTTGTGCGCCAGCGCCATGGCGGTCCGGCGGTCGTTGGTCGCGTCCATCCCGACCGCAGCCAAGCAGAGCACCCGGGCATCTCGCTCACTCTCTTCCGCCTCAGACCAGGCGCGAGCGATCCGCGAGTAGATGCGGCCCAGCGGCGCCCGGGCGCCCGCCGAGCGGTAGCACCGAGCCGCGCTCCGGTACATCCGAAGCGCTTCACTCGTCCGCCGCTGTCGGGTCAGCAGCCCGCCACGCACCTCTAGAAGCCAGGCCCGTTCGGACGGATCCCTCGAGCCCTCGGACAGAAGGCGCTCAGCCTCGGTGAGACCCTCCTCCGCACCGTGGAGGTCACCGGTCTTCCGTCTTGCCAGCGCGAGGAACACCCGGGCACGCCCCTGGAAGTCGGCTGCCAGCACGGGGCCGTAGGCGCCGACGGGCAGCCGGTCTGCGGCCTCCACGGCCAAGTCCGCGAGATCGAGCGCCTCACCTGGGCTCGTGCTGAGCGTCGCCCGCGACCGCTCGCAGAGCAACTCCACCACCTTCGGCAGGTGGTACTGCCAAGCGTTCCGAACGATAGTCACCCGCCGACCCTGAGGATGCCGCAGAAGCCGTCTCACGAGGTGAGGGGCAGCGAGCGTTTCAACCTGCGCCCGATCCCGCGCCTCGAGGACACGCTCCACCGTGCGAGCGATCCGAGGACAAGGGCCCGTCGGGTACTCCGGGACCGCTGGCTCGACCACGGCCGCAACCGCAGCAGCGCAACTCCCACATCCAGCCACCAGGTGCTCGATCGCTGCGCGGGACGGGCGGCCGTCAAGTAGGTCTAGGGCTGGGTGTCGATCGCCTCGGCTCATCCATCCTCTCCGTCGGGACTCACGCCGTCGGGGGACTCGTCCCTCGACAACTCTCGGCGGCGCCGCTCTCCCTCCTCCTCGGCGACGGCTCGTCGCAGGAGGGACTTCAGGAGACGCATCGCATCGTTGAACTCTTCATCGGTGAGGCGCGAATCGTCGACGTCGAGGATCTTCCTGGCGGTCTCGGCGTCTTGGCGGTCGAAAAGGTCGCCCAGGTCGGCGACAGCTCGCTCGAGTGAGCGAATGGAGCGCTCCGCTTCCTCGGAGGGGGCCTCGGCCTGGATGCGCTGCGCTTCTCGAAGGATGCGCCGGGTGTCCTGGTAGAGGTCGATGGGGCGCGGAGCGTAATCGAGTTCTGCGAGGTGGGAGACCGGGGAGGGGCGGCCGTAGGACGGTCCGCCCTCGGAGACCTCGCCCGGGGTGCCGTTGCCCGAGGCCTCGGCCATGGCAGCGGCAAGATCCTGGAAATTGGCGCCCACCGAGCGCAGCCAGGCGAGCAGGTTGTCGACAGTCATCGACTTCCCCGCCGTCATCTTGCTCACGGTCGACTGTGCAACGCCCATGCGGTCAGCGACTTCCGTCTTCGTCAGCCC
>CAJQNK010000149.1 GCA_905479655.1 uncultured bacterium | reverse complement strand
AGCTGGTGTCCACTCTCGGCGACGCGGATCAGATCACGCAGATCTTCTGGAACCTGTGCCGCAACGCGCTGCGGGCGATGCCCGAGGGGGGTCGCCTGACGGTCGACGGGCGAATGGACGGCGGAAGCTACCGAATCCGCTTCTCCGACACCGGTCACGGGATGTCAGCGGAGGAGCGGACCAACCTCTTCCATCCCTTCCAGTCCTTCTTCGACAGCGGCACCGGCATCGGCATGGCCATCGTCTACCGCATCGTGGAGGAGCATTCCGGACGGATGACCGTCGACAGCGAGCCGGGGCACGGAACCACGATCACCGTCGAGCTGCCGGTCGTCCGACACGACGCGGCCGTTTCCGTGGGAAACTGAGCCAGAGAGAGCCCTGACGGAGCCCCCCCCTTCCCGGAGCCCATCGTGCCCACCCGAGTCCTGATCGTCGACGACGAGGAGAGCATCCTCGACTTCCTGCGCCTCCTCTTCGAGGCGGAGGGGTACGACGTCGCCACCGCCGGGTCTCTGGAGACGGCGCGCGAGCAACTCGCCGAGTGCAGCTTCGAGCTCGTCCTGTGCGACGTCATCATGCCGGACGGCAACGGCCTCGACCTCCTGCTGGAGATCAAGCGTCTGGATCCCCGGATCTCGGTCATCGTGATGACCGCCTTCACCTCGACGCGCTCCGCTATCGAGGCCATGCGCCGGGGCGCCCACGACTACATCTCGAAGCCCTTCGACGTGGAGGAGCTGAAGATCGTCGTGCAGAAGGCCCTCGAGCGCGCCGAGCTGGTCGACGAGAACCTCTACCTCAAGAGCGCCCTCGAGGAGCGCTACACCTTCGCCAACATCGTTGGGAAGAGCCCGCGGATGCAGGCGATCTTCTCGCTCGTCCGGCGGATCGCCCGCACCACCTCGACGGCGCTGATCCACGGCGAGAGCGGCACGGGGAAGGAGCTCATCGCCCGGGCCATCCACTTCTCGAGCCCCCGGGCGAGCCGGCGCTTCCTGTCGATCAACTGCGGAGCCATGCCCGAGAACCTCCTCGAGAGCGAGTTGTTCGGCCACGAGCGGGGCGCCTTCACCGGCGCGGTGAAGGAGAAGAAGGGGCTGTTCCACGAGGCCCATCAGGGCACTCTCTTCCTCGACGAGATCGGGGAGATGCCGACCGGCATGCAGGTCAAGCTGCTCCGGGTGCTGCAGGAGAAGACGGTGCGCAAGGTGGGGGCGACCCGGGAGGAGGAGGTCGACGTCCGCATCATCGCCGCGACGAACCAGGATCTCGAGAAGACCATCGCGGCGGGCACGTTCAGGGAAGATCTCTACTACCGCATCAACGTCATCCCGATCCGCCTTCCCCCGCTCCGACAGCGCCGCGAGGACATCCCCCTCCTGGTCTCGTTCTTCCTCGCGAAGTTCGCCGGGGAGATGGAGATCGAGGCGCCCCGGATCTCGGTCGAAGCGATGCGGGCCCTGGAAGAGCACGACTGGCCGGGCAACGTCCGCGAGTTGGAGAACGTCATCGAGCGGGCTCTCGCCCTGGTGACGGCGGACGTCGTCACGGCCGAGGACCTGCCGCCCGAGGTGCGCAACCGCACCCGCCCCGACGCCACCATCGCGACCCTGCCCAGTGACGGCCTCGATCTCGAGGAGTATCTCGACGGTCTCCGACGCGAGCTCATGAGCCAGGCCCTGGACCGCGCCGAGGGCGTCCAGACCCGAGCCGCGGAGACCCTGGGGATGACGTTCCGCTCGTTCCGCTACTACGCCCGCAAGCTCGGGCTGATCGGCGGCGGCGAAGAGGCCACGGAGGGCTGACGCCGGAGCCGCGGTAGGCCTGCGGCCCGCCCTGGACCTCTCGCGACAACACCCGGTGAGAAGGTCGGCCTAGTCGGCCTTGGAGGAGCCGCTTCCGGAGTCGGAGCCCTTCGTCGAAGATCTCTTCCCGTCGGACTTCGACCCGGACTCGGACTTCGAGTCGGACTTCGACTGGGACTTCGAGTCGGCGCTGGTCTCCTTCGACCCGTCGCCCTCGGACTTCCCCTCGGACCGGCTCTCCTTCCCGCCCGCCGTAGCGGCCGCGCCCGAGCCCTTCCTGGCGTAGTCGGTCACGTACCAGCCGGTGCCCTTGAACTGCACCGCCGGCGCCGAAAGCAGCTTCTTGAGCGGCCCCTGACACTCCTCGCAGGTGGTCAGGGGCTCGTCGGAGAATCGCTGGATGACCTCGACGCGGTGACCGCACTCCCGGCACTCGTACTCGTAGAGCGGCATGGTTCTGCTCTCAACCTCCTCGATCGATGGGAACGTGGGCCGCGGACACCGTGCCGACCCGTGGCAAGCCTAGCAGGCGTGCTGGCGGCCCGTCGGGAAAGGCGATGGCACGCCACGGAGGGTCTTCTCTCGCTCGCGCCCGGCTTCCACCACGGGCTGCTAGAGCTCGTCGCCCGCCGTGCGCAGGCGGATCTTGATCGGGCCGTTCTTCTGACTCGCGGCGACGGACGGGCGCACCAGGTCGAGGACGCGGAACGAGAACAGCAGCCGCGCCGTGTCCGCCGGCTGGAGCGGACCCATCGAACAGAGCTCGACGAGGGAGCGCCTGCCGTCCACGTTCTCGAGAATCCGGCGTTCGTCGGGCTCCAACCCGGCGGCGATCAGGTCCTCCGTGCGGAAGCTCGGCTCCAGACGGGCGTCGCGTCCACCCAGTCGCTGGAGCAGCGGCCGGGGGTCCGGGACCCTCCGGCTCCCCTCGACGATCAGACGCGCCAGCGGCATCTGGATGAGCACGCGACCCGTGAGGGAGCCCAGGCTCGCCCCCCGAAACTCCACCTTGCCGCGGCTCCAGGAGAAGAGGCTCCAGACGATGGCCTCGGTGTGCTGCCGAATGGCCGCCAGGATCTCCGGCGGCTGCAGCAGACCCCTCTCCACCAGGAGAACGCCCACCTTCTTCGAGAACCGGGAGCGCTCCCCGATGGCAGCGTGCTCGGACTCGGAGATCCGCCCCTGTCGGTAGAGGTACGAGCCCAACCAGTCCTCGGGAACCGACGACGCAGCGTGGACCACATAGCCGTCGCGCAGGGCGAGGCGCTTGACGACGTCGTCGACCCGCGCCTCCACTACCCCCGAGGTGCGCAGAGCGCCGATGTTTCGGAGCGCCTCCGGCAGCGGGGTCTCGGCCAGGTCAGCCTGGTACAGGGCGCCGTGGGTCATGGCAGAACTCGGTCCGCGCCCGGGCTCTCGGGGAGTCGCCAACCCGGACGGCGGGCAACTGACGCAAAATTATATACCGCGCCGGCATTTTCGACACAACCCCGAATCTTCCCGGCGCTCGAGCCCGAACACCGAGCCTGCTAACTTTCCCCCATGCTCTCCCCCGAAGACGCCTGGGGCCGGCTCCTGCCCTTCCTGGCGCCGCTGCCGATCGAGAGGGTCCGTCGGCGCAACGCGACCGGGCACGTGCTCGCCCGCGACCTCGCCGCGACCGTGGACGTCCCCGCCCACGACGTCTCCGCCATGGACGGCTACGCCCTGGCCGGCGAGCTCGAGCCCGGCGCGCGCCGGCGGGTCACCGGCGTCGTGGCGGCGGGCGACCCGCCGGGAGCGAGGATCCCCCCGGGCGCTGCGGTCCGCATCATGACCGGCGCCCCCGTGCCCGCGGACGCCGACAGGGTCGTCCCGGTGGAGCTGACCGACGACGGGGACGAGGAGGTCGCTTTCCTCCAGGGGACCGGCGGCGGCGCCCACATCCGGCGTCGTGGCGAGATCGTGCGCAGAGGAGCGCCCATCCTGGGGGCGGGCTCGCTCCTCACTCCCGGCGCCCTGTCGCTGGCCGCCACCCACGGATTCGAGAGTCTGTCCGTGCACCGCGCGCCGCGGATCGCGTGTCTCGTCACCGGCGACGAGGTGGTGTCGCCCGAGCGGGAGCCCGCACCCGGTCAGCTACGCGACTCCCACACCGCCTTCCTGACCGCGGCCGTCGGCAGCCTCGGCCTCGAGATCGAGGCCCTCGGCATCGTCGGAGACCGGGAGGAGGCCATCGCCCGGGGGGTCGAGCGCGGACTCGCGGCCGACGTGCTGCTCGTCACCGGCGGGGTCTCGATGGGCACTCGGGACCTGGTGGAGCCGGTGCTCGCGGCCCATGGCTGCCGCGCGCTCTTCGACTCGG
>CAJQNK010000148.1 GCA_905479655.1 uncultured bacterium | reverse complement strand
CGGCCACTGGAGCACGAGGCGGCGCTCGAACGGCTCGTCCTCCGCGCCCTGTCCGGTCACGGCTGGGCGACGACGGGGACGATCGTCGCCACCTGGCGGCTCGCCGCGCATCGGCGCGCGGTGGAGCGGACGCTCGAGCGCCTGGCGCGGGCGGGCCGGGTGCGGGCCTGCGCTCTGGCCGCGCCCGACCGGGGCGTCACGGCCGGCTGGATCCGGCCCGGCGACCGCGAGCTGGCGGGCGAGCTGTCCTCGGCCCGGCCTCGTCGCGACGCCGGAGTCCTGCTCTCTCCCTTCGACCCGCTGCTGTGGGATCGGGGCCGGGTGCGCCGTCTGTTCGGCTTCGAGCAGGTGCTGGAGATCTACAAGCCCGCCCCCAGCCGGCGATACGGGTACTATTGCCTGCCGGTGCTGGCGGGCGACCGTCTCGTGGCCCGGGTCGACCTCAAGGCCGACCGGCGGCGGGGGCGCCTCCGGGTCCTGGGCGTCTGGCTCGAGCCCGAGACCGGTGCTGCGGGATCGGCTTCCCGGGATCGGGAGGCGAGCTGGTGGGCGGTGCGGCGCCTCGGAGAGGCGCTGGGCCTCCGGCCGACGGGGGCTCGGGAGCTCGAACCGGGCGGCGCGTGAGCCGCAGCGGGACGCGGGCTCCGCGCGCGGCTACAATCAGGGTGCCCCCGGATCCTCGGGGTGTTCCAGGAGGGGTAGAGAGGTCATGAGACGGCTCGATGAACGGCGAAGCGGACGCGGCGGAGCGTCGTGGGCCCTCGCCCTGCTGCTGGCGCTCGGCGTCGCGGCTTGCAACAGTGGCCCCAGCGCCCCCGTGGAGGAGATGTTTTTCTCCGGCAGTGTCGGTCCCCTGGGTGTCGAGGAGTTTCGATTCCCGGTGGGTGACGCGTCTCTCCTGCGCGTGACGCTCCAGGAGCTGACCTGGCTGGACGCGGACGGCGAGCCCGTCGTCGCGGGGGGGTCGCCGACGTTGGGCGTCACCCTGGGGCGTGTCGAGGACGACGTCTGCGACACCTCCGCCACCTTCGTGATCCAGCAGGGCGGTTTCGTCGTCTATGGCCTGACCAGCGGCGACTTCTGCCTGCAGGTCTTCGAGCCCCAGTTCCTCATCGAGGGGGAAGAGCTGGTCTACACGCTCTTCCTGGAGCCCACGGACTAGGCTCCCGGCGGACGGTCACGGGGCGTGACGAACGTCGACGCGACGACCTGCCCGGGTTGTGGTCTGGAGATGCCGAAGGCGCCCGCGGCGTCGTACGACGGTTACTTCAACACCTCCCCCGAGTGCTGGAGCGTCTTCACCGAGGTCATCGGGGTGGAGTTCGGCGACGCCGTCGTGTTCGCGGCCGCCCACCAGCTCACGGTCGACGCCTACGCGGTGCAGCACGCCGGGGGGCCTCACCCGGACCGATCGGTCGGGATCCATCTCTCCGGGCTCCACCTGGCGCTCGAACAGGGGCTGCCACCGGTGAAGGTGGCGCGTCGCCTGCAGGCGATCGGGGTCTCGGTGACGGCCTCGGATGACGGTTGGCCGCACTTTTCGCCGCCGCCGCGCCGCGGCCGGGCGACGGTGCTGGAGGTCGCCCTGGCCGAGGGTCCCGAGGACCACGTGCGGCAGGTTCGGGCGTGGGCCGAGGAGGTCTGGGCGGCATGGTCGGAGGTCCACGAGGTGGTGGCCCGGCTCGTCTCCCGGCACCTCGCCTGACGGCCCTTGCCGAGGAAGGCCGGCCGGAGGGGAGCGGAGCGCCGACGCCTACAGCCGGCCCCCGTGGGCTGTCGCGGGGCTGCCGAGGGCTGCCGGTAGCGACACGGGTCATCCGATGTAAACCTCCGGGAGGGCCCGTGGTAGATCTGTCGGGTACACCGGTGATCGAGCCATTGACCGAGACTGTCTCTCCGACCCATCCGGCGCCCCCCGAGGTCGATCTGTCGCTCCTCTGGCGACAGGCCCGGGGGGGCGAGACCGACGCCTTCGAGGCCCTCTACCGGCGCCTCTCGGGGAACGTGTACGGCCTGGCGTTGAGGCTGACGGGGAGGGTGCCCGAGGCCGAGGAGCTGACGCAGGAGGTGTTCGTGCGAGCGTGGCGGTACCGCGAACGGATCGAGAGCGCGGACCATCTCCGCGCCTGGCTGAAGCGGGTCGCCGTCAACGAGTTCCTGACCGGGCGGCGGCGTTCCCAGCGCGAGGTGGACGGCGGCGAGGACGGCGAGATCCTCGAGGACCCGGACGGTCGCGGTGGCGATCCGCTCGGTCGCCGGACCGGGCTGAGGATGGACCTGGAGAGGGCGGTGGCCCGGCTGCCCGAGCGCCTCCGCGCCGTCCTGGTGTTGTTCGACCTCTACGGCCACCGCCACGCGGAGATCGCGAGCCTGTTGGAGATCACCGAGACGACGTCGAAGATCCAGCTTCACCGGGCGCGCAAGAGACTGCGGGAGGCCCTGCGATGAACGAGAACCGAGCCGAGCTGGACGAGCTGATCCGGCGTCTTCTGGACGGCGAGCTGGACGCGACCGCCGAGCGGCGGCTCGCGGAGCGGTTGCGCCGAGACCCCGAGGCCGCCCGCGAGCTGGAGGCCCTGGAGAGGACGCGGAATGCCGTGCGCTCCATGCCGCGGGCGGTGGCGCCCGAGCGCGACCTGTGGTCCGGGATCGCCGGGCGGCTGGAGGCGGAGCCGGCGGTCGCCCCGGTCGACCGGGCCGCCTCCGGAACGCCCTCGTCGACGCGTCCGGCGGTGCGCTGGCAGGTGGCGGTGGCGCTGGCCGCGACACTGGCGGGGGCCTTCCTGCTGGGCCGGTGGAGCCTGCGCGAGCCGGTTCCGGGGCCCGAGACGATGTCCGTCCAGGCGCAGGCCACTCCCGCCGCGGTCGTTCCGGCCGCCACGCTGCCGCCGAACGTCACGGCGGCCGCGACGTCGCTGCTGGCGACCCGCGACGAGCTGCGGCGCGCCTTCGACGAGCTGCGCGACGAGCTGCCGCCGGAGACTCGCGCGCTCGTCGAGAGCAACCTCGCGACCATCGAGGAGGCCATCGGCCAGATCGAGGCGGCCCTCTCCCGACACCCCGAGGACCTCGAGCTCGGGCGCATCCTGGTGGCCTACCGCTCGCGGGAGATCGCCTTGCTGGAGCGCGCCCAGCGAGCCGCGTCGAGGCTCTGATGCCCCGTTTCCGGAAGAACCACGAGACTTCCTCGGTCCCTTCCCGCCCCGTCGGGCGTCGGGCGCCGAGCGACCCGACCGACGCTCCAGGAGGAGCCATGACCTGCCACCGAGTCCCAACCGTCCGCCTCGCCCCGTTTCTCTTCCTGGCCCTGGTCGTCTGCGCCGCGCAGCCCGCGGCCTCCCAGGTTCAGATCGAGAAGAGCCGTCCCGCCCCGGAGGCGGGAAAGCTCTCCGTGCGCAACGACTTCGGCTCGGTGGTCGTGAGGGCCTGGGACCGGTCGGAGGTCGTGGTGCGCGGCACCCTCGCCGCGGGTGCGGAGGAGCTGTCGTTCGACTCCGACTCCGAGGGGACGTGGATCTCCGTCCGGGTGCCCGACTCCTGGTTTCACACCTCCGACGACGACACGCCGTACCGCTCGGTCCTCGAGATCCAGGCCCCGATGGGCTCTCACGTGGAGGTGGAGAGCGTCAACGCCGACGTCACCATCGAGGGGTTCCGGGGGGAGATCGAGGTGGAGACCGTCAACGGAGACATCGGGGTGCGGGGACCGGCGCGGGAGGTCGAGGTGGAGACGATGACCGGCCGCGTCGAGGTGGCCGCCGCCGGGGCGCCCATGGAGGTGGACTCGATCAGCGGCCCCGTCGTCCTCTCCGGAGCGCGCGACGAGGTGAGCGTCGAGACGGTCAGCGCCACGGTGGAGATCCGCGGCTCCGACCTCCACTCGGTCGACGTGGAGACCACGACGGGCTC
The DNA here is from genome assembly GCA_905479655.1 of uncultured bacterium. Lineage (GTDB taxonomy): Bacteria > Acidobacteriota > Thermoanaerobaculia > Multivoradales > JAHEKO01 > CAJQNK01. The sequence goes on along the minus strand of CAJQNK010000148.1, from coordinate 9,702 downwards.
CGTGGTGCTCGCCGGCTCGCTCACGACCGACGGCAACGTCGAGATCCGGACCTTCTCCGGCCAGGTCACGCTGGTCCTGCCCAAGGACGTGCGGGCGCGGTTCGAGCTCGAGACCTTCAGCGGCGAGATTCGCAGCAGCCTGGGAGCGGGGACCCCCGACGCCGGGGAGCGCTTCGTCCCCTTCCGGCGCCGTCGCTTCTCCACCGGCCTCGACGGCATGGAGGTCCAGGTGCGGACGCACGACGCGGACATCGTCCTCGAGACCGCGGAGTAAACGTCGAGGGTCTGCGGCGGTATTGGAAGGCGGACGGCGGAGGAAACCGTCGCCCGACTCCGAGGAGGAACCCATGACTGCACGCCGACTTCTCACGCTCGTCCTACCGACCCTCGCTCTCCTGGCCTGCCAGGCCGATGCCGCCGATGGAGCCCGGGGTTCGGGCGGACCCGCTCCGGAGCTGCTGGCCGGCCTCATGGCCCCCGATGCCGCGACGCGGGTTCGCAGCGCCTGCGACCTGCGCTCGACCGGGTCCGCCGGCGAGGCGGCCATCGCCGAGCTGGTCGGCCTGCTCGCGGACGATCGCGAGGTCGTCGACGACGGTTGCGGCAACTCGTTCTTCTTCGGCTCGGGCGAGTGGCTGCGCCGGACGACCCCGGGTCGGGAGGCGGCCGAGCTGCTCGCCGACCTCGGGCCGAGGGCCTTCGACCCGCTGCGCCGGGCGGCGACCGCGGACGACGAGGCGACGCGGGCCCATGCCCTGGTTGGCCTCGGCTCCCTGGGCGACGCCCGGGCGCTGCCGGTGCTGATCGCGGCCCTGGGAGACCCGGCGGCCCGCGTCCGGCGGGAGGCGGCCTTCGCGGCCGGCGAGTTGGAGGACCCCGCGACCGTCGACCGGCTGATCGCGCTGCTGGAGGACGCCGACGCTGGGGTCCGGGCGGCGGCGCTCGACGGCCTGGAGGAGATCGGGGCGGCGCGGGCCGAGCCGGCCGTCGTGCGGCTCCTGGGAGACGACCACCCGGAGGTCCGGGAGCGGGCCGCGGATACGCTCGCCGAGATCGGCGGCGCCGCTGCGATCGAGCCGCTGGCGAAGGCCGTGGAGGACAGCGATCCGCGCGTCCGGCGCTCGGCCCTCGACGCCCTCGAGGAGATCGGCGGCGATCGGGCGGCCGCGGTGGCGGCCAAGGCCGTGAAGGACCCCGACTGGGAGGTGCGGCTGGCGGCGGTCGAGCTGCTGGGCGAGGGTGGCGGTCGTGGGATCGAGGCCCTGATCGGGGCCCTGCGGGACGAGCACTGGCGGGTGCGCGAGGAGGCGGCCTCCTCGCTGGGCGAGCTGGAGGACAGCCGGGGCCGCAAGCCCCTGACCACCGCCGCGAAGGACGAGAGCTGGCAGGTGCGGCGGGCCGCGGCCGAGGCGCTGGGCGAGATCCAGAACGCCGCGGATGTGGACGTGCTCAACACGCTGCTCCAGGACCCCCATTGGAAGGTGCGCGCCTCGGCGGCCGAGGCGCTGGGCGAGCTGGGCACGCCGCGCGCCATCGCCGGCCTGTCGAAGGCCCTGGAGGACGGCCAGTGGCGCGTGCGGTCCTACGCCGCCGAATCGTTGGGCGAGCTGGAGGATCCCACCGCGATCGAGGCGCTCGTCGGCGCGCTCGACGATCCCCACCCCGACGTCCGCTGCGCCGCGATCGACGCCCTGGCCGACATCGAGGATCCACGGGCTCTGCCCGCCGTTCGCCGCGCTCTGCGCGACCCGGATCCGGAGGTGCGCGAGGCGGCCGCCGAGGCGGTGGGGGAGTTGGGCGACTAGCCTGACGTTCTCACCGGGTGTCGTCGCGAGAGCTCGTAGGTGCCTGAGGATGCGAGGCCCCGGTCGTGGCGTGCCAGAGGAAGTGGGTGACCTCCGGCGGGCCGTCGCCGCGGTGGAAGGCGCGGGCGGCCTCCTCGATCCCCAGGTCCTGCGTCGTCAGGCGCTCGTGGTGGCGCAGGTGCTCGATCCAGGACTCGTCCACGAATCTCTCGATGTAGCGTCCCGGATCGGTCGCGTCGGTCCACAGCCCCCAGCGCACGGAGCCCGCCCGGCGGCGGCTGCGGGCCACCTTGCGCATGGCGCGGCCGAACGCGTCGGCGTCGGACGGATCGATCCTGTACTCCACGGTCACCAGGACGGGCCCCCGGTCCGGAACGGGCTCCAGCGTGATCAGCGGCGCGGGCCAGTGTCGCGAGGGGGCGAGGCGGCTCGGGTCCACGTGCCCGAGGCGGAAGCGGATCGCCGCCAGGAGCCCCACGGCGACCGACGCGGCGGCGATCAGCAGGGCCGAGCGGGTGCCGACCGCGTCGGCCATCCGCCCCCAGATCACCGAGCCGCCGGCCAGCCCGCCGAAGAAGACCAGCATGTAGACCGAGAGGGCCCGGGCTCTCACCCAGCTCGGCAGCCCGCTCTGTGCGGCGACGTTGAAGCTCGACAGCACCGTCAGCCAGGCGCCTCCCGCGACGGTGCCCACCGCCGCGGCCGCCCAGGCCGCCGGGGCGACGGCGAGGCCGGCGAGGCCCAGGGCGAAGACGCTCGACGCGACGACGGTCAGCGTGTCGGCCGAGACCTTCTCGCGGATCGGCGGCAGCATCCAGGCCGCGGTCACGGCGCCGACGCCGAAGGCGCCGACCACGAGGCCGTAGCCACCGGGCCCGGCGCCCAACTGGAAGCGGACCACGACGGGGAGCAGCGCCCACCAGGCGCTGGCCGCGAGGACGAAAAGGGCCCCGCGGACCATGACCGCCTGGAACCGGGGGGAGTGCCGAACGTAGCGGGCGCCGACCCGGAAGGCCGAGAGGAAGCGCTCCGGCGGGAGCGCCGTCTCCCCCTCCGGCTGCCAGCGCCAGCGGCCCAGCACGACGAGGACGCCGGCGAACGACAGGGCATTGAGCGCGAAGTTCGCGGTGGGGCCCACCGTCGCCAACAGGAAGCCGCCGAGGGCGGGGCCCGCGGCACGGGCCACGTTGAAGCCCATGCTGTTGATCGCCACGGCCTTCGCCAACTGCTCGCGGCCGGCGAGCTCGGGCACCACGGCCTGCCATGCCGGGGCCGAGAAGGCGAGACCGCAACCCAGGGCCGCGGTGAACAGGAGGAGCCGCAGCGGTGTCACCGCCCCCAGGGCGGTCGTCGCGGCCAGCCCGGCGGCCGTCAGGGCCATCCACCCCTGGGCGGCCAGGAGCAGCCGCCGACGGTCGACGATATCGGCGATGACGCCGGCCGTCAGCGCCAGCGCGAACATCGGCAGGGTCGCCGAGGCCTGCACCAGAGCGACCAGGGTGGCGGAGTCCGTCAGCGACGTCATGACCCAGGCGGCACCGACCTCGTGGACCCAGGTGCCGATGTTCGACGCCATTCCCGCCAGCCACAGCGCCCGGAAGGCGGGGATGGCGAGAGGGGTCCAGGGCGAGGAGGAGCTCGCGGCGTCTGCGGAGGACTCGGCCATGCACGGGATGGTAGCGCCCGCCGGGGCCGTCGTGTCCCCCTCGGGGGCGGGATTGCCCGGGCGCCGGGGTAGAGTCCGGCCGAACCCGAGAGACAGCTCCGGCCCGGCCGGACGCGAAAGGAGCGCCATGCCCTCGTCGAACTCGCCGTTGCCAGGACCCGCGCGTCGGCCGCTCGTCCTCCTCGTCGCGCTCCTCGGGGCCGCTCTCTTCGGGGGCGTCCTGTGGGGGGCCGCAGTGGTCGGAGCCGCCGACATCGACGCCGACAGCCAGTGGCCGCGTTGGCGGGGACCGCTCGACACGGGCGTCGCGCCGGACGCGGACCCGCCGACGGTGTGGAGCGAGACGCGGAATGTCCGCTTCAAGGTGCCCGTGCCCGGACGCGGTCACGCCTCGCCGGTCGTCTGGGGCGACCGGATCTTCCTCCTGACAGCCATGCCGGCGGGGGAGCCGGGGGCTTCCCCCACGGAGCCCGCGCCGCTGCGCTTCGACGTGCTGGCCCTGGCCACCGTCGACGGTCGCGAGCTGTGGCGGCGGACCGCGGTCGAGACGACACCGGCGGAGGGCACCCACCCCGACGGCACCTGGGCGGGCTCCTCGCCGGTGACCGACGGCGAGCGTCTGATCGCCCACTTCGGCTCCCAGGGGACCTTCGCCTACGACCTGGACGGCGAGCTGCTGTGGAGTGTCGACCTCGGTCAGATGACGACCCGCAACGGCTTCGGGGAAGGGAGCTCGCCCCTGCTGCGGGACGACCGCGTGGTGATCCTCTGGGACCACGAGGGTGACTCGTTCCTGGTGGCTCTCGACGCGGCCACGGGCGCGGAGGTCTGGCGGGTCGAGAGGCCCGGCGAGCCCACCTCGTGGTCCACGCCGGTGGCGGTGGAGATCGACGGCCGGACCCAGGTGGTGGTGGCGGCCACCGGCCGCAGCCGGGGCTACGACCTGCAGACCGGCGAGGAGCTCTGGTCCCTGGAGGGCATGACCCTGAACGTGATCCCGACGCCGCCGCACGGCGACGGCGTGGTCTACCTCGCGTCCGGCTTCCGCGGCAACGCCGTCCAGGCCGTCGACCTGCGCCGGGCCCGCGGCGAGCTGGCGGAGACCGACGCCGTGCTCTGGGTGCACGACCGACACGCCCCCTACGTCCCCTCGCTCCTGCTCTACGACGATCAGGTCTACTACCTGAAGAGGTTCGGCGACATCCTGACCAGCGCCGACGCGGCGACCGGGGAGATCCACTACACGGAGGTGCGACTCCCGGGCATCGGCAACATCTACTCCTCGCCGGTGGCCGCCTCGGGCCGCGTCTACTTCTTCGATCGGGAGGGGGGCGCCGTCGTGCTGCGCCACGGGCCGACCCTGGAGTTGCTGGCCGAGAACGAGCTCGACGAAGGGGCCGAGGCGACCCCGGCGCTGGTGGGCGACACCCTCTACCTGCGGACCCGGGGCTACCTGTACGCGCTGCAGGAGTCGCGCCGCGCGCCGGCCGTCGAAGGGGCGCCCTGACAGGGGCCGGAGGGCCGTTCGCGCGGATTGGCTAGGGTAGACTCCGCCCCGTGCTGTTCTCTCGGCGCGCCCCCGAGACCGGAACCCCGTCCCGCCTGGAAGTCCATTTCGAGCTTCGAAGCTCGGACGGGGAGGATCCCGCGACTCGGGCGCTGGCGGTCGCCCTCGAGCAGACGGTGGAGCTGCAGGCCGCCACGGTGCCGCCGGAGGCCGCCGGGGCGATCGGCCGGGTCGAGTCGGTGCAGGCCACCGACGAGCCGCGGGTCCACCGGGCGCTGATCTCCTACGATCCCGAGATCGCCGGGCCGGGCTTCGGCCAGCTCGTCAACCTCCTCTTCGGCAACGTCTCGATGCAGCCCGGCACGAGGATCGTCCGGGTCGGCTGGCCGCGGGAGCTGCTCTCGCGGCTCCCTGGACCGCGATTCGGGATCACCGGGCTGCGGGACCGGATCGAGGTGCGTCAGCGCCGGCCCCTGGTGTGCGCGGCCCTGAAGCCCCTGGGCCTGGACTCCGTCGCCCTGGCGGGCCGGGCCCGGGCGCTCGCCCGGGGGAAGGTCGACATCGTGAAGGACGACCACTCCCTGGCCGACCAGCGGAGCGCGCCGTTCCGCGAGCGGGTGGAGCGCTGCCTCGAGGCCGTGGCCGACGCCAACCGCCACACCCGCGGGTCGACCGCCTACTTTCCGCACCTCTCCGGGGGGCCCGAGGAGCTGGTCAAGCGGGTCGAGTGGTTGCGCTCGGTGGGTTGCCGGGGCGTGATGGTGAGCCCGATGACCCTGGGCTTCGAGGCCGTGAGCTGGTTGGCCCGCAACTCGGGGCTGGCGATCCTCGGTCACCCTTCGCTCACCGGAGCGTTCTTCGCCCCGGACCACGGCATCGCCCCCGAGATCCTCCTGGGGCAGATCTTCCGTGCGGCGGGCTGCGACGGCGTCATCTACCCCAACGTGGGGGGTCGTTTCGCCTTCTCGCTGGCCACCTGCGAGGCGATCAACCGGAACCTCCGCGCTCCCCTGGGCGCCGTCCGCAAGGCGATCCCGGTGCCCGGCGGCGGCATCGATCGGCGCCGCGTTCCGCTGTGGGTGAGTCGCTACGGGCCGGACACGGTGTTCCTGATCGGCGGCAGCCTGTACGCCGCGCCCCACCTCGAGACGGCGACGCGGGAGCTGGTCGAGGGGGTGCGGGCGATGGAGGGCTGACTCCCTACCCGAGCTCGGCCCGCTCCGTCTCGACCTGCTCCCACTCCTCCATCAGATCCTCCACCCGCGCGCCGAGCTTCTTCTGCTCACGCTCGAGCTTCGTCACCTTCTCGTGCGGGGTCCGGTCGAAGAAGCTGGGGTCGCAGAACATCTCGTTGATCTCGTGGACCCGGGCCTCGGCGGCCTCGATCGCGTCCGTGATCTCGCGGCCTCGGGCCTCGAGCTGGCGGGCGAGCTTCTTCGCCTCCCGGTCCTCCGAGGGGGTGCGGTTGCGCTGGGCCGCCTTCCTGCGCTTCTCCTGCCGGGCCTTGAGCGCCACGGTGTCGGCGTCGAGGTGGTCGTCGCCGCAGGCGGCCAGGTACTCCTCGTAGGTCCCCACGAAGTCGTTCAGACCGTCCCGGGTGACCTCGACGATGCGGTCGGCCAGACGCGAGACGAACCAGCGGTCGTGGGAGACGAAGAGCAGCGTGCCGTCGTACTCGCGCAGCCCCTCGACGAGCGCCTCGATGGCCTCGAGGTCGAGGTGGTTGGTGGGCTCGTCGAGGACGAGGACGTTGGGCTGGTCGGAACTCAGGCGGGCGAAGACGAGACGCGCCGCCTCGCCGCCGGAGAGACTCCCCAGGCGCTTCTCGACCTCCTCCTTGGAGAACAGCACCCGGGCGAGCCGCCCCCGGACGTAGCCGATGGGCTCGCCGGGGCAGCCTTCCCAGAACCAGCCCTGGACGGTCTGCTTGTCGTCGCCCAGTTGGTCGCGGTGATCCTGCGCGAAGTAGCCGGGATAGGTCTCGTGCCCCCACTCGACCTGCCCGGCGTCGGGCTCGAGGGCGCCGACCAGGATCTTGAGCAGCGTGGACTTGCCGATGCCGTTGGGGCCGATGACGGCCACCTTCTGGCCGCGGCGGACCGCCAGGTCGATGCCGTCGAGAACCACGTTGTCGTCGTAGGCCTTGCGCAGGCCTTCCGCCTCGAGGGCCATGCGCCCGCTGGGGCGGCGCTGGCGGAAGTGGAAGTGGGGGTAGCGGCGCGAGGACTGGGGCAGGGGCTCCATCTCGTCCGCCATCTTCTCGATCAGCCGGAGCTTGCTCTGGGCCTGCCGCGCCTTGGTGGCCTTGGCCCGGAACCGGTCCACGAACTGCTGGTGGTGGGCCATCTCCTTCTCGCGCCGGCTGATGTCGGCCTCGCGCCGCTCGCGCTCGGCGACCTTGGCCTTCTGGAAGGCCGTGTAGTTGCCGGTGTAGAGGATGACGGTCTCGTAGTCGACGTCCAGGATGTGGGTGGAGACGTTGTCCAGGAACCGGTGGTCGTGGGAGATCACCAGGGTGACGCCGCCGAAGCTCTCCAGGAACTTCTCGAGCCAGCGGATGGAAAGGATGTCCAGGTGGTTCGTGGGTTCGTCCAGGAGCAGTGCGTCGGGGTTGGAGGCCAGGACCTGGGCCAGCAGCACGCGCAGCTTGAAGCCGCCCGAGAGGGTCGAGAGCGGCTGCTGGTGCACCTCGGTCGGGATGCCCAGCCCCTCGAGGATCTCCGCGGCTCGCGCCTCGGCCGAGTAGCCGTCGTGCGCGAGGATGACGTCCTCGAGCTCGGCGTAGCGCTCGCCGTCGAACTCGACGTCGGCCCGGGCCAGGATCCTCTCCTTCTCGACCATGGCCTGCCACAGCTCGGCGTGTCCCATCAGCACCGTGTGGAGGATCGGGACTTCCTCGTAGCGGAAGTGGTCCTGGCGCAGCACGCCCAGGCGGAGTCGCTTGGCGATGGAGATCGTGCCGTCGCTGGGCAGCTCGTCGCCGGCGAGGATCTTCATGAGCGTGCTCTTGCCGGAGCCGTTGGCCCCGACGAGGCCGTAACGGTCGCCCGGGTTGAGCTGGAAGGAGACTCCGGAAAAGAGGCTCTGCTGGCCGAAGGACTTGGCTAGGCCGGACACCGCGATCATGGGACCGCGGACTCTACCAGAGGTCCGGCCGCTCCTCGCGCAAGGGCCCCGCCGGTCTTCCTGGCTCGGATGTTGCTAGAAGAATGGAGGAATGAGAGGACTCCGGATCCGGATTCTCCGCCGGCGCGGCCGTCGGAGGTCGCGGCGCGCGTTGGCACTGTTGGCCCTGACCGCCCTCGTGGCGGGTGTGGTCTGGCTCGTGTGGCCGTTCTGGCGCCTCTCCGCCACGTTCGGCGAGCTGACCGAGCCGGTCCCGTCGCGTCTCTACGGGGCGCCCACGGTGCTGCGCGTGGGGCGGGGGATCGCCCCGGACGCGCTCGTGACGGAGCTCTCGGAGCTGGGCTACCGGCGCGACGCCGGAGGCGGTTTCGATCCCGGGGAGTACCGGATCGCCCGCGCGCGGCTGGCGGTCCACCTGCGGGGCTTCCCGCGGGCCGGCGGCTGGGACGAGGGGGGGCTGCTCGAGGTCGGCTTCGTCGGTCGGTGGATCGACTCGCTGCGCTGGCGGGGCCGGGTGGTCGACGAGGCGTCGCTCGAGCCGCCGCTCCTGGCCTCGTTCTACGGCGACGACCTCCAGGATCGCTGGCCCGTGGACCTCGAGCGGCTGCCGGACGATCTGGTGCATGCCGTCCTGGCTGCGGAGGACGCTGGGTTCTACGACCATCCGGGCCTCTCCGCCCGGGGGATGGCGCGGGCGTTGTGGGTCAACCTGCGGGGCGGCGAGGTCCTCCAGGGGGGCTCCACGCTGACCCAGCAGCTGGTCAAGAACCTCTACCTGACCCACGAGCGGACCCTCCTGCGCAAGGTGCGCGAGGCGGTGTTGGCTCTCCTGCTGGACGCCCGCTACTCCAAGGAGCAGATCCTCCGGGCCTACCTGAACCAGATCTACTGGGGCCGCTCCGGCGCCGTGAACCTCATGGGTGTCGGGGCCGCCTCGCGGGCCTACTTCGGATGCCCCCCGGAGCGCCTCGACCTGGGCGAGTCGGCCCTGCTCGCGGGCATGATCCGCTCTCCGGGCTCCTACGCGCCGGGCAACGACCCGGAGCGCACCCGGGCCCGGCGCGACTGGGTCCTCGGGCGGATGGCGGAGCTCGGGTGGGTCTCCGAGGAGGGGGCGTCGGCGGCCTCGGCGGCGCCGCTGCCCGCCAAGCGACATCGGATCGCGGCTCGGGGGGTGCCCTACTTCGCCCAGCGGATCGCCGCCGAGGCCGGGGAGCGCTACGAGCTCCACGACCTCGAGACGTCGGGCCATGCCCTGCTCTCGACCCTGCGCGCGCAGGACCAGACGGAGGCGGAGAGCGCGGTGAGCTGGGGGGTCGAGGCGCTGGAGTCGGGATGGGAGAAGGGACGGGCCGAGCGGGGCGCCCTGGAGGCGGCGCTGGTCGCCATCGAGCCCGCGACGGGGCGGATCCTGGCCTACGTCGGGGGGCGGGACTGGGGCACCTCCCAGTTCGACCGGGTCTCCAGGGCGCGGCGCCAGCCCGGCTCCAGCTTCAAGCCGGTGGTCTACGCGGCGGCGCTCGAGGACGGGCGGATCGTGCCCTCCACCATGGTCCAGGACGAGCCCCTCACGGTGCGGCTGGCGGGGCGGTCGTGGA
>CAJQNK010000147.1 GCA_905479655.1 uncultured bacterium | reverse complement strand
CCCGTGCGCGTGCCCAAGTCGTTCGGCTCCTGAGGAGGGGCTCGAAACCGGGCCCGTCGGAGTGCGGCCGCGAGATTCTGGTAACTTCATCCGATCCGGCACCGCCCGTCGGCCGACGGGCGGGTGCCGGGAGCTCCGAACACCCATCGACAAAACACTCCGACGGACCCGGGAGAACCCATGAGACTCTTCTCGTCGCTCCTCTGCCTCCTTCTTTCCACCGTCGCCTGCGCCGGTCCGGAGCCGGCGGCGAAACCGCGTTCCGAGCTGGCCGCCCCAACGACGGAGGCGCTGGCGGTCCGGGCCGCCGGTGCGCCGCAGGAGCTCCTGCCCAACGGCATCCTGACCGATTCCGGGCTGCTGCTCGGTGGACAGCCGACGCTGGCACAGCTCGAGGCGGCGCGATCTCAGGGTTACACCACCGTGGTCAACCTGCGGACGCCCGAGGAGGGCGGCCCCAGTGCCGAGGAGGTCGAGGCTCTCGGGCTGGCGTACCACTCCCTGCCCGTCGCCGGCGTCCAGGGTCTCACCGAAGAGAACGCCCGCACCCTCGCCGAGATCCTGGACCAGGCCGACGGGCCGACGATCGTCCACTGCGCCAGCGGCAACCGCGTGGGCGCTCTGCTGGCGCTCGAGGCCTGGTACGTCGACGGCATGGAGCCCGCCGCGGCCCTGGAGCTCGGCCGGGAGTCGGGCATGGCCCGGCTGGAGCCCGCGGTGCGACAGATCCTGGGAGTGCAGGAGCGGGCGACCGGGTAGGGCGACCGGGTAGGGCGACCGGGTAGGACGTTCGGGTCGGGGCCAGGGCGGCGGGGAATCCTCACGCGAAGACGCCAAGACGCCAAGGCGCCAAGGCGCCAAGACGCAAGGGAAGGACGGCCTGTCCGGCCCCCCTTTCGCGTCTTCGCGCCTTGGCGTGAGATCCAGCTCCGACCGCGGCCGCACCCAGTCCCGGCGGGTCGCTCGCCGCCCTACCGGATCTCGAACGAGACCGTGTCGGTGGCCACCTGGGTGCCGCCGTCCAGCAGGTTGCACACCAGCTGGTAGGCGCCGGTCGGCGTGCCGGCCTGCACCGTGAAGAGGTTCCGCGGCCCCTTGTCGAGGTCGCTGTCGGCCGCCAGCGTCAGGTCGCGGTCGATGATCGCCTGGAACGAGCCGCCGGGCGGGATCGCGCCGAGCTGGAACCGCAGGCTCGCCGCGCTGTCTCCGCGGTTCACCAGCCGGGCCACCGTCAGGGTGACCGTGTCGCCCACGCCGTAGGTGTCGGCGTTCAGCTCCACGTCGCAGAACGGCCGGGTGTCGTGGAGCCGGTAGATGGTGTTCGTGTCGAGGTCGCTCAGATACAGCTCGCCGTCCTCACCCTCGCCGAAGGCCGGGATGCTGAAAGAGGTCACCAGTGGTGCCGGGGAGGTCCAGAGGCCCTCGATCTCGACGCCGCCCCAGACCCGGCCCGTGCAGTAGTCGCCGTAGAAGTAGACGCCTTGGAGCAGGGGGTTGCGGCTGCCGCGGTAGCGGAAGCCGCCTGTGATCGAGCAGCCCAGGAAGCCGCCGTCGAAGTGGGGGTACTCGAGGATGGGCAACACGAGAGAGCCGTCGTTGCAGTCGGTCGGCGGCTCGAAGCAGTCCGAGCCCTCCATCCGGTTCCAGCCGTAGTTCTCGCCTCCGGAGGAGCTCGCGGGCTGGAGGTCCACCTCTTCGATCACGTTCTGGCCGACGTCGCCGATGAAGAGGTCCCCGTTCTCGCGGTCGAAGGAGAAGCGCCACGGGTTGCGCAGGCCGTAGGCCCAGATCTCGTCCCGGCCCGCCAGGCCCACGAACGGGTTGTCCGCGGGGATCGCGTAGTTGGCGTTCAGGTCACCCGGGAAGTCGTCGCCGTCGACGTCGATGCGCAGGAGCTTGCCCAGCAGGGTGCCGAGGTCCTGGCCGTTGCCCTGGGGATCGCCGCCCGAACCGCCGTCACCCAGCGCGATGTACAGGTAGCCGTCGGGGCCGAAGGCCAGCTTGCCGCCGTTGTGGTTGTTGAACGGCTGATTCTGGCTCAGGATCGGCAGCTCGCTGTTCGGGTCGGCCACGTCGGGGTCGGCCGTGACCGAGAACCTCGAGATCTGGGTGTCGCCGCTCGAGTCGCTGTAGTGGACGTAGAACAGGCCGTTGGTCTCGTAGTCGGGATGGAAGGCGAGGCCCAGGAGCCCCCGCTCGCTCGAGTTGTCGTTGACGCGGTCCTGAATGTCCAGGAACGGGGTCGGGAGGAACTGGGTCCCGTCCCAGACGGCGATGACGCCCGGCTGCTGGACGATGAAGAGCCGGCCCGAGCCGTCACCGGCGTTCTCGATACCGATGGGATCGAGGGGGACGGAGCCGAGGGCGTCGAAGCCGACGGGAGTCTGGGCGTGGGCGGTTGCGCCCAGGGCGAGAGCGAGACCGAGAACGAGCGCAGTATTTCGAGTCACGAGAGGGTCCTCCAGATCGAGAGCGTTTGGGAAGAGCGGCGGGTCCGAGGCTAGCAGAGGGCGGCCCCGGCCTCTCGTTCCGTTCGACGGTTCGGTACGGATCGCGTCGAGTCGCCGACCGAGGCCAGCGACGCCGCCCGCGGCTCACCCGAGGATCGGATGGGGCGGATCGGGGCCCCGGTTCTGCAACGCGAGGATCACCGGATTCAGGATCCGGCCGCCTCGAATCTCGACGGCGCGGGCCAGAGTGGCGTCGGACTTCCACGCCTCCGGCCCCGACATCACCGTGTGGAGGTAGGGCAGGAGGGCGTCCGAGATCTCGAACGAAGCGCTGTCCCACAGGTAGGTCGGGGTGTGGTCGACCGCGTAGTAGAGGCTCGGGCCGACGCGGAACGTGGGCTCCTCGAAGGAGGTCGGTCGGGCGAACGGGAAGCCCATCCCCTCGTCGCAGCTCACGTCGAGGATCAACGAGCCCTCGCGCAGGTGGCTCTCCTCCCCCTCACGCAGGTAGGTCAGGGGATCCTCCGGGTCCTGGAGGGTGCCGTTGACCACCACGTCCATCTGGCCAAGGAACTCGACGAGTGGGCGCTCCGCCCCGTCCTCGAGCTCGAAGGTCACGGGCTCCCCGTCCCGGTCGGGCCGTCTCATTCGACCGTGGGTTGCTCCCGGGATCGGGTCGGGCACCTGCTGCGGCGACCGTCGCGTCAGGACGGTGATGTCGGAGATCCCGCGTCCGGCGAGCGCGTAGGCGGCGCCTCGGCCGACCGAATCGAAGCCCAGCAGCAGCGCCCGGCGTTGCTGACCGTACCAGCCGTCCCAGCCGGCGAGACCGAGGGCGTGCTGCACGGCGCAGTAGCCCGCCAGCTCGTTGCTCCTATAGAACGTGTGCGGGCCCCGCTCGCCGTCCGACCCCCAGAGGAACATCGCCTCGAAGGCCAGGAGAGTGAGGCGGCGTTCGATCGCGACCTGGGTGAGCTCCCGCTGCCGGACACAGTGAGGCCAGCCCCAGAGGATGTGCCCTTCGCTCATCCGGCGCAGGTCGTCGGCGTGGGGCTTCGGCAGCAGGACGATCTCACAGCTCTCGAGCACCTCCTCCCGGGAGGCCAGGGAGAAACCGTGGGACTCGAGCCGGGAGTCCTCCCAGCCGAACCGTCGCCCGTAGCCGTTCTCGAGGACGATGGCGGAGCGCATCGGTGCCGAGAGTCGGTCGAAGTGGCGGGGGTGGAGACCCACGCGGCGCTCGGCCGATTCGAGCGACGTGGCGATGACGCCGGTGGGGAGATAGAGGGGGGTCATCGGATTCTCCTCCTCGGTGGGGCGCGGCCCGGTTGGCGAATTTCGACGGCTCGCGACGACGAGGTCGGCGACCGTTCCCCGGGACAGCCTGCCGTCGGCCTTCTCTGAATCCTCAGAATGCCGCAGGCTCCCCGCCGTCCCGAAGATCCGTGATGGCGCCCGCCTCCTCGACCCCCCCGGAACGACAGCCGCTCGACGGCGAGGTAGGGGAGGACGGCGTGGTGGATCTCAGGCTCGATGGGGATGCGGCAACCCGCAGGCTGAAGCCTACCATCCGGGACCCTCTCCGGGCCGCGGGACGCCGGTCGTCCGTCTCGCGCACATCCCGGGTCGGCGGAGCCGAGACCCCCGGGGGCGCTCGGCGTCCGGCGGCCGTCGGCGTCCTGCCCAGGGGCCTCTCGGGGGCGCCCTCCGGTAGACTCCGATCGTGCCCGGGCCACCTCCCCTCCGCCTCGCCTACGTCGCCGCCGGCGCGGCCGGGATGTACTGCGGCAGCTGCATCCACGACAACACCCTGGCGACGGCGCTGATCGCGCGCGGCCACGAGGTGGCGCTGCTGCCGACCTACACGCCGATCCGTACGGATGAAGCGGATGTCTCCCGCGAGCGGGTCTTCTACGGCGCCGTGAACGTCTACCTGGAGCAGATGATGCCGCGCTGGGCGCGGGCGCCACGGCCGCTGCGCAAGCTCCTGGACCGTCGCGGGTTGCTGCGTTGGATCTCCAGATTCTCGACCTCGACGGACGCCGGGGACCTGGGAGCGCTCACCCTATCGGTGTTGCAGGGCGAGGCGGGGCGCCAGGCCCGGGAGCTCCAGGAGCTGGTGGACTGGATCGAGGGGTGGCGACCCCAGGTGGTCCAGTTGACCAACGCGATGTTCCTCGGGCTCGCCCGCACCCTCCGGCGACGGCTGGACGTGCCGATCGTCTGCGGGCTTCCCGGCGAGGACCTGTTCCTGGACGGGTTGGTGGAGCCCTGGAGGAGCCGGGTGTTCGCCGAGGTCGCGGCCCGCGCCGCGGATGTCGACGCCTTCCTGGCGCCCAACCGTTACTACGCGGAGCGGATGGCGCCGCTCCTCGGCGCCGGCGGCGAGCGGATCCACGTCGTGCCCCTGGGAGTGAAGCTCCCGGAGGGTGTGGCGGAGTCGCCGCCGGAGCGCCCGGCGGGCGGCCCGATGACCGTGGGGTACCTGGCGCGGATCTGCCCGGAGAAGGGCCTGCACGTCCTGGCCGAGGCGTTCCGCGAGCTGGCCGACGACGTGGGGCGCGACGCGGTGCGCCTGCGCATCGGCGGCTACCTGGGCGACGACCAGAAGGCGTTCCTCGACGGGCTCTCCCGGCGCTTCGAGAGCTGGGGCCTCGCCGGCCGGGTCGTGATCGACGGCGAGCTCGACCCGCAGGCCAAGGAGCGCTTCCTGGAGGAGATCGACGTCCTCTCGGTGCCCACGACCTACCGCGAGAGCAAGGGCCTCTACGTGTTGGAGGCGATGGCCCGAGGCGTGCCGGTGGTGCAGCCGAACCACGGCGCCTTCCCCGAGCTCATCGAGGCCACGGGCGGCGGCCTCCTGGTCGAGCCCGAGTCTCCCGGCGACCTCGCGAGCGGCCTCGCCCGCCTGGTGCGGGACCCGACGCTGAGGCGGGAGCTGGGGGATCGGGGCGCCCGGTCGGTGCGGGAGCGTTTCGACTCCGCGTCGATGGCGCGGGCGACCGAGGCCGTCTACCTGCGGCTGGTCGGCGCCGACCGGCGGGAGCGATCGGCGTGAGCCGGTCGATGACCCCCGGCGGGGTCGTGTCGGAGCGTGAGCCGATCTGGGAGTTCCGCGCGCGGCGACGGGTCGAGTTCGCCGACACGGACCTGGCGAAGCAGGTCCACTTCGCCCGCTTCTTCGTCTTCGTGGAGACGGCGGAGCACGAGCTCCTGGAGTTCCTCGGCGCGCGGGTCCACATGCGTCACGAGGGGCACGAGATCGGCTGGCCGCGCCTGGAGGCCACCTGCCGCTACCTCAGCCCGGCCTTCTTCGGCGACGTGCTGACGATCCACCTGCGGATCCTGCGCAAGGGCCGGACCTCCCTGACCTACGGCTTCCGGATCTCGAGGGACGAGATCCTGGTCGCCGAGGGCCGGATGGCGACGATCTGCTGCCGGCTGGGCGAGCCGGGGGGGCTCGAGAAGGTGCCGATCCCTCCGATCATCGCGAACGGGCTGGTCGAGGCGCCGGAGTAGGGCTGGGAGCCTTGTGTGCTGTGCGGGAAGTTCGCCGTCGCATCGAGAGCGTCGAGGTGCCGTCCGGGCTAGGCGCGAGGCACCTAGCAGCCCGTGGTGAAAGGCGAGACACGCTACGAGCGGCCCTCTTCTCCGGACTCTTCGTTGGGAATCCTCCCCGATTCACCGAATCGAGTGCGGATTTCCCGCCTTGATTCCGAAGAAGATTGCGCGCTCTCGCTCGCGCCCGGCTTCCACCACGGGCTGCTAGGGCCTCTCGCAACGACACCCGGTGAGAAGACCAGGCTAGAGGTCCAGCTCCTGCAGCAGCGGCTCCAGCTCGTCGAGCAGCTGCAGCGGCTCGACGAACGCGAGCCCCATGCCGCCCGGAAGGTGGAGGACGACCCGGGCCCGGGTCTCGACGGTGAAGTCCAGGGGCTTCGGTAGCACGAGGGTGACGTCGACCTCGGACTGGACGGGCACGGGATGGTTCGTGGGCAGGAAGAGCCCGCCTTCCGCGATGTCCTTCCGCAGCACCCGGGCGAAATCGTGGGCGTCTTCGAAGGTCCTCTGAAACGTCTGAATCACGGGCGCCTTCGGCTTCTTGCTCTCGTCCTCCTTCTTCTCCCCGGAACGCTTGGGCCTCTGGCCGGCAACCAGCAGCTCGTCGACCAACTCGTCGATGGGGAGGAAGCGGATTCCCATTCCCGGGAGGCCGACCGATGAACAAGAGGGAGAGCCC
>CAJQNK010000146.1 GCA_905479655.1 uncultured bacterium | reverse complement strand
AAGACCGAGATCTTCGAGACGGGCATCAAGGTCATCGACCTGCTGACGCCCTACGTCCGCGGCGGCAAGACGGGCCTCTTCGGCGGCGCGGGCGTGGGCAAGACGGTCATCATCCAGGAGCTCATCGCGCGGCTGGCCCGTTTCCACAGCGGCTACTCCTGCTTCGCGGGCGTCGGCGAGCGCACGCGTGAGGGCAACGACCTCTGGCTCGAGATGCAGGAGGCGAAGATCGGTGACACCGGCAAGAGCGTCATCGACCAGACGGTCATGGTGTTCGGCCAGATGAACGAGCCGCCCGGCGCCCGCCTGCGCGTGGCGCTCTCGGCCCTGACGATGGCCGAGTACTTCCGCGACCAGACCGGTGTCGACACGCTGCTCTTCATCGACAACATCTTCCGGTTCTCCCAGGCCGGCTCCGAGGTCTCGGCGCTCCTGGGGCGCATGCCCTCGGCCGTGGGCTACCAGCCGACGCTGGGAACCGAGATGGGTGAGCTCCAGGAGCGCATCACCTCGACGAAGCGCGGCGCCGTGACCTCGATCCAGGCGATCTACGTGCCGGCGGACGACTACACCGATCCCGCTCCGGCCACGGCCTTCACCCACCTGGACTCGACCGTGAACCTCGAGCGCTCCATTTCGGAGAAGGGCATCTACCCCGCGGTGGATCCGCTGGCCTCGAGCAGCCGGATCATCGCGCCCGAGCTGATCGGCGAGCGACACTACCGGGTCGCCCGCCAGGTGCAGCAGATCCTCCAGCGCTACAAGGACCTGCAGGACATCATCGCCATCCTCGGCGTCGACGAGCTGTCCGAGGAGGACAAGATGGTCGTCCGCCGCGCTCGGAAGATCGAGCGCTTCCTGTCGCAGCCCTTCTACGTCGCCGAGCAGTTCACGGGCTTCAAGGGCATCTACGTCTCCCTCGAGGACACGATCCGTTCCTTCGAGGAGCTGTGCGCGGGCAAGTGGGACCACCTGCCGGACCAGGCCTTCATGTACGTCGGCGCCATCGAGGACGCCGAGAGGCGGGCCGAGGACTTCAAGTAAGCCATGGCATCCTTCCACTGCAGCGTGGTCACTCCCGAGCGGGTCGTCCTCGAGACCGAGGCCCGGTTCGTGGCGCTACCCGCCCACGACGGCGAGGTCGGCATCCTGCCCGGCAGGGCGCCACTCCTGGTGGCGCTGGGCGTCGGTCGCCTGCGGGTCCAGTCCGCGGACGGCGAGCAGGTCCTGCTGGTCGACGGCGGCTTCGCCGAGATGAGCGGCACCAAGCTCACGATTCTCACGGAGGGGGCGCGCCGTCCGGAGGAGTTGGACCTCGGCGAGGCGGAGCAGGAGTTCGAAGATGCCCGCGAGCTGCCGATGCTGACGGACGCGGAGTTCGAGGCGCGACAGCGGGCTCTCGCCAGGGCTCGGGCAGCGCGCAAGCTCGCCCGCTGAGGCGGCGGACCCCACGCCCGGCATCCGAAGGTCCCGGCGGGCCCGGAGGCGACCGGGGGCTTCGGGATTCACACTCCTCCGGCGGGTCGGGAGGAGCACCATGTCCAGAGCGTACGAGCCGATCTTCCCGGGCCGGTCGCCCGGTGACGACCTCGACGAGGTGCGCGACCGGTTCGAGGCCGCCGCGCGCCCCTATCTCTCCTCACCCGCGACCTGGCTCGGCTGGGGGCTCGTGCTCCCGGTTGCGGCCCTGCTCCAGCCGGGAGTCCAGGCCTCTCGTGGCCTCGCCGGCTCGGTGATGCTCTGGTCGCTCGCCATCCTCGCCGGGGGCGCCGTGGAGGCCGTCGGCTTTCTCCGGCGGCGGACTCCGGCCCACGGTGGGGTGGCGGCCTGGGCCCTCCGGACCCAGGGGAACCTGTCGCTGGTGGCGGTCGTCCTCTCCGGAGTCCTGCTGGCCGCCGATCAGGCCCGGCTCCTGCCGGGTCTCTGGCTGCTGCTTCTCGGCCACTCGTTGTTCGGCCTCGGCGGCCTGGCCTCTCCTCCGCTTCGGCGCCTGGGCCTCGCCTACCAGATCGGCGGTCTGATCGCGCTGCTACCCGGGATCGACCCGCTCCTGGCGTTCGCGCTGACTACCGGCCCGGCGAATCTGGGGATGGCCTGGGCGGTCTGGCGCCGAGGCCGGGGCCCTGCCACGTCGCCGAGCCGCTGATCCGGTCGACCAGCGAGAGGCCGAGGAGGCCCAGGAGCGCCGGGAGGCCGAGCGCGAGCAGCGTGACGATGCTGCCGACCCAGCGCAGGGCCGCCTGCCGCACCGAGAGTGGCCGTCCGTCCCGGGAGCGGGCGAAGAGCCCCAGGAGGGCCATGCCCGGGGTCCGTCCCCCGAAGGCCAGCGGCAGAGCGAGGTAGAGGAGGGAGAATACGACCGCGAAGGCCAGGATGGGAGCGACGTGGTCGCGTCGCGGCGGCACGCCCATCCAGACGAGGCCACCCAGGAGGCCGCCGATGACGGCGGCCAGGATGGCCAGGTCGACCGTGCCGGCGCCCACCCTTCGCCCGAACGAGGCGGCCACGACGGGGCTCCGGGCGGAGGAATCCGATCTCTGGAGTTGCTCCCGCGCGCCCGCCGCGGTGAGCTGGAACAGGGACGGCCCGGCGCCCGGCGCATCTCTCCTGACACCCGCGACCTCCCGCACCGGAGCGTCCTGGGGTGGGACGGCGGGAGGTGGCTCGTCCCGGACCGTCCCGTGGGCGTCCGGGTCGCTCGACCGCTCCATGCTCCTGTCGACGCCGGCTGGCTCGGGACGCGCGGCCGGCGGCGGGATCGGCCGTGGGGTCGGCGTCCTCTCGGGATCGGACTCGCGCGGCGGCGCCGGCTCCTCGCCACGCCGCGCCCCGGGAGCCTTCAGCGGCAGGTCGAAGAGGGTCTGATCCTCGTCCCCTGGGCCCCCTCGGCTCATGACCGGAACGGCAGGTATTTGACGAAGATCCGGTAGAGCAGATCCTCGGATCGCTCCTCGTAGGTCTCCGCGAAGCCGCGGAGCCGCTCGATCTGGTCGTCATCCGGCGCCAGCGCCAGGGCCTCCTCGAACTTCTTGGCCGCCGCCGCCGGGTAGCCCCTCTGCAGGTCCCGGACCCCGAGGTTGTAGTACGAGTCGACGATGAGGCGGCGCACGTCCTGGCTCTCCGGCTCGGCGTCGTACAGCAGCCACAGGTCGGGGAGGGCGTACTCCCAGTCGCCGGCTCGGAACAGCTCGAGCTGGGGCTTGAGGGGCGCGATCTCCCCCTGCAACGCCACTTCGAACGCCTGATCGTCGCCGTCGAGGGGCCGGATGGCGGCGGCCTGCTCGACGAGCCCCAGCGCCTCGATGAGCCGGTCGGAGCCGCGGGCGCGCCGAGCCTGTTGCAGGAGCTCTTCCCGTCGAGCCGAGTCCTCCGCGGAGGGCGCGGCGGCCGTCCCGTCCTCCTCGGGCGGCACCGACTCCCACTGCGCGATCAGTGCCTGCGCCTCGGCGTAGTCCGGGCTGACCGGGGGCAGCCTGCGGAGCTGCGCGATCGCCTCCTGGATCTTCCCGGCCTCGTGCAGCTGTCGGGCCCCCTCGATCGGATCCGTGGCTCGCGTCCCCACGGCCCCGGTCTGCGGCTTCGAGTTGGGGAACATGCTGTCCCAGTGGCTCACCAGGTACCAGGCGCCGGCGCCCGCGAGGGCGAGAACCAACCCGCCGATGGCGAGGAAGCGGGCGGACGGAGATCGTTTCTTCGGGGGCGAAGCCAGGGTCGGGGTCTGGGGCGGCCGATCCTCCTGCGGCCGCGGAGCCGGCCGTTCCAGCGAGCTCGTGTCGTCGTCCGCCGGCCCCGGCGGCTCGGTGGTCGCCGCCTCGGGTCCAGCGTCGAGCTTCTGGAGGCCCTCCAGGGCCTCCAGGTGCTCGGGCTGACGCTCGATCACCTTCTCGAGGTAGGCCCGGGCACCCTCGTGGTCTCCCGCCTCCAGGCGGGTGAGTCCGTCGTGGAGTATCTCCTCCAACGCGCGATCACTCTCGGCCTTGAGCTTGCGGGCCTGCTCGATCCGCTGGTTGGCCTCGCCGTGGTCGATGTCGATGAGGAAGATGCGCGACCAGGCGTCGATCGCACCCTGGTAGTCGTTGGCTTCGAACGCCTGCTGACCCTCGGTCAGGAGCTCTTCGATCCGCTGGTCGGGATCGTCGTCGGCGACGGACTCCTGGGTCGTCAGCGCCTCCTCGTCGAAGCCGAAGCTCAGGCCGTCGTCGAGCTCCGTGCCGAAGTCCAGACCCAGGTCCGACAGGTCGTCGTCGCCGTCCGGTGATGCGAACTCGTCCCCGAGGCTGGCGAAGGAGTCGGCGCTCCCGGTCCCCAGGTCCGAGATCGGGTCCGGGTCTCCGCTCTCGAGCTTCCCCTCCAGGGTCTCGATCCTCGGGTGGGTCGAGTCGAGCGCTCTCGCCTTCTCGATCTGGCCCGCCGCCTTCTCCGAGTCCCCCGCCGCCATGGCCTGCTCGGCGGCGTCGAGGAAGCTGGCCACGTACGGCTCGGCCTCGAGCCGGCCCTGCGCCGCCTCGACGGTCTTCTGGAGCAGCGGGTCCATGGCGACCGTCTCGCGATGGCCCTGGGCGAGCTCTATCACCTGCTCGAGCTCGCGCCGGTCGAGGTGCCGGGCGAGAGCGTCCTGCAGCTCCTCCACCGACGGGGAGTCGGATTCCGCCTCCCGAGGCGCCGCGGCCAGCGACGACGTCGCCCCGAGGCCCTCGGGCGCCGGGACCTCGGCCGGACCCCGGCGTGCGCTCTCGGTCGCGGCGGCGAGGTCGTCGATCTCGAGGTCGTGTACGGCGCCCTCGGAGCGGTGGAGTCGATCCTGGAGGATTCGCGCCGGCTCGTACAGAGGGTCGAGACGAAGGATGAAGTCGCACCCCAGGAGCGCCTCGTCGCGACTGTCCTGCTCGACGAGCTGGAGGGTGTGTTCGAACGTCGAGAGAACCCGCTCCTGGATCTCTTGGGACAGCTCGCCGTTTCCCGGATAGCTCATCGCTCGCCTCGTTGCCCAGGAGGGATGGCGCAACAACGCCAACCCTTTGAAAAATGGAATTTTAGCAGAGCGCGTCGCCGACGGACAAGCGAGGGCCCCCCGCCCCCGCGCGGGAGCGCGGTTCACCCTGACGACGATGGCGTCCGAGCCGCCCTCTCCTCCAGGCCCGCCACGACGCGTCGGGGAAGACCTTCGAAGGAGCCCGAGGACATGGTCACCACGACATCCCCCTCCCGGGCGTCCGACAGTGCGCGGGCGAGGAGGTCGTCGACGTCTGTGTGGCAGCTGGCCACGACCCCGCGCCCGGCCAGGGCTCCGACCAGGGTCGGCAGGTCGAGGCGTTCGTCCGCCCCGAGGCGCTCGGCGTGGAAGACCGGCGCCAGGAGCACCCGGTCGGCCCGGGAGAGGGCTTGGACGTAGGCGTCGAACAGGAAGCTCCGGCCCGCCGTGAGACTCCGAGGCTCGAAAGCGACCACCAGCCGCGCTTCGGGGTGCCGCCCCCGCAGCCCGTCCAGGGTCTTCTCCACGGCCGTCGGGTGATGGGCGAAGTCGTCGATGACGAGCACGCCGTCCGGCCGGCCGATCTCCTCGAGTCTTCGCTTGACGCCGCGGAACCCGGCGAGGGCGTCGGCCACGGACACGGCGTCGATGCCGTCGGCCCGGGCGGCTGCCCAGACGGCGAGGGCGTTGGCGACCGAGTGCTCCCCGGCGAGGCGAAGCTCCACCTCCCGGGTCCCCTCGCTGTCGCGCAGTTGGAAGGAGGTGCCCTCGGGGGAGAAGCGGATCGGCCCCACCGGACGGACCTCGTTGTGCTCGCCGAGGCCGTAGAGGATCGTGCGGCAGGGCGCTTCGCCGGTCAGGGGGGGGATCTCCGGATCGTCGCCGCAGGCGACCAGCAGTCCGTCGGCGGGCAACCGGCGCAGGAGCTCGCGGTAGGCGTCGAGAAGGCTCTCCGGCGTGGGATAGAGATCCGCGTGGTCGTACTCGACGCTGGTGAGGAGGAGCGTGCTGGCCCGGTAGTGCAGGAACTTGGGGCCGCGGTCGAAGTAGGCGGCGTTGTACTCGTCTCCCTCGACGACGAAGCGCTCGCCGGCGCCGGCGTGGAAGCTCGCCGGCAGATCGTGAGGGATGCCGCCGATCAGATAGCCGGGATCGCGTCCCGAGGCGGTCCATACCCAGGCGGCGAGACTGGAGGTCGTCGTCTTGCCGTGCGTGCCCGCGACGACCAACGGACGCCGGTCTTCGAGGAAGAACCGGGCCAGGGCCTGGGGCATCGAGATCCGCTCGATCCCCGCGGCCTCCGCCGCCCGGGCCTCCGGGTTGCTGCGCGGCACGGCGTTGCCGACCACGACGAGGTCCGGCCTCGGCTCGAGATTCGCCGGGTCGTATCCGACGAAGGGCTCGATGCCGCGGCTCGCCAGGAGATCGCTCATGGGCGGATAGAGGGGCCCGTCCGAGCCCCGGACCCGGTGGCCGAGGCCCTGGAGGAGACAGGCCAGCGGCGCCATGCCGGTGCCGCCGATAGCGACGAGATGAATGGAAAGAGACATGGGGGCTTTCGGGTCTGGTCGGCGCGGGGCCTCGACGCCGTGTCGTGGGCCTGGAGCTCGGCGCCCCGGGGCGACTCGGGCGACCTCGAAGGCGTCGCGTCAGGCGCGTCCGAGTCTGGGTTCCCGGACACTGGGGTTCCCGGACACTGGCCTGACCTCTGGCTAGATCACCTCGCCGCGCACCTCGACCTCCAGAAGAGGCTGGACGGAGCTCGAGGTCGGGATCCGGAGGACGCCCTCGAACCCCCCCTTGGGCATCGTTGGATCCAGCGTGACGCGGAGCTGGAACCGCCGACCCTCCTTGATGGCCTCGACCTCGGCGGTGAGTCCCGGGATGTCGCTCTCCACCTCGCCGAGCTCCACGTCGCCGGTGGCGAAGTTCCGGACCTCCAGGCTGGCCTGGTAGGGCTCGACGAGCTCCCGCTTGCCGAGGTTGGCGAGCGGCGGCGTGACACCCAGGACCGGCCGCACGAGCCCGGAGATCGGCAGCTTCACGACTTCCTGATCCGGATGGTCGGTGCGCAGCAGGAGGTGGCCGGCCAGCGGCCCGACGGGAGCGTCGGGTGCGAGGCGCACCACGATCTGCCACTGGTCGCCCACGACCCCGGCCCGCCGTTCACCCTCCGGCGCCGGCCGCACCTCGGCGCTCACGAAGGGGTACGGCGACTCGGCCGACAGGACCTCGAACTTCTGCCGGTCCGCGGACCACACGGTCTGGACGGAAGCGTCCACCGGCTCGCCGGTCACGGCCCGGAAGCGGACGTAGCCGGGCTCGATCTCCACCATCTCCTCGAGGAACGCCTTGACCACCAGCACGATCCGCGGGTTGGCGGGGTCGTTGGTGTAGACGGAGATCGACTTCGCGATGGGGCCCCGGAAACTCTCCGTCCGCAAGCTCGCCGTGACCTTTCCCGTGCCGCCGGGCGCCACCGTCCGGTCGTAGCTCGCCACCGTGCAGCCGCAGCTCGGGTCGACGTCGGTGATCTCCAAGGGCTCGTTCCCCAGGTTGCGGATGAGGAACTCGTGCTGGATCTCCTGGCCTCGAGGCACCTTCCCCACGTCGACGACCGGCGCCACGGGCGCGGCCTCGGGACCGTCCGCGGCGGCGACCGGCAACGGGGCGACGAGCGTGGCCACCCCGATCACGGCGAGGAGCAGGGCTCTGGACGGTGGACAGGGACGAAGCGACGACATGGGCGACCTCCTTGGGCCAGTGGGCGCTGCAGAGATCGTAACAGGCTCGACGGCCGGCCGGATTCCGCCCGTCGGTGAAACCTTTCCGCGTCCTCGGGCGTAACTCCTACACGAGTAGGTTTTCAGGGCGGCGGGCTGCACACCCGTCACTCCGACACGGGTAGGAGGAACGGATGACGAAGAGCGAGCTGGGCGAACGGGAGCTGGACCTGCTCCAGGCCCTCTGGGAGATCGACGAGCCGGCGACCGTGGCCGAGGTTCACGCACGAGTGGAGCGCCGTGGGGTGCGCGTGGCCTACAACACCGTGCAGACCATGCTGAACCGGCTCGAGGGCAAGGAGCTCGTCCGTCGAGACACGACGGGCCGGGCGCACCACTACACGGCGGTCGTCGGGGAGGATCGCATCGCGGAGTCCGCGCTGGGGCGGATCGTCTCGCGCTTCTTCGGCGGCTCCGCGGAGCGTCTCGCGGCTCATCTGCTGGAAGAGGACCTGGACGAAGACGAGGTCGCGCGCCTGGAACGACGCATACGCGAGCGCCGCCGGGAGGTGGAGCCATGAGTCAGGTTCCGGCGCTCGGACCCTGGGCCGTCGCCTTCCTCGTCAACCTGTGGACGGTGGGCGGAGTTCTGGCTCTCGGATGCCTGGCCGCCCTGGGGCGGGCGCGGGGCCTCCATCCCCGGGCCCGCTACGGGGTCGTCCTGGCGACCTTCGTCCTCGCCGCCGTGGCGCCTGCCGTCCTGGCCAGCGGGATCGTGCCGGCTCGTGGACCCGTCGCAGGCGCGCTGACCTCCGCCGGGGGAGGCCCTTCGGCCCTCGTCTTCCCGGTCGCGCCGCTGGTGGTGGTCGTCTGGGTGCTCGTCGCGTCCGTCCTGGTCCTCCGGGAGGTCGGGGGACACCTGGGCCTCGCCCTCCGGGCGCGTCGGTCGTCCCGGGTCGACCCGGTCGCCGTGGGTCTCGACGGTTGGCCCGAGGGCGTGCGGCTGCTCCTGGGCGAGGGAGGCTCGCCGATGGCGTGGGGCGTGGTCCGTCCCGTCGTCTACCTGCCCCGGAGGCTGCCCTCCCGACTGTCGCGACGCTCCCTCGCCGCGGTGGCGGCCCACGAGCTGGACCATCTCCGGTGGCACGACCCGGGCGTCCTCGCCGTGCTCCGACTCGTGAACACGCTCCTGTGGCCCTCGCTGCCGCTGCGTCTTCTCGCCCGCGCCGCCATGGAAGAGCGCGAGGCGGCGGCCGACCGGACCGCGGCGGAGAGCCTGGGCGGAGGCGAAGAGGTTCGACGCCTGTCCTGGGCGGAGACGCTCGTCTCCCTGGCCCGGGGCGCCGGCCGCAACCCGCCGCTCGCGACCGGCCTACCCGGGCCGCGGCTCGCCCGACGCGTGCGGAGGCTCACCGAGGCACCGCCGAAGCCCGGGGGTGCGGGGTGGGTCGCGGGGATCGGACTCCTGGCCCTGATCGCCGTGACCTGGGTCCCGGTGTCGGCCGGGGCCCACTCCTACGACCCGGCTCGGGCCGGCCGCGAGGGTTGGACCGCTGTCGACCGCCTCCTCGGTGAGAATCCCACCGTCGTCCTGGTGGACGAACGCAGGTTGGTGAACCGGAGGGTTGTCACGAGGCCCGAGGAGAGCGCGACGAACATCGACGAGCGCGCGGGCCCCTAGCAGCCCGTGGTGAAAGGCGAGACACGCTACGAGCGGCCCTCTCCTCCGGACTCTTCGTTGGGAATCCTCCCCGATTCACCGAATCGAGTGCGGATTCCCGCCTTGATTCCGAAGAAGATTGCGCGCTCTCGCTCGC
>CAJQNK010000145.1 GCA_905479655.1 uncultured bacterium | reverse complement strand
GGGGGGGGGGGGGGGGATGTGCTACCCGCTGGGGTAGCTCGGGCGCCGTAACGGGCCGCCTGAGCCGCGATGCCTGTCGTGCCGGGCGGCGGCCCCCCACTCGTCAGGTGGCCTGAGAGGAGACTCCGAATGCGACCACTTCATGGCCTGATGGCTCTCTTCCTTCTCTGCGGAGCCGTGCCTCCGGCGAGCGGCGGCGAGCCGTTGTGGGTCGAGATCGGCAAGCTGAGGGGATCGGATACGGACGCGAACGACCAGTTCGGCTTCAGCCTGGCCGTTGACGGCTCGACCCTGGTGGTCGGGGCCTGGAACAAGGAGGCTGGAGGTGCGGCGTACGTGTTCGAGCGATCGCCGGTGCCACCAACTCGGTGGCGCGAGGTGAAGAAGCTGACGCCGACGGAAACCGGAGACACGAACTTCGGGATCCATGTGACTCTCTTTGGCGACATGATTGCGGTGCGGTCGTCGGCCGACTTCGAAGGAGGATTCGCGACTTATCTGTTCGAGCGCGATGCCGGTGGACCCGGGGAGTGGGGCCAGGTCGGCCGCTCCGGATTCTCGTATCAGGGTGTTCCATTCTTGGAGGACGACAGCCTCTTGCTGAGTGACGTGTGGGCGGATGTCGATGGGAAGCTCGATGCTGGTGTCGTCCATCGTCTGGAGCGGGGACCGGGAGGGGTTGGGGGTTGGCGCTACGTCTCGACCATGACGGCCTCCGACGGCGAGGCGCAGGACCATTTCGGCAACTCCGTCGCCGAGTCCCGCGACCGCATACTGGTGGGCGCGCCGCAGGTTCGGGACCTGGGGATCGACTCTGGGGCGGCGTACGTCTTCGAGCGGGACGAGACGGGGGCGTGGGTGGAGGTGGTGAAGCTGCTGGCGTCGGACGGCGACGAGTTCGACGACTTCGGAGGGGCGGTGGACCTGGACGCGGAGATGGCGATCGTGGGCGGCGACGCTGCCGGGACGGACGAGGCGGCGTACCTGTACGAGCGCGACGAGGCGGGGGACTGGGTGGAGAGGGTGAAGCTCCTGCCGTCGGACGGCGATCTTCCCGACGGCTTCGGCCCGGCGGTCGCGGTCGACGGCGACGTGAGCGCGGTGGGCTCGTGGAACCACGACATCCCAGGATTCGACGGGGCCGGAGCGGTGTATCTCTACGAGAGGCACGCGGGAGGGGCGGGCGCCTGGGGGGAAGTGGCGAAGGTGGTGGCTTCGACGCCCGAGCGAAACCAGGCCTTCGGAACCGAGGTGGCCTTGGACGGCAACACGCTGGTGGTCGGAGTGCCGTTCGACGACAGCCAGGGGCTCTCCTCCGGAGTCGTCTACCTGTTCTCCCGCACGGCGCCGCTGCTGGCGGTGACGGGGGCGTGCCCGGGGGCGGTGGAGGTGACGCTGATCGGCGCCACGCCGGGGGGCCGGGTGGTGCTGGTGGGCTCGCTGGGCGAGGGAGCGACGGAGGTGCCCTCGGGGCCGTGCCAGGGGCTGGAGGTGGGGCTGGCGGAGCCCCGGCTCGTGTTCGCGGGGGAGGCCACCAGCGGCGGCGACCTGACGCTCCGGGCCCAGCTCGGCGTCGGGAGCTGCTCCGGCTTCGCCCAGGCGGTGGATGTCGAGACCTGCGTCGCGACGGCGGTCGTGGGGCTGCCGTAGGCGCGGGGGGTCGAGCGGGCGGGGCGGGCGTGAAATTGACAGCCCCCGGCGGCGCTGGCCTGGCTGATCCAAGTGCTGGCTGATCCAAGTGCTGATCCAAGTGCCAACCGTGTCGGCGACCTCGGGTGCATCCGAGGTGCTGCATCCGAGGTGCATCCGAGGTGCCAACCGTCTCGGCGACCTCGGTCTCGGCGCCCTCGGGTGTGCCCGGACCGGCTCGGTGTAGACGTGAGCGATCGCGGCCGGGTTTCGCGTCCAACCCGGGTAGAATGCCGCGAGACCTGCGCTCCGTGCCCCCGGGCTCCCTCGTCGAGGTGACCTGCCGGACGATCCAGGGCCGCTACCTCCTGCGCCCGTCGCCCGAGCTCAACGAGATCTTCTACGGCGTGCTCGGCCGGGCACTCGACCATTGGAAGGTGGGGATCGTCCACTTCCACGCGATGAGCAACCATTGGCACGCGCTCCTGCTGCCGGAGGACGCCGAGGCGCTGGCCCGCTTCATGGGCTTCGTCGAGGGCAACCTGTCGAAGGAGGTCGGCCGTCTCCACGGCTGGAGCGGGTCGATGTGGGCCGACCGCTACCACTCGGTGATCGTCAGCGACGAGCCCGAGGCCCAGGTCTCCCGGCTCGAGTACCTGCTGGGCCAGGGCGTCCGCGAGGGCCTGGTGCGGCGCCCGGAGGAGTGGCCGGGGCCGACCTCGACGCCCCAGCTCCTCCACGGGGGCAAGATCCGGGGGAAGTGGTTCGACCGCACGGCCGAGTACGAGCACCGCCGAAAGCTGCGGCGCAAGGGCGAGGACGAGCGGATCGGGCGCACGGAGCACGCCGCCGACAAGGAGCTCGAGCTGGCCCGGCTGCCTTGCTGGGAGGCCCTCACCCCCCTCGAGCATCAGCGCCGCGCCGCCGCGCTGGCCCGCCAACGCGAGGCCGAGGGCCGACGCCTGCGGGAGAGGACGGGCAAGCCGGTCCTCGGCGTCAAGAGGCTCCTGCGCGTCGACCCCCACGATCGCCCCGAGCGCTTCCGCCCGAGCCCTAGCAGCCCGTGGTGGAACTCCAGACCCGCTACGAGCAGCCCTCTTCTCCGGACTCTTCGTTCGGAATCCTCGCCGATTCACCGAATCGACTGCGGATTCCGGCCTAGATTCTGGAGAAGATTGCGTGCTCTCGCTCGCGCCTGACTTCAACCACGGGCTGCGAGGCCCCGCTTCCACGCCGTCGACCCCGCCCTGCGGGCCGGCCTGGAGCAGGCCTACCGGCAGTTCACCGACGACTACCGGACCGCGGCGCACGACCTCCTCGCGGGCCGGAAAGCGACGTTCCCGGCGCACTCGTTCCCCCGGCCCGAGCCGTTCTACCGGGGGAGAACGGAGGAGCGGGTCCGCGGGCCGGACGCTTGAGTCACGGAGCTTCCGCGCCCGGCCGGGCGAGACCGCTCAGGGTCTCGTTCCCGGCCGAAGTGCGCCTCGAGACCCCGGTGAAAGCGCCCGAGGGCGGTCTACCGGCGATCGGACGGGCTGAGAACGCCGCTCAACTCCATGGAGTGGCCGATCGGGGACGCGAGAGAGGCCTGCCGAGGCGCAGGAGAAGACCCGCGGGGCGTCGCGGTCCCTCCTTCTTCCGAGGTGGTTGGCACCCCATTTGGCAGTGCTGGGCCCAGGTCGCCGGCCCTGCGCTCACAGCCCGGCGAGGGTCCGCCGGCCTTCTCGGTGGGCCTACCTCACGAGGCGGGATCGAACCTGTCCGGCAGGGTGTTTTTTTTTCGGAGGCGGATATGCACATGATCCTACTTGACGGGTGCAAGGGCCTCGAACACGTCGCGAGAGGCCCTCGTCAGCGGCTCCCCGATTGCCGGGGAGCCGAGCAGCGACTGCGGAGGAGAAGACGTGAATATGCAAATCGGAACTTTCAGGACCTCGGGTGCGTGGCGCGGGAGACTCCGCTCGCTGTTGTAGCTGGGCGCTTTGCCTGGCGATGCTGGGTGGAGTGAGTGCCGGCGCGCAGTACGTTCAGGGGACCGATCAACAAGGGAACGGAGTCGGGACGCCCAGCCCCGACCCCGACGACTGGACGGAGGTTCTCTACGACACCGCCAACGACGGAACCACGATCACCTTCGAGCTCAACCCCTGCGAGTGGGTCCTCTACCGGGATGTGGACGGGCGGCCGCACTCGTGCCTCCCGCGGGACGTCTCCTGTGCTACGTTGGCGGACATGGAGACGAAGCTCGAGGATGCGATCAACGACGTTTGGAATGCGATCGATCCCAACGCCTTGACCTTCGTCGTCAACCAGCCCGCCACCTGTGAGCCGGGCTGCGACGGGACCTTCACCGACGCCTGGGAGGGCGACGGCACCTGGGTCGTGACGCGGACCTACGACCCCGGGGGTGCGCTGGACCCGCAGGACTGCCCGAACGTCGCGACCACGACGGGAGCCGAGGAGGGCGGCGCCGGCCTGCGCCTCTACGAGGACCCGGCCGGCAGCAATGACGTCCGGTGGGTAAGCGAGTGCGATCTGGTCTTCTTCGCGGACAAGTGGGACAACGCCGTGGGGAACGACTGTCTCGAGAGCGGCCTCTACAATAGCGCCCAGTGCGGTGGGGCCTGGCAGCTGGCGCTGGCGCACGAGGTGGGGCACTGCCTCGGATTCGGCCACTCCTACCAGACCCGGAAGACCCTGGGGCCCCTCAAGGACGAACTCGAGTCGGACTACGGGATCGAGCTCGCCTTCGGCCTGCCGTCGGCGATGTCGTACGACCGGCCGGGCTCGGTCGACCTGTGGAACCAGGGCTAGGTGGAGGTGAGCCCGTACGACGCGACCCTCTACCTCGAGGCGTACTCGGACGGACCCGACCCGAGTAGCTACTTCACGGCCTTCGGCGAGGTGAGGGACAGCTGTCCGAGTGGCGACCTGCAGTACGGGGTGGGGATGTTCGCGCTGGAGAGCTTCACGGACAACGGAGAGGCGAAGTGGCGGGCGGTGCAGATGAGCCTCAGTGGTCAGGACCCCCTCGGCCCCGGCGCGTTCCGCCTGGAGCATCTCGACCGGGCGAAGGACTACCGTCTCCTCGTGGCGGACCTCAAGAACGTCAACCACACGCTGCCCAACGGCTGGGACTTCGAGGACGTGATGGGCGCTCCTCCCGGCCTCTTCGTGGCCCGCACGGACCTGTGGAGCGAGACCAACTCGTCCGATACGTACAAGTACGAGATGTCGGGTCAGTTCACGACCGGCTTCGACTACGAGCTGTTCGCCGACTTCATCGAGCCCCAAACGGGAGGCTACGACGCCGGGTGCATCGAGCTGACCTTTCCCTGACCCCGAGTGCGAGCGTGAGGTCAGTACAGCCAGATGCTCGAAACCAGAGTAGGAGGAATTCAGTGATGAACCACAAGACGATGCTCGTCACCATCGCGGTTCTCGCCCTGGGCCTCGTGCCGGTACCGGCCGCCCAGGCGCAGATCTGCATCAACTGGGTAGACTTCTGCGACGGGTTGGAGCTCGACATCAACGGCGATGCGATCACCGGGTTCTGGCGTAACGCCACCGGCTGCGATGGCGACGACGTGGCCGTCGTCGGCATCATCCGCCGTGACGCCGTCCCGAGCCCCTGCGGGCTCGCCGTGGGAAGCGTTGGCGTCGCTTGCGACGAGCGTTTCGGTTGCGAGGTCTTCGGTGACGAGTGGTACTTCGTGCTCAACGAGGCGGAGAACAACTGGGATCTCGGGCATGTCGGAGAGGGCGATATCCCGCCCGTTCCAGGTGCTTGCTGGACTCCGGACATCGCGTACGAGATTCTCTTGGGGCCCTGCCCGTTCCTTCCGGAAGGGCCGGGAGACTCCCTGTTCTCGACCCTCCAGGCCGGGAGGTAGTGCACGCCCCATCCGAGGTGCCAACCGTCTCGGCGGCTCGCGGGACGTAGGACGAGGCAGCCCGGCCGCTCCGTGACCGCGGCCACGAAGCCGAGGGCCGCCTCGAGCGGTGCTGCCGATCCGAAGTGCCAACCGTCTCGGAGACCTCGGCTGTGTCCGGACCGGCTCGGTGAAGACGTGAGCGATCGCGGAGGGCCGTGCCACTCGACGCGAGCCTGGCTCGTCCACGTACCGCTTGACCAGGGCGCTCGCGTCCCAGTAGACGATCAGACGCGGTCCTCCCGCGCGGCCACGATCTCCCGGGACAGCTCCGGCCCGGGCAGACGGGCCGGAGCGATTTCCGGCAGCGGCCCTGAGCGTACCGGGGCGCTGACCAGGCCCCGTTCGACGAGCGCGGCCAGTGCCCTTTCCGGCTCGTCGCGAGCCTGGGCGATCGGTCTGAGCTCCGCCACGGGACGGCCCCGGTCCGTGACCACGAGCGTCGCGCCCTCCCGGACCCTGCGCACGTACGTTCCCAGGCGGGTCTCGAGCTCGCGGGCTCCGACGGTCGTCGCCATATGGTCATCGTAGCTACCAGGCTGCTCGCGGCCCAGGAGTCGGGGCGCTGTGCGGCGTCAAGGCCCGCAAAGCACCCCGGGGATTCCGGCCGGTTCCTACGTCATCGGCTGCCCGCTCTCGAGCCTCTCCAGCTGGCTCTCCAGGTTGGCCTGGTTCACGGTGTCGCCCTCGGGCACGTTGACGAGCGCCTTGCGGAGGTAGTTGGCCGCGGCGCCCAGGTCGCCCTTGGCGGAGTAGCCGCGCGCCAGGCCCACGTTGACCGGCCAGGTGTCGGGGTGGCGCTCGGCGTTGAGCTGGAAGACGTGGAGGGCCAGGTCGATCTCGCCCTGGCCCAGGAGCCCGCGGCCGAGACCGTGGATCGCCACGATCGTTGCCGTGTCGGTGGCGACGGCCCGCTCCAGGGTTGCCATCGCCTCGCCGTCCATGTCGTTCGCGACCTGGACCCGCGCCAGGGTCGAGAGGGTGGTGAAGTCGGCCTGGCCGATGAAGGGGGCCTCGACCGCGGCGGTGGCCCACTCGAGCCCCTTGTCGAGGTGCTCACCGGACTGCAGGGTGTAGTTGGCGGCGGCGAGCCAGGCCATGTGGTTGAAGCCCGCCTGGGTCTCGAGCTCGCTCTCCAGGGCGGCGACGTAGAGCTCGTCGATCGCGGGGACCTCGACCGTCCACGGGATCTCCAGGTTCTCCCACTGGAGCGCCGCCACGGCCTGGTCCGGCTGGCGGTCGACGAAGGTGTAGTTGAGCCAGTGGGTGTAGTCGTGCTCCCGGGGCTCGACGGTGACGCGCAGGGCGTCCTCCGAGGCGTCGTAGAAGAAGCTGCCCCAGGCGGTGTCGTCGTTGGAGAGGATGAGCGTCCACTCCTCCTCGCCCGGGATCATGTGGAGGCCGTAGGAGCCCGCGGCGAGGGGCTGCCCCTGGACCATGACGTCGTGCGAGACGCGGAAGACGGTGTTCTCGTTGGAGCCGGCGCGCCACGGGCACTGGTCGCCGCAGGTGCCGAAGCCGAGAGCCTGCATGCCGTAGGGCACGAGCTGGCCCCAGATGGCGCCGGTGCGGTCCTCGCCGTTGGGTCCGGTGACGTCGGGTGAGTTGTAGGTGATGGAGACCTCCACCGGGCCGATCCACTGGGAGACGGAGGCCTTCTGGTTGCCGCCGTTGGCGGGCAGGGTCAGGCCGGGGAACTGGGCGGCGGCGGGGATCGCCACGATGGCGATCAGGACCAGGGCGAGGCCGAGGCCCCGGGACAGGTTTCTAGAGAGCATTCGAGTCCTCCTCGACGGAGTCGTTCGTGGTCATCGGCGCGCGCGGGCGTCGGCGGGTCCGGCAGATGAGGACCGGATACGCACGGGAGGCGCGGAGGTTACGGGGGTGGGGTGAGTTGCCGGGGCGGTGAGGGGGGCCGCTCCGGGGAATGGGCGGGATGGACGCGATGGACGGGATGGACATCGACGAAGCCGACCCAGCCCCGAAGTCGCGGAAGGCCGGCCCGGCTCCGCGGCTGACGAGCATCGCCGGTCCGGCCTCCCGCTCCATCGCGCCGCGAAGCGTGCTTCCGGACGCCAGTCTGCCGCGAGGGCCGGGCCGGGACGGCACGGATCACCGCGCCCGACGGGCCGGAAGCCCACCTTCCCGCCAGCTCCGGGTTTCCGGGTGAGCCGCCTTCGGCCGTTAGTACGCGTTGTGCCGCAGGCCGTAGCGGATCGTCATCCAGAGGATCTTGACGTCCAGCTTCAACGACCAGTTCTCGATGTAGTAGAGGTCGTACTGGATCCGCTTCTTGATCGAGGTGTTGCCACGCCAGCCGTGGACCTGGGCCCATCCCGTGATGCCGGCCTTCACCCGGTGACGCAGCATGTACTCGGGGATCTTGTGCTTGAACTCGTGCACGAAGGCGGGGCGCTCCGGGCGGGGGCCGACCAGCGACATGTCGCCCATCAGCACGTTCCAGAGCTGGGGCAGCTCATCCAGGGACCAGCGACGCAGGAAGCCGCCGGCCAGGGTTCGCCTCGGGTCGTCCTTCACGGCCCAGATCGGTCCTGTCGACGACTCGGCGTCCACCCGCATCGAGCGGAACTTCAGCATCATGAACGGCTTGCCGTCCAGCCCCATGCGCTCCTGACGGTAGAAGATCGGTCCCCGGTCCTCGAACCAGATCGCCAGGGCGATGAGCGGGAGCAGGGGCGACAGAGCAAGGATGGCGGCCGCCGACAGCGCCGTGTCCATGAACCGCTTGAACAGGCTGCTCCAGCCCTCGAGCGGCGTCTGGGAGAGGTTGATGACCGGCGTGCCGTCCACGTCCTCCAGGGTGGCCTTGAGGGTCGCGTACTGCAGGATGTCGGGCACCAGCTTGACCTCGACGCACTCCCGGGCGACCTCCTGCAGGACCTTCATCATCTTGCGGTGGGCCTCGACCGGAAGGGCGATGAACACCTGGTCGATCCGCTGCTCCTCGATCGTCTTGCCGATGTCGCGGAGCGGGCCGAGGACCGGGACGCCGAAGTAGCTGCGGCCCTCCTTGCCCCGGTCGTCGTCCAGGAAGCCCACGACCTCGAAGCCCAGCGCGCCGTGGGCCAGGATCTTGCGCGTGATCTCCTTGCCCAGCTTGCCGGCGCCGATCACCAGGATCCGCTGGAGGTTGTGGCCGGCGGCCCGGGCGCTGCGCAGGGCCGTCTGGATGACGACCCGCCCGAGAGTCACCGCCACGAGCTCGCAGGCCGCGAAGAGGGCGAGGAAGGCGCGGCTGTAGGTGAAGTACTCGGTCGTCCCGTCCGGCCGGATGGCGCCCGCGGGTCGGTACCAGGCCACCACCACCGAGAGCAGGACGGCGGCCAGCAGGACCACCGCGAAGGTGGTCAGGAACTCGTCCACCCGGCCCCGGTTGCGCCGCGGCTGGTAGAGGCCGTGGAAGTAGAAGACCATCGGGAAGAGCACGCACACCACGGGCAGGAGCTGGAGGTACCGCGACAGCTCCGGGACGTGGCCGGCGGCCCCCGGGATGACCTGCCACTGGAAACGGAACATCCAGGCCGCGGCGAAGGCCACGACCGTCGCGAGGAGATCGTTGGCCAGGGTGGCGGCCGTCGTGATGTGATGGCGCTTTCGGATCAAGGGTTGGATTCCTCCGTCCGTGCGGCCGAAGCTAGGAGCGAGCGGAAGCGTTCCCGGAAGCGATGGCTGGAGAACTCCTTCGCGCGTTCTCTGAGGTTCAATTTATTGAATAACATCTCTCGAGATTTGTCAATCCTCTCGGCGAGGGAGTTCGCGTCGCACCCTTCGGGCGCCAGGAGCCCGTCCTCGCCGGGGCGGACGATGTCCAGGACGCCCCCGGCCCCCTGGGCCACCACCGGCGTGCCGCAGGCCAGGCTCTCGACCGCGGTGATCCCGAAGTCCTCGACCTGGGGTTGGAGGACGAAGGCGGCCCGTCGATACAGGGAGCGGAGGGACTCGTCGTCCACGCGGCCGAGGAAACGCGTCGTCGGACCGGCGAGACGTTCGAGCCGCCCGCGTTCCGGGCCGTCGCCCACGATGCGCAGATCGACGCCGGCCTGCCGGCAGGCCTCGACGGCCACGTCGACCCGCTTGTACGGCGACAGGGCGGAGACGACGAGCGCGAACTCCCCGCGCTCCTCCTCGCCGGGCGTGAAGAAGTCGGTTTCGACCGGCGGGTGGAGCACCTCGGCCGTCCGCCCGTAGTAGCGACGGATCCTCCGGGCGACCCAGCTCGAGTTGGCCAGGAACAGGTCGACGCGCGGGACGGAGGCGACGTCCCAGAGCCTCAGGCCCGAGAGGATCCAGGCGCGCAGCCGCGCCACGGGGCCCGTCCGCCGGGGAAAGTAGGCGCGCTCCTGATCCCACGCGTAGCGCATGGGCGTGTGGCAGTAGCAGACGTGCAGGGCGTCCGGGTCCGGCACCACCCCCTTGGCCACGCAGTGGCTCGTGCTCACCACCAGCCGAGCCCCTCGCACGTCGAGGTCCTCCACCGCTGCAGGGAAGAGCGGCAGATAGTGGCGGTAGTGACGGCGGAGCCCGGGAGCTCCCTGGAGGAAGCTGGTGCGGATCGGATGGCTCTCCAGCTCCCGGCTGACACTTCCCGGGAAGTGGAACAGGGTGTGGATCGGGGCCCGCGGGAACTGGCGGGCGATCGCCTCCAGCACCTTTTCGCCGCCGCGCATGCCGGTCAGCCAGTCGTGGACGAGCGCCACGGGTGCCGGTGCGGCCGCCAGGCTTCTCGACATCTAGGGTCCCGCCCCC
Organism: uncultured bacterium; assembly: GCA_905479655.1. GTDB lineage: Bacteria > Acidobacteriota > Thermoanaerobaculia > Multivoradales > JAHEKO01 > CAJQNK01. The sequence continues at coordinate 10,193 of CAJQNK010000145.1, read as the reverse complement.
AGCCACGGGAAACCGCCGCCGCTGGGGGAGTGGATCGCCCGGGTGTAGACCTCCAGCGTCAACTCGGCGGTGCGTTCCCAGCGGAAGTCCTCCGCGCGCCGCAGGCCGCGGCGCGAGAGGGTCCGACGACGCTTCTCGTCCGCCAGGACGCGACGGATCGCCGCGGCCATCGCGGGGACGTCCAGCGGGTTCACCAGCTCGGCGAAGCCGTCGGCGACCTCCTTGAGGGCCGAGGTGTCGGAGGTGACGACCGGGGTGCCCGAGGCCATCGCTTCCACCACCGGCAGGCCGAAGCCCTCGTACAAGGTGGGGTAGAGGAAGAGTCGCGCACCCTGGTAGATGGCGGGGAGCTCCTCGTCGGCGACGTGTCCCAGGAGTCGCAGACGGTCGCTGATGCCCAGCTGCTCGGCGCGCTGACGGATCTTGAACTGGGTCGCGCCCCGGTCCCCGACGCACACCAGGCTGTCGGGGACGTCGCCGGCCTTCACCGCCCGCGCGAAGGCCTGGACCACGTTGTCGAGGTTCTTGTGCGGCTTCGGGTTGCCGACGAACAGCACGTAGGGCCGCTCGATCCCCAGGTTCTGGAGCCGGCGGTCCAGCTCGGCGGCCTCCAGGCGTGCCCGGAACCGGTCGGCCACCCCCGGGTAGACGACCCGGATCTTGCGGCCGTCGATGTCGAAGTACTCCATCAGGTCGCTGCGGGTGTTCTGCGAGTCGGCGATGATCCGGTCGCCCCGCACGAGACTGCGGCGGATCATCCTCTGGGCGTACAGGAAGGCCAGCGGGTGCGGCAGGAACTGCGGGTACAGAAGGTGGATGATGTCGTGGATGGTCACCACCGCCCGGCACGGCACCACGGTCGGCAGGACGTAGTGGGTCGCGTGGTAGAGGTCGAGACGGAGTCGGAAGAGCTTCCAGGAGAGGGCGAGCAGCTCGCGGACCGAATAGACCTTGGAGCGCTCGACCACCAGACGGAAGTTGTCGGGCAGATCCGCCATGCGCCCCTGGCTGTGGGCGCCGACGAACAACACGTAGCGGTTCTCCCGGTCCAGCGCCCCGAGGTGGAGCACGAGGTTGCGGATGTAGGTGCCGATCCCGAAGTCGTCGAGCTTGCGGGCGTCGATGCCGATGGTGTAGGCCAAGAAGATCTCCGGCGGGAGCGGTCCGGCTCCCGGATACGGCGCGGGCGGCTCGGGAGCCGCCCTGACCCTTGATTGTAGTGGACTCGGGCGGCCGGGGGGCAAGATCCTGAGCCGCCCCCGGGGCGCCGTCGTCGTTGCGCCTCCCCGCCGCGGGCGTCGCTCGGACCGCGGCGCGGCGCCCGGAGGTCGGCCCCGATCGCTTCTCCCGGCTCAGCCGCCTACGCCGTGGAAGATCTCCTCCATCTCCCGGGCCGCTCGGGTCCAACGGAAACGGCCCGCGCGCTCGATGCCCCGCTCGGCGAGCTCGCGGGCCGCGGCCGGCTCCGCCAGCAGGCCGGCGAGCCTGCGCCGCAGCTCGTCGGCGTCGTCGGGCCGGAAGGTGCAGCCGGCTGGACCCACGACCTCGGGCAGGCTCGACGACCGACTCACCACCGTCGGAATCCCGCACGCCATGGCCTCGGCGGGGGGCAGGCCGAAGCCCTCGTAGATGGAGGGGTAGACGAAGATCCGCGCGGCTTGCATGATCCGCAGGAGGCGCCAACGGGGCACGCGGCCCAGGAGATGGAGGCCGCGCCCCTCCAGGGTGCGCAGCCTGGCGAGGAGCCGGCGGGAGCCCCAGCCGTAAGGACCGGTGAGCACCAGCGGTGGAGTCCTCGGGTCGCTCGTCCGCAGCTCGCTCCAGGCGTCGACCAGCAGGCCGACCCGCTTGCGCGGTTCCAGCGTGCCGGAGTAGAGCAGGTAGCCCTCCGGGCAGCCGAGCTCCCGGCGCGTGGCCTCGATATCGGCGGGCTAGCCGGGGACGAACTCCGGATCGATCCCCGGGTAGACGACGTCGATGCGGGGCGCCGCATCCGGGAAGAGGCGGACGAGATCGTCGGCGGTGGCGCGCGAGATCGTCACGATCCGCCGCGCGATCTCCATGGTGCGCGAGAGGAAGGGCTGCTGGCTCAGGCGCACCTTGAGGCGGTGGGTCTCGGGGAACAGAATCGGGGTCAGGTCGAAGACCGTCACCACCCCCGGCACGGGTAGGACCGAGGGCAGGGTGAAGAGGGGCGACCAGAAGATGTCCACATCGCCGCGTCGGAGCCTCCAGGGCAGGACGAGCTGCTGCCAGAGGACCCCCAGAGGAGCCGATTGGACCTCCGTCGTGACCCCGGCCTCCTCCAGGTGCTCCGCGGCGGCGACGGGAGCGTGAGACAGGCCCAGGTAGCTGAACTGCCCACGCCCCGCCAGCTCTCGGAGTAGGGACTCGACGTAGATGCCGCCGCCGGTCTGGACACCCACGAGCGCCCGCAGGTCGACGGCGATCCGCCGTGGGTGAGGGGGTACGGAGGCGTGGAGACGGGGCATCTCAGGCGATTCCCTCCGCACGGTGCCGGTCGGCGGCCTCCCGCCACACCTCCAGGGTCTCCTCGGCGCCGCGGCTCCATGTGAACTGTCGCGCCCGCTCGCGTCCCGACTCCCGGAGCCGCTCGCGCAGGGCGGGCTCGGCGAGCAGTCGCGCGATCTGCCCGGCCCACGCTTCGGCGTCCAGCGGCGGGGCGTAGAGGACCGACTCTCCTCCCACCTCGTGCAGTACGGGGATGTCGCTGGCGACGACGGGAGTTCCGGAACGCATCGCCTCCAGCACCGGCAGCCCGAAGCCCTCGTAGAGCGAGGGGAAGACCAGCAGCTCGGCGCTCCGATACAGGCCGGCCAGGGTGCGGTCGTCCACGTAGCCGAGGTGACGGGCCCAGCCCCTCCTCTCGGCCTCCTGGACCCGCGTGCGGCTCTCTTCGCTCTTCCAGCCGTAGCGACCGCAGATCACGAGGAGCGGCGGCTCGTCGAGGCGCTCCGCCAAGAGACGCCAGGCCTCCAGCACGGTCTCGAGGTTCTTCCGCGGCTCGATCGTGCTCACGAAGAGGGCCAGGGGACGGCGGAGGTCTGCCGGGGGAGCGGCCGGCTCGACATCGGAGAGCTGGCCGGGGCCGAGGTGGATGGCGCGGATCCGCTCGGGGTGAGCGAGGCCTGCCACGGCCATCTCCCGCTCCACGGCGTGGCTGATCGTCAGCAGCCGGTCGGCCCGGAAGAGGGTGGAAGCCAGGTGCCGCCGAAAGAGGCTCAGGGTCTCTTCGCGCAGGGTCCAGGGGACCTGCAGGAAGCCGATGTCGAGGATCGTCGCCACCAGGGCTCCGCGGCACAACCCGAAGCTCGAGGGCGGGTAGTAGTTGGGGGCGAACACCACCCGGTTGCCGTCCGCCGCGATGAGCAGCGGCGCGAGCTGCCGCAGGATCGGAACCAGGATCGAGGGCGGGAGCGAGAGGTCGTCGGGGACCTCGAGGGTCACCAGCTCCAACGCCGGACCGGCCGGCAGCTCGATGGCGGGGGCGGGCAGGTCGTCGTGCGGCACGACGGTGGGGCCGTAGAGCCGCAGCCGGAGATCGGGGCGTTCCTTCAGGTGCTCCAGGAGTTGGTAGAGGTACCAGCCGATGCCGGTGAGCGGCTCCCAGAGGGCCGCGACATCCACCGCCACCGTCAGCCGGGCTTCGCGCCGCCGCTCGGCCGACGCGGCGACGAGGCGCGCGAGCCAGCGGGCAGTGCGCAGGGCCCTCCTGGGAGAGAGCAGCCGCAGCAGGATCCGGTCCAGTCGCACGAACCTGCGGACGGAGTCGAACGATCGCTGCCGGGCCCGGATCCCGGCGCGGCGCATCTTGCCCAGACGCTTGCGGAGAGTGAGGGGGGCCTCCTGACCAGGGTTCACGGTGTCGGCCCGCGGGGTCAACCGATGTACCCCAGCGCCTTCATCCTCTCGATGTACTCCTCCTCGTCACCGGCCTCGACCTCGATCTCGCGTGACGACTCGAAATCGCCGTAGGTCGGGATCCTCAACAGGGGCCGGTCGCGTAGCACCGAGGGCCCGAGGGCCCGGGTGAGGACCTTGCCGTCGAGCTCCTCCGAGACGGGCAGCCCGTGGAGGTAGAGGAGTGTCGGGAAGACGTCGAGAACCGAGACGGCCCCGTCCCGCATCTCGCCGAGGCTCGCGGGGAGCGAGAGGTTGAGGTCGTGGTCACGGCGAATGCCGTCACCACGCATCAGGATGGCTCCGTACGGGGAGTGGTCGGCCAACCGCAGATGCTCGGGGTCGCTCCGGAAGCCGTGATCCGAGACGACGATCACCGTCATGTCGTCGCCCGCGGCCTCGAGAAGCTGGCCCAGATACCCGTCGATGACGGCGTAGTAGCGGTCGACGACCTGGCTGGCCCGCTCGAGGTCGCGAGGCACGGGGAGCTTGGTGTTGCCCTCGAACAGCTCGGGTTGGGCCATGTACTGCCAGAAACGGTGGCTGACGACGTCGACCCCCTCGAAGTAGGTCGTGTAGACGCTCAGCTTCCGGTTGCGGAGCAGGTACAGCGCGGTGTCGAGGTAGAGCCGGTCTTGCCACAGGACGGAGAGGATCGTCTCGACCTCGTCGCTATCCAGCACGGGGTCCCTGGAGAAGGGGTAGATCGTCTCGTTCGCCCACTCCTCGATCCCCGTGGGCAAGCCCACCTCGTTCGCCACGACGTGCTTGAACGCTTCGGGGTAGGTCAACTTGCGGCGCTTCCGGAGCCAGGCGGCGTTGTCCAGCTCGATGCGTCGGATCCCGCGATGGCCGCGCAGCCCCATCGAGCTCGAGACCATGACGCCCTCCACCTGCTCCGCGGGCCAGCTCGCCCACCAGCCGACGACCCCCACCGGTTGGTGGAAGGCGCTGAAGACGTTCCAGAACGCGGGCACCCGACGGTGCCAGGTGGCCGCCATGCGACTCTTGCCGGCCTGCCCGCGCACCGCGAAGTCGTCGATCCCGTGCCGGTCGACGGTCGTGCCCGTGGCGATGGTGGTCCAGACCACGGGAGACCAGTACCCCTCCTGGCCGACCGACGGCCGGTACGAGCGGTGGGAATGGAGCACGCCCCAGGAGCCCTCCCGCATGAGACGCTCGATGTTGGGCAGGCTCCCGGCCTCGACCAGCGGGATCAGGCGATTCCAGGACAGGGCGTCGACGCCCACCACGAGCGTCTGGCGATCCTGCCCGCCCAGTTGCTCGGTCGACCGGTAGGGCTCCTGCGCCGGCTGCGGCTGGAAGGCCACCGGGGCTGCGAGCCAGATCGTCAGGGCCGCGAGAGGGGCCAACGCCAGCGCCGCGACCCGCGGACTCCTGCGCAGCCGGCCGGCCAGCAGGGACAGAGCGACGAGCAACGCGCCGACGAGCACGATCTCCCAGCGTCCGCGCAGGAAGAGGCGCTCGTCGCCCAGGACGAGGCTGGCGGGAGTGCCGCGCTCGACCCGGAAGGCGATGACGGCCGTCGCGACGGTGAGCCCTAGGGCGAGGAGCTTGGAGATCATCGAGCGGCTCTCACGGGGAAGTTGAGGGCAACGGCGAAGTCGACGACAACGGGGAAGTCGACGGCAGCGGGGAAGTCGACGGCAGCGGACCTCTCACGGCGAGGCTGTCGGCGAAAGGGGCGACGGGACGGAACCGATCGGGCGGGGCCGCCCCGTGCGGAAGGCCCGGACGGCCCATGGCAGAATGCCCGGACGGCAGGGCGCCGACCGGACCGCGGAAGTCTAGCAGAAGCCCTGCGCGTTGACACCCCTCGCCTTCATCCCGTACGCTAGTCTGTCAGCCCGGAGGGCTCATGAAGATCGACCTGAACAAGGTTCTCGAAGAGCCCTTTCACTGGGAGGAGACGGCGGCGGTCGACGCGGCTACGCTCGGTTGCCCCGAGCTCCTCGAGGTGGGGCCGGTTCATTGGCGCGGCAGTGTCGAGCCGACGACCGGAGGTTTCGTGCTTCGCGGTCGTTTCGACTACGAGCAGACCGTGGCTTGTCCGAGGTGCATGGAGCCGACGACGGAGCCGGTGGACGGGGAGGTGGGGCTGATCGTGGTCGTGGAGCGGTCGCAGCCGACCGCCGGCGAGTACGAGCTTCGAGGAGACGATCTCAACACGCTGGTCTTGCCGGGCGAGGAGCTGGATACGGAGCCGATTCTGCGGGAGCAGCTGCAGCTGAACGTGCCGATGCGTCTCCTGTGCAGGGAGGACTGCCAGGGGCTGTGTCCGGTGTGTGGCAAGAACCGCAATCACGAGACGTGTGGCTGCACCGAGCAGCGGTCGGACCCGCGATGGGCGGCTCTCGCCGCGTTGCGGGGCGACCTGCGAAACGAAGAATGACAGGACCGCACCGTTGTCAGCCACGAGGGCCCGCCGGGCTCGCAGAGCGGTGCGACACGACCTAGAGGACTTTCGATCATGCCCAATCCCAAGCGACGTCATTCCAAGGCGCGACGCGACAGGCGCCGCACCCACGACGCCCTGCCGACTCCGCCCGCATCCCTGTGCCCCGAGTGTGGCGAGCCCAAGATCCCGCACCGGGCTTGTCGCCACTGCGGCACCTACCGCGGTCGGCAGGTGATCGACAAGGACGAGGCGGTCTGATCGCGCGGTCTCCCTCGTGCCCGACTTCCACGACGGGCTGCTAGCCTGGCTTCTCACCGACTGCCGGCCCCGACCTGTGGTGAGAAGTCAGGCCAGCTTTCCGCTTCCGTCGGGGGCTCCGTCGCCCGGGGTCCAAGCGCCCCCACCGGGAGTTCCCGCGGTCTTCCGCTGCGCTCCCCCTCATGGATGCGTCCGACTCACGAGATTCGGCGGCTGAGTCGATGTCGACGGCTTCTCGCGAGGGCGGGGCGCGGAGTCGCCTGATGGCGACTCCGGAGGCGTGGCTCGGGCTCCGGGTCGGGTCTTCCCCCACGCTCCGACGCGATCACGGAGGGGCCGGGTGAAGATCGCCGTGGATGCCATGGGGGGCGACAACGGCCCACCCGCGGCCGTGGGGGGCGCCTACCAGGCGGCCGCGGCCGGCACGTCCATCCTCCTGGTCGGGCACGTGCCCCGGATCCGCGAGGAGCTCGAGCGTCTCGGGGGCGATCGCGAGCGGATCGAGATCGTTCCGGCGGAGGAGGTCGTCGACATGGACGAGCCGGCGATCACTCCGATCCGCCGGAAGCCCCGGTCGTCGATCCGCGTGTGCGCCGAGCTCGTCCGGGAGGGGAGGGCGCAGGCTCTGGTGAGCGCCGGCAACACCGGCGCCGCGATGATCACCGCCAAGATGGTCGTGGGGACGGTGCCCGGGGTCGATCGACCGGCGCTGGCGACCGTCCTGCCCACGGCGCGCGGTCGCTCCGTCCTGCTGGACGTGGGGGCCAACGTCGACTCCAAGCCCCACCATCTGCGCCAATTCGCCGTCATGGGACACTTCTACGCCCAGGAGGTGCTCCACAAGGAGGATCCCAGGGTCGGCCTCCTGTCCATCGGCGAGGAGGAGATCAAGGGGACGGACCTGACCCGCGAGGTCTTCAAGGTGCTCAAGACCACCGGACTGAACTTTGTCGGCAACGTCGAGGGCGGGGATGTCTTCGGTGGCAATGTCGACGTGGTGGTGTGCGACGGCTTCGTGGGCAACGTCGTCATCAAGGGCGCGGAGGCCCTGGGAGAGATGCTCGCGGGGCTACTGCGCGAGGAGATGCAACGCACGCTGCGCAGCCGTTTCGCGGCGCGGCTGGCCCGACCGGCGTTCGGCGCTTTCCAGCGCCGGATCGACTACGCGGAGTACGGCGCCGCGCCGCTCCTGGGAATCCAGGGAGGTTGTTTCATCGCCCACGGCCGGGCCAATGCCAAGGCCGTGGCGAGCTCGATTCGACGCGCCGTGGAGTTCTGTGCCGCAGACCTCCATCACAAGATCCGGGACAAGATCGCCGAGCTGCACATGCAGGAGGAGCGGCTGCTCGGTCATCCCGACTCGGAGGAGATCAAGACATGACAAGAGCCCGAATCGTCGGGACCGGGATGGGGGTGCCCGACAGGGTGCTCACCAACCTCGATCTCGAGAAGATCGTCGATACGTCGGACGAGTGGATCACCACCCGGACCGGCATCCGCGAGCGGCGTGTCGCCGCTCCGCACGAGAGCCTCTCGGACTTCGCCGTGCCGGCCGCACGGCGCGCGCTCGAGATGGCCGGGGTCAAGGGACACGAGGTCGATCTCGTGATCTGCGCCACGGTCTGTCCCGACATGCCGTTCCCGGCGACCGCGACCATGATCCAGGACCGGATCGGCGCCGACTCCGCGGCGGCCTTCGACATCTCGGCGGCCTGCACGGGGTTCCTCTACGCCCTGGGTATCGCCCGCCAGTTCATCGAGTCTGGGGCCGCGAAGACCGCCCTGGTCATCGGGGGCGAGGTGCTCTCGAAGTACCTGGACTGGAACGACCGGTCGACCTGCGTGCTGTTCGGGGACGGCGCGGGAGCGGTGGTATTGCAGGGGACCGAGGAGGAGGACCGGGGCCTGCTCGACGTGGCTCTGCACAGCGACGGGTCGCTCGGGGAGCTGATCTTCCGGCCGGGTGGAGGCAGCCTCCACCCGCCGTCGAAGGAGATGTACGAGAGCAACCTGCCGTTCATCAAGATGCGGGGCCACGAGACGTTCAAGATCGCCGTCCGGTCCCTGGCCGAGGTCAGCAACGAGACCCTGCGGCGTGCCGGCGTCGCCCACGACGAGGTCGCGTGGTTCATTCCGCACCAGGCCAACCGGCGCATCATCGACGCCGTGGGGCAGCGCCTCGACATCCCCGAGGACCGCATCTACGTCAATATCGATCGGTTCGGCAACACGTCGGCCGCCTCGATCCCGATCTGCCTGGACGAGCTGAACCGCGCCGGCAAGATCCACGAGGGGGACCTCGTCCTGTGCTCGGCCTTCGGAGCCGGCCTGACCTGGGGCGCCTGCCTGGTGCGGTGGTGACCGGGATGGGCGCACCGAGAGTCGCGTTGATGTTCCCCGGCCAGGGCTCCCAGTCCCTGGGCATGGGGCAGGCCTGGGCCGCGGTCTCGCCGGCGGCGCGGAGGGCGTTCGAGGAGGCGGACGAGGCCCTGGGCATGGCCCTCACCGAGCTCATCCAGGAGGGGCCCGAAGAGGATCTCCAGCTCACGGAGAACACCCAGCCGGCCCTGTTGGCGACCTCCGTCGCGACGCTCCGGGCCCTGGCCGACCTGGGGATGGAGCCGGTGGCGGTCGCCGGGCACAGCCTCGGCGAGTACTCCGCCCTCGTGGCGGCGGGATCGCTCGGCTTCGCCGATGCCCTGCGGGTCGTGCGGGAGCGTGGGCGACGGATGCAGGAGGCGGTGCCGGTGGGGGAGGGCGCCATGGCGGCCATCCTGGGGCTGGACGCCGCCACGGTCTCCGAGGTCGTGGCCGACCTGCCGGGGGACGGGGTGTGCGCGGTGGCGAACTTCAACGCCCCGGAGCAGATCGTGATCGCGGGCCACGCCCGGGCGGTCGACCGGGCCGTGGAGTCCCTCACCCGGAAGGGCGCGCGCCGAGCCTTGCGGCTGCCGGTCTCGGCGCCCTTCCATTCGCCGTTGATGGCGCCGGCCCGGGCCGGTCTGGCGCCGACGCTGCGCGCCACGTCGTTCGCCGACCCCGCCGTGCCGGTCGTCGTGAACGTCGACGGCGTCGCGGTCCAGGCCGGCGCCGAGGCCCGGGAGGCCCTCGAGAGGCAGGTCGACGGCCCGGTGCGCTGGGTCGAGTCGGTGCGTGTCCTGGTGGAGGACCTGGGGGCGGAAGCCCTCGTCGAGGTCGGCCCCGGGAAGGTACTCTGTGGCCTGGCGCGGCGGATCACTCCGGGTCTGCGGACCGTCTCGACCGACACGCCCGAGCGGCGTGCCGATCTCGAGGCGTTGCTGCAGGGGAAGAGCTGAGAGCGGAATGGAAGGGGGAGGCATGTTTCGACTGGATGGCCGATGCGCCCTGGTCACCGGGGCATCGCAGGGGATCGGGGAGGCCGTGGCGCGACGCCTCGCGGGCCGTGGCGCTCGCGTCGTCCTGGCGGCGCGTGGCGAGGAGAAGCTCGCCGGTCTGGCCGAGGAGCTGGAGCGGGCGGGAGCCGAGGCGTTGCCGTTTCGCCTCGACGTCTCCGACGCGGCCTCCGTGGCCGACCGCCTCAAGGAGCTGCCCGAGCCGTTCGCCTCGATCGACG
>CAJQNK010000144.1 GCA_905479655.1 uncultured bacterium | reverse complement strand
GCGAGACACGCTACGAGCGGCCCTCTTCTCCGGACTCTTCGTTGGGAATCCTCCCCGATTCACCGAATCGAGTGCGGATTCCCGCCTTGATTCCGAAGAAGATTGCGCGCTCTCGCTCGCGCCCGGCTTCCACCACGGGCTCCTAGCAGTCCGCCGCCCGCTCCCGCAGCCGCACACGCCGACACCCGCGCGGCCGCCCACGCGGGGCCCTCACTTCTTTCTCGCGTAGTCGTAGAAGCCCTTGCCGCTCTTGCGGCCGAAGTGGCCCGCGAGGACCATCCGCTTCAGCAGCGGCGGCGGCGCGAAGCGCCTTTCCCGATACTCGTCGAACATGATGTTGGCGATGTAGTAGGTCGTGTCGAGGCCCACGAAGTCGAGGAGCGTGAGGGGGCCCATCGGGTAGCCGCACCCGAGTTGCATCGCCTTGTCGATGTCCTCGACCGATCCGACCCCCTCCTCCAGCGCGCGGACCGCGTCCAGGAGGTAGGGAACCAGCAGCCGATTGACGATGAAGCCCGAGTTGTCGGAAGCGGCCACGGGCTCCTTGCCGAGGTCGCGGACGAAGCCGTGGAGTCCCTCGATGACCGAGTCGTCGGTCATCAGCGTCCTGACCACCTCGACGAGCTTCATCACCGGAACCGGGTTGAAGAAGTGGAGGCCGGCGAAGCGATCCGGCCTTCCGCTGCCCGCCGCGAGCTGCGTGATCGTGAGCGACGAGGTGTTGGACGCGAACCAGGCCTCCTTCTTGACCACGGCCGAGAGCGCCTGGAACGTCTCCACCTTGAGATCGGCGTTCTCGACAATGGCCTCGATCACGAGGTCACAGTCCGCCAGACCCGGCAGGTCGACGGTCCCCGACAGGTTGCCCAGGGCCTCCTCGCGCGCCGCCGGGTCGAGCTTCCCCTTCTCCACGGCCTTGTTCATGGACCGTTCGATCCGTCCCATTCCCTTCTCGAGGAGCTCGTCGCTGACCTCCCTCACCACCGTCGTGAAGCCCGCCTTGGCGCACACCTCCGCGATCCCCGCGCCCATGAGCCCGCATCCCAGAACACCTACTCTTCGGATCTTCATCTGCCAGCCTCTCCTCTCGTGCGTCACGTGCCCGCGGCGCATGCCGGGGCCTGAGTTTCAGACATCGTCCAACGGGGTGTCCTCGACGACCCGCCGGCGGCCGTCGGCCAGACGCTCGATCCGGATCCGGATCGAACCGGCCGCCACCGGGAACGGGAGGCGCTCCGCCCACTCCACCGCCTTGACACCGCCACCCGCCAGGGTCTCCTCCAGCCCCATCGCCTCCACCTCCCTCTCGTTGAGGCGGTAGAGATCCACATGAATCAGCCGCGTTCCCGCCGCCTCGTGCTCCCGGACGATCGTGAAGGTCGGCGACTGCACCTCCCGACCGGGGACTCCGAGGGCGGCGGCCAGTCCTCGAACCAGGACGGTCTTGCCCGCCCCGAGGTCTCCGTACAAGAGTAGCGTCCCGTCCGGTTCGAGGCGTTGCGCCAGCTCGGCCCCCAGGGCCTCCATGGCCGCCTCGTCGACCACCCATCTCTCCCTTCCCATCCTATCCCCGGCCCCCGCCGATCCGTCCCCAGGAGGCCAGGAGCCCGCGGGTGGCGGGACAGCCGCCGGGACGGCCCTCCAGCCGTCGGCACAGCGCTCGGAGGTCGTCCGCCGTGTCGACATCGTCGCCCCGCTCCAGAAGCACGGTGTCCAGACCCAGGGATGCGGCCTTCTCCCGTGTCTGCCGGAGCACCTCCGCCGTGCTCCAGTCGATGCCTTCGAAGACCCGCCGCTCGAGGCGCTCCCGCCGTGCCGCGACCAGGTAGTAACCACCGTCACGGGCGGGGCCGAGCACCAGGTCCGCTCCCGCCTCCAGGGCGCGGAAGGCCTCTTCCACGCGTCCCGCGCCCAGCTCAGGATGGTCGCTACCCACGGCGGCGACGCTCTCGTGGGTGGCAGCCAGCCGAGCGAGGCCCCCGAACAGGCGCTCGCCCAGGTCCGCCCCCTCCTGGGGGAAACCCTCGCCCCAACCCTCCGGCGCCTCCTCCCCAGCCTCCAGCGCCCAGGCCAGAGCGAGCGTCCAGGGGCCGTTCGTCAGGCTCGATCGGACGTCCTCCAGGAAGGCGCGATGCAGTTGGGCCGCCTCCTCGGCGGTGAGCTCGCCGACGAGTCGGGTCTTGACTCGGCCCGGCCGAGCCGGCTTGGTGAAGATGACGACCGCCCGGGAAACCTGCACCCGACGATCCTATCCGACCGCCGCGACGCGTCGGCCGCGTCGCCCTCCAGGCACGCCGGATTGCCCTCGGGCCGCGCCACGGAGTAGGATGCCTTGAAGCCAATCGGGTCTGCGCCCGCGACCCCGCGGGCGCTGTCGCGGGATGGGCCGCGGTCCGTTGCGCCGGCTCCCGGCGAGTTCGGCGCTGCCGCGGGGCTCGGCTCGGCAGGGCCGTCAGGGGAAGGAGAGTGCGATGACCGAGTGGGAGTACAAGATCATCAACATCCGCAGCGAGAACTACCGCCTCGATCCCAACGCCGTGACCGAGCTGGACGCCCTCGGGAAGCAGGGGTGGGAGTTGGTCGGCATCACCTCCGTGAACTTCAAGAGCGGAGCATCCGACAACATCGCCATGGTCTTCAAGCGCCCGCGAAGCGGCTAGGAGCGCACCCGCGCAGCGACACCCGGTGAGAACGTCCTAGGAGGACACTAGCCGTCGAGAGCTGGACGGCTGAGACGCGACCTCAGCGCCAGGGCCGCGGCGAACCCCGCCGCGCCGACGACCAGGAGGAGAACGAACCCGCGTCCGCGCGGAGCGAATCCGACCTCGCTGCGGATCGACCCCGTGACCGTCGAGAAGCTCTCCTCGAAGGACCGTCGGCTGGCCTCCAGGCGCTCTCGCGCCGGGCTCTCCCGTCTCGTATCCGTCACGGCGTCCTCCCCGTCTCTTCCGGAGGGGGCGGCCCGCTCTCCACGGCTCCGCCGGCCGGGCCTCCCGGCTCCTCCGGATGCAGCACGTTCAGTTGCCACCAGTCCAGGTGCTCGTCCACGCGGCGGCGAAGGGTCTCGGTGGGAATCTCGAGGCGCCGGAGTCGAAGCCACGCCAGGAGGCCGAGGAGCGCGATGGCCGCCACGAACAGGCCCACGACGGCGAGGGTGGCCCCCCACCGCGGCAGCCACAGCGCCAGAAGTTCGACCAGCGCCAGGGTGGCCGCTCCGACGGTCCAGAAGAGGACGGCGAGGGCGACGCAGGCCAGCAGGGCAACCTTGAGGAGCTCGCGGCCCGTCCGGCCCAGATCCTCCCCGAGAACCGCCGCCTCGGCTCTCAACACCTCGAGGAGCGCGCCACCCATCGACCGGAGACTCTCGGACCAGCTTCTCGCCATCGCTCAGCCCCCCACGAAGACGCGTTCCCGGAGGAACGAGACCTCCGACCCGATCTCGTCTCTCAACCCGACGGCGACCTGGTGCGGGCCGCCGCGCATGACGAGCGTCAGCTCGTAACGGAAGATCGTCCCCTTGGCCTCCTCGAGACGGTCGTCGGGAACTCGGATCGGGATCGGCATCTGGGCGATGGGCGACTCCTCGCCCCGCTCGTCCAGAGCCGACACGTAGAGCCGGAGACGAGCCTCGTGATACTCCGCGGTGGGCAGGAGGACCACCTGGTCCAACGGAATGTCCACCAGGATCGGCACCACCCAGTGCCGGCCCTCCTCCTGGGGCGCCGGTTGACCGAACTCGACCTTCACCCCCAGCGGGTTGTTCTCGTAGCCGAAGCGCAGAGCCGACAGGGTGCCGTCCTGCATCCGGTCGTCCAGGGTCTTGGACCGGTAGCCGTCACGGTGCCGCACGACGAGACCCTTCTGCTTCACCTGGACGTCGATCTTGTGGTAGCGACCGTCGCCGAGAGTCGCGGGCGAATAGCCCAGGGAGTAGTACGTCTCCAGGTCTCCCGCGATCTTCGCGAGGCCGTCCTTGACGTCGTTGGTGTTGATGATCGCCTGGCCGCCCGTTTCCTCCGCGAGGAAGAGGAGCGGCGACTGGAGATTCGAGAAGTGCGTGCTGTCCAGGAAGGTACTCAGCCCGGGGGTCTTCGCGCCGAAGCTCTCGACCGACGACGACGAGTAGGTTCGCAGGCCCGCCGCGTCGATGGTGTAGAAGGTGACCCGGTTGGTGTTCGCCTTGGCGGCCAGTTGCTCGAAGCGCCGGGAGGCGTCGAAGTTGGAGATCTCGGCCAGGGAGGAGTACCCCGAGAACTTCTTCTGGGCCGCGTAGAAGAGCTCCTGGGCGGGGATCATGGGCAGTCCGTCGCTCACGTACAGGACCGCCTTGCGCCCCGGCAGGCCCGCCAGCCACCCCTGGAACTCCTCGAGGGCGCCGATGGTGAACGTCAGGTCGTTGAACATCTCCTCGGCGTAGGCCCGGAGATCCATGGAGACCTCGTAGTCCTGGGAGGCCTCGTCCAGCTTCTCCACGATGTCGTCGCGCGTGTTCTCGCGGTGCACGCCCCAACCCGAGACCGTCTCCAGGTCGAACAGCGCTCGGTTGATCTTCTCGGGGTCGGAGGTGAAGGGCTCTCGGACATGGAGAGAGCGGTCGTAGGAGACCAACATGACCTTGTCGTCGGAGCGGACGTTCTCGCGCAGGAACTCCCGCAGCCGGCGGAACACGCGGTTCCGGTTGAACGGCTTGATGTTGAAGTTGTCGATGTAGACGACGAGGTGGAGCTTCTGCTCATCCGGGATGGGACGGGTCACCTTCTTGGCACGGCGGTCCGGCAGCGCCGGGACGCCGGGGGCGACCTCCTGGGGCTCCTCCTCCTCCTCGACCTCCGCGCTCGGGATCGGTGTCAGGACGTTCCCGTTCTCGACCGTGAAGAAGTTGGTGATCGCGACGGGCTTCTTGTCCTCGAAGATCTCGAAGTCTTCCCTCTTGAGACCCATCACCCGGTTTCCCTTCTTGTCGGTGACGAAGACCTCGACGTTGACGACGTTGACCTCGACGCTCTCCACGAACGCATCGGGCGTCGCCTGCCCTCCACCCTCCTGGGCGACCGTGGGTGCGGCCGCGGTCAGGGCGGCCAGCGCCAGGGCCCATCCGAGTCTGCGCGTCATGGAACTCTCCTCGTCTGCGGGGTGCGGAGCGTGCGGAAGGTGGTCGCCGAAGCGCGACCGTTTTCATGATGGCTCAGGGGGATACCTCAGCCGAGCCCGAGAGGATCCTACCACTCGCCGCGTCGTAGATCGCCACGACCACCCGGTGGTCCTCCCGCCTCATCTTGAGCGAGGTCTCGTAGCGCATCAGCGTGCCGGCGGGCGGCACCTCGGCGACCTCGAGGGACAGCGGGATCACCGGTACGTCCGCCTGGCGACCCGCCTCGTCGATCACCGCCACCCGCAGCTCGAGCTGGGAGACGAACCCCGACTCCCCCGCCGGCAGGAAGGTGACCGCGTCCGCCGGGATCCCGACCGCGATCGGCAGCTCCATCTTGCCCCAGCCCGCCTTCTCGGGGCGTCCGATCGTGAGGACCAGGGGCTCGTTCGAGGGCGGGTTCCCGAAGAGCAGCGCGCTCTCGACCTGCATCGTCACCTCGCGCTGCCGGGAGGAGTCGAGGAAGCTCCCGCGCGAGCGCACCTTCAGGGCCGGGTCCACCGTCTCCACCACGATCTGGTGGCTCTGATCGTCGCCCGCCCGCTGGGGCGTGAAGCCGAGCCAGTAGTACGACCGCGTATCCTCCACCGTCCGCTGGAACGCCTCGTCACGGAGGGAGTTGATCATCGCCTCGCCGCCGGTGGCCGAGGCCAGGAACTCGAGCGACGCGTGGTTCTCGCGCTCGCGCAGGAAACCGTCCGAGAAGCCGAGCCCGGGGGCGCTCCTCGGTGGCGGTCGAAACTGCGCCGCATCGACCGTCTCGGCCTGGAACCCCGGCACGTCGACCGGGTACAGGGTGTAGCCCACGAGGTTCGCGTTGTCGACGAGCGTCCGGAAGAGGTCGTCACCGCTCGAGATCCCGGGCTCCAGGAAGATCGGCCGCGAGTAGTCCGCCACGACGAACTCCGCCGGCAGGAAGGGCCAGCCGCCGGAGAGCAGGAGCATCACCTTGCGCCCCGGCGGCGACGCGAAGCTCCGCAGGGTCGCGGTCGCCGCGGCGACCGATCGCTGGACCTGGTCGGCGAGCTGGCCCGCGTAGAAACGCTCCTCGGGGTCCAGGTAGTCGGCGAGGGCCGGGGCCCTGGAGAAGTCGACGCCGCCGTTGCCGAGCACGTCGGCGAACTCCAGGATGGCGTTGAAGTTGTACCGCCGCTGCTCCACGAGACGTTGCAGACCGAAGGTCTCCATCTCCGTCGCCTCGTCGATCGCGCGAGACAGCGCCTCCGGCGAGTCGCTCCAACTGGTCACCATCTCGAGGTCGCGCCCGTCGTAGGCGACGATCGCCATGCGGTCGTTGCGGCCGAGAAGCGGAAGATCCTCCTCCAACTTGCGCAGGACCCGGTCCCGGTCCCGGGCGACGGAGAAGAAGTTGTCCACGAACACGAGGTAGCTCGTCCCCACGGGCTCGCCCGGCAACACGCTGGGCACCGTCTCCGCCGCTCCCCCTTCGATCGCGGTGCCGCCACGAATCTCGGTGAAGTAGTCGACCGACACCTCTTCGCCGTCCACCAGGAGACGGAAGTCCTCGGGGCCGAGGTCGGTGACGCGAACCCCGTCGGCGTCCGTGACCACCACCTCGATGTTGATCACCCGGACCTCCACGATCTCGCCGAAGACCCCGGGCAAAGGGCTGGCGTCACCCGGCGCCTGGGCGGCGGCCGGGGGGGCGGAGGCCCCGAGGGTCAGGGCCACGAGAAGGGCGACCGCGAGCTGCGGACGGACGGTGGGGATTCTCGACATGATCTCGACTCCAGATTCTCTTCGGTGTTGCGAACGGGGCTTCGCGGGTCCGCCCGGAGGTTGCGGACCCGCGCGAAGCCGGGGTTCTCGGGGACACATCGCCCCGGAAGAGTCTACGCAAGAGGCGTGCCGCGCAGGCTCCTAGGCGTCGCCGGCGCGAACCTTCAGGTTCCACAGGTGGTTTACCGGACCCTGCCCCGAGCCCAGCGGATAGGCGGCCCGGAGCGCACCCTGGAGATAGTCGATGGCCCCCGCCACGGCGTCGCGCAGCGACGCCCCGCCAGCCACCCGCGCGGCCACGGCGGACGACAGGGTGCAGCCGGTCCCGTGGGTCGAGCGGGTGTGGACCCGCGGGTGCCGGAAGCGGAGGACATCGCCGTCGACGACCAGCAGATCCTCGACCACGTCACCCTCCCCGTGGCCGCCCTTCAGCAGGACGGCGGGACCGGCCTCGGCGAGCCGCTGAGCCGAGCTCTCCCGCTCCTCCTCTGCCAGGGACCCGTTCCGCCCCAGGAGTCTCGCCGCCTCCGGGAGATTCGGAGTCACGACCGTCGCGAGGGGAAGAAGCTCGTCGATCAGGGCCTGGACGGCGTCCTCGCGCAGCAGGGCGTCCCCGCTCTTCGCCACCATCACGGGGTCGAGGACGACCCAGGCGGGCCGGTGGTGTCGCAGACGGTCCGCCACGACGCCGATGATCCCGGCACTGGACAGCATGCCGATCTTGACCGCGTCCACGCCCAGGTCCTCGAACACGGCGTCGATCTGGTCCGCCACGACCTCTTCCGGCACCTCGTGGACCGACCGCACCTCGACCGTGTTCTGCGCCGTGATGGCCGAAATGGCGCTCATCCCGAACACCTTGTGCGCCGCGAAGGTCTTGAGATCGGCCTGGATCCCCGCGCCCCCGCCGGAGTCCGAGCCGGCGATGGTCAACACCCGGGGCGGCACGGGGTGGGTGGGCACGAGGGGGCTCAAGCCGCGCTCTCCCGAGGACGCCGGGAGGCCGCGACCCAGCCGAGCACCACGAGCACCAAGAGGCTGATCGCCTGCGCCACCGTGAACAGACCCAGGAGCCGATCGTCCTTCGCCCTCAGGAACTCCACGCTGAAGCGCTCCACCGCCAGCAGCGCGAACACGACCAGGGCCGTGCTCCCCGGTCGTCCACGGCTCCGCAGCAGGCGGAGACCCAGTAGCCAGATCAGGAGCGCGGCGACCGTCTCGTACAGCTGGGTCGGGTGAACGGCGAGGAGCTGGGCGTCGGGGATCTCCGCCGGAACCTCCACACCGAACTCCCCGCGGAGGTTCCCCGCGGTCGACTCGGGAAGCCCCTGGGCGAAGGCGACACCCCAGGGCAGATCGGTGGGCCGCCCGTAGTCGTCTCCGACCAGGAAGCAGCCCACGCGACCGATGCCGTAGCCGAGCGCCACCGTGGCCGCCACCACGTCCGCCGTGCGGGGGATCGGGAGTCGCCGGCGACGGATCACCCAGAGAACCGCGAGGGTGCCGACGATGAAGCCCCCATACCAGACCAGCCCGTAGCGCTCGAGGAGCAGACGCCAGTCGCCGTAGAGGATCGCGAAGTAGACCTTGGCCCCCAGGATGCCGCCGATGCCGGCCGCCAAGGTGATCGCGCTGGCGTCCTCCTCGTCCCCGATGCCGTACCTGCGAAAGCCCTGACGCAGTTGGAAGTAGCAGGCCAGGAACGCCAGGGCCATGAGCACCCCGAAGGGCGAGATCGAGAGGGGGCCGAGGTGGAAAAGCTCGCGGATCATGGGGGCGGAGAGTACCACGCGAGGCCTCGCCTCCAGGAGTGGCGAGGCCGTCGAGGCCGCGGCTCGCTATCATTCGCAACCCATGTCCCGCTCCAAGACCCGCGACCGCCTCGCCAGGCTGACCGCCCTCGTCGAGGGGCAGGCCGGTGTCGGCCGTTGGCTGGTCCTGACCCACGACAACCCGGACCCCGACTCCATCGCGTCCGCCGCCCTCCTCGCCCACCTCCTGCGCGAGCGCTTCCGCCGCCGCGTCACCGTCGGCTACGGCGGCATCGTGGGCCGCGCCGAGAACCGCGAGATGGTGCGCGTGCTCGGCATCCGGATGAGCCATCGCCGCAATCTCGTCTGGCGGAACTACAAGCACTTCGCCCTGGTGGACACGCAGCCGAAGACCGGCAACAACAGCCTTCCCGACGAGATCCGGCCGGACCTGGTGATCGACCACCACCCGGAGCGCGCCGCGACCCGAAGGGCTCGTTTCGCCGACATCCGCACGGAGTACGGAGCGACCGCCACCATCGTCGGGGAGTACTGCGAGGCCTGCGACCTGGAGCTCCACCGTCGGGACGCCACGGCCCTCGCCTACGCCATCCGGTCCGAGACCCAGGACTTCCGCAGGGAGTACTGCCCCAGGGACCGTGACCTCTACGACCGGATGTTGCCCCGAGCCGACAACCGGGCGCTCGGCAAGATCCAGAGCCCTCCCCTGCCCATCGACTACTTCCGGACCCTGCACCGCGCCCTGGATCGCCTGCAGAGTGTGGCCACCCTCGTGGTGAGCCACCTGGGGACCGTGGAGCAGCCCGACATCGTGCCGGAGATCGCGGACCTCCTGCTCCGCCTGGAGGGCAGGACCTGGAGCCTCGCGACCGGCCGTTTCGACGGACGGCTCTACCTGTCGATCCGCACCACCAACCCCCGCGCCGACGCGGGCACCCTCATGCGGCGGCTCATCGGTCGTCGGGGCAAGGGGGGTGGCCACGGGATGACCGCCGGGGGCTGGATCGATCCCGGTCGGGGCGGCGAGATGGGCCCCCTGGAGGACCAGATGGCGGAGAAGCTCGCCTCCCTGCTGAAGAAGGACCCGCAGAAGCTGGCGCCCGTGCAGCTCGACTGAAGAGCGTCCGGCCCGCCGCTACTCCCACTCGATGGTGCCCGGCGGCTTCGACGTCACGTCGTAGACCACCCGGTTCACCCCGCGGACCTCGTTCACGATCCGGTTCGCCACCCGGCCGAGCAGCTCGTACGGGAGCGGGCTCCAGTCCGCGGTCATGAAGTCCTGGGTCTCCACCGAGCGCAGCGCCACGACGTTCTCGTAGGTCCTGAAGTCCCCCATCACGCCGACGCTCTTCACGGGGAGAAGGACGGCCAGGGCCTGCGAGACCTTGTCGTACCAGCCGCTCTGCCGGAGCTCGTCCAGGAAGATCGCGTCCGCCTCCTGGAGGATGGCGACCCGTTCCGCCGTCACCTCCCCCAGGACCCGGACGCCGAGCCCCGGTCCCGGGAACGGATGCCGGCCGATGAGATCCTCCGGGATCCCCAGCTCCCGCCCGAGCTGCCGGACCTCGTCCTTGAACAACTGCCGCAACGGCTCCACGAGCTCGAATCCGAGCCGCTCCGGCAGGCCTCCGACGTTGTGGTGGGTCTTGATGACGGCCGACGGGCCGTGGACGGAGACCGACTCGATCACGTCGGGGTACAGCGTCCCTTGCGCCAGGTAGCGAACTCCCTCGAGCTCCGCCGCGACCTCCTCGAAGACCTCGATGAAGGCGTGCCCGATGCGGCGCCTCTTCTCCTCCGGCTCTTCGACCCCGGCGAGAGCCGCCAGGAATCGGTCTCCGGCGTCGACCACCCGCACCGGCAGTCCCAGCCCGTCGCGCAGGGAGTGCAGCACCTGGTCCCGCTCCCCTTTCCGCAGGACGCCGTTGTCCACGAACACGGCGACCAGACGGTCTCCGACCGCCCGCTCCAGGAGGGCTCCGACGACCGAGGAGTCCACGCCCCCCGAGATGGCGCACAGGACCCTGCCCTCCGGGGCCTGTTGCCGGATCCGCGTCACCGCCTCCTCCAGAAAGGAGGCCATACGCCAGTCACCCGTGGCGCCGCAGATGCCGTAGAGGAAGTTGCGCAGGAGATCGCCGCCATGGACGGTGTGCGAGACCTCCGGATGGAACTGGATGGCGTAGAGCCCCCTCGCGCCGTCCTCCATCGCGACCATCGGAGCGCCGTGGCTCGAGGCGAGGGCCTCGAATCCACCCGGCGGCCGTCCGACGCGGTCGCCGTGACTCATCCAGACGACCTCGCTCTCCCCCAGGCCGTCGAACAAGGAGCCCGAGTGGCCGTCCTCCTCGATCCGGATCTCGGCCCTGCCGTACTCGCGACTGCCGGAGGCCACGACCTCGCCGCCGAGCTGATGGGTCATGGCCTGCATTCCGTAGCAGATGCCCAGCACCGGCACTCCCAGCCCGTAGATCCCCGCATCGGGCAGGATCGCGCCTTCGTCATAGACGCTCTGGGGACCGCCGGAGAGGATGAGCCCGACCGGGTCGAGCTCCCGGATCGCGTCCGCCGTGAGGTCGGGAGGGTGGATTTCGCAGTAGACGCGGTTCTCGCGCAGGCGCCGGGCGATGAGCTGCGTGTACTGGCTACCGAAATCCAGGATCAGAACAGTCTGGTGCATGGGACTCCCAGGGCGACTCGATCGAGAGGTTGGACGGACGAAGCCGAAAGGACGGCCGGCGAGCGGTGCTTCGAACTACAGATCCGCTTCGGACTTGAGCTCCCGGGTCATGAGGTCGCTCACCGCCTGCTGCGGCGACTTGCCGTGGTAGAGGATCTGGACCATCTGCTCGTTGATGGGCATCTCCACGTCGCGACTGGAGGAGAGCCGGTCGAGGGCCACGCAGTTACGGATCCCCTCGGCCACCATGCGGGTCTGGCCGGAGATCTCCTCCAACGTCTTCCCCTGAGCGAGGAGAAGCCCGGTGCGCCGGTTCCGCGACAGCCCGCCCGTGCAGGTCAGGACGAGATCCCCCAGACCCGCCAGGCCGGAGAACGTCCGCTGCTTCCCGCCGAACGCCACGCCCAGACGGGTGATCTCGTGCAGGCCGCGAGTGATGAGGGCAGCCAGCGTGTTGTGGCCCATCTTCAGCCCCGCCACGGCCCCGGCCGCGATGGCCACCGGGTTCTTGGCGGTGCCGCCGAGCTCGACGCCCACCACGTCGTCCGACGAGTAGAGTCGCAGGTTGGGACCCGAAAGGGCCTCCTGCACCGCCTTCGCGAGAGACTCGTGCTCCGAGGCCACCACCGCCGCCGTCGGCGCGCCCGCCGCCAGCTCCACGGCGAAGCTGGGACCGGAGAGCACCGCGAAGCGCCCAGGATGATCGGTGCGCCGGCACTCCTCCTCCGCCACCTGACTCATGCGGGCGAGACTCTCGGGCTCGATCCCCTTGGTCGCGGAGATCACGTCGACGCTCCGGCCGGCCGGAACACGGTCCAGGAGGCCGGCCAGCACCTTGCGGAACCCGTGGGACGGCACGACCACCAGAATCGGCGAGCACGCCGCCAGGGCTCCCAGATCGGAGGTGGCGTCCACCGAGGCCGGAAGATCGACTCCGGGGAGGTAGGTCTCGTTGCGGCGCTCCCGCGTCAGCTCGTCGGCCAGCTCGGGCCGGCGGGTCCACAGACGAACGTCGTGCCCCACCCGGGCGCTCTGGACCGCCAGGGCCGTGCCCCAGGAGCCGGCCCCCAGGATTCCGATGGGAGTCAAACCCGCATCTCCTGTCGCTGGGCGCCGACCTCGGCGAGGGGGAAGCTCCGCTCCACCGTGTACCGGGGACCCTGCGGGGTCAGGCGACTTCGGACCAGGAGGCCCTCGCGGGCCACGAAGGGCTCGCCGAGCGCGCCGGAGAAGACCTCGGAGAAGCGCTCCGCGGCCAGGCGTCCCCACGGCCGCCGACACCTCGCGACCGTCAGGTGAGTCCTGAGCGGTCGATCGTCGAGCGGCTTCCCCAGGGTGCGCTCCGCCGCGGCCCGCAGGTCGGCGTGGAGGTTCACCAGCTCGGCCCTGTGCCGGACCCCGACCCAGGCCACCCGCCCCGGACGTTCGGCAGGGAAGGTCCCCGACCCGACCAGGTTCATCGCCTGCGCTCCGTACCCGTCGAAGACGCGCTCCAGAGCCGTCTCCAGGGTCGCTCGCAGCGACGCCTCCACCTCGCCCAGGAAGACCAGGGTCAGATGCAGGTTCCGGGCTGCAACCCAGTTCGCGGCCGGGAGCTCCGACGCGACGCTCCGGGCGCGCCGCGCGACCTCGTCGCGCAGGGCCTCAGGGACCGCGAAGGCGACGAACAACCTCATCGAACGAGCTCCGCCCGGATCCCGGCGAGGCGCCGCCGGAGCAGATCCAGCGCCCACTGGGTCGCGAAGGCCCGGACCCGATCCCGCCCCGGCGGCAGGCGCAGGAGACGGTGGCTGGTGCCGCCCGGCCCCGCCACCGCCAGGTGCACGGTGCCCACGGGCTTCTCGTCGCTCCCCCCGTCGGGACCCGCGATCCCGGTCGTCGCCACGGCCCAGTCGGAGCCCAAACGCCTCCTGGCGCCCTCGGCCATAGCCCGGGCCACCGGTTCGCTCACCGCGCCCCGGCTCTCGATGAGCTCGGGCGCCACTCCGAGCAGCCGGCTCTTCAGGTCGTTCGAGTAGACGACGGCGCCGCCGAGGAACCAGCCGCTCGAGCCCGGCACTCCCGTGATCCGCTGCGCGATCCACCCGCCGGTGCACGACTCGGCCGTCACCACGGTCTCCCCGGCCTCCACCAGGAGCCCACCGACGACCCCCTCCAGGGTGGTCGCTTCGTCGCCCGCGAACACCGTCGGGCCCAGGATCTCCCGGACGGTCCCGACCATCGACTCGAGTCGAGCTCGCCGGGTGGCCTCCGGGCCGGTCGCGGAGAGGACCACCCGGATCTCCCCCGGAGACCCCAGGACCGTCACGTTCTCCGCCCCGAGCTCCGCATAGGCCGGCTCGAGCTGCTCTTCCAGGTGCGACTCGGCCACGCAGGCCACCTTGAGGACCCGGCTCTCCGTCCCCGCCCCGTCCGAGCGCTCCCGAAGCCACGGCTCGAGATGGCCAGCGATCATCGCCTCCAGCTCCCTGGGCACCCCCGGGAAGAGGAAGACACTCCCGGAGTCGTGGTCCACGCGCAGGCCCGGTGCGGTCCCCCGGGTGTTCTCGAGGACCTCCGCCCCTTCGATGACGAAGGCCTCCCGGCGGTTGATCTCCGGGAGGCGCAGCCCGAAGGAGGCGAACTTCTCCGCGATCCCGGCCAGGATGTCGTCGCGGAAGACCAGCTCGCGGCCCAGAGCGCGGGCCACGGCCTCACGGGTCAGGTCGTCGGTCGTCGGGCCCAGGCCACCCGTCATCAGCACCAGGTCGGCCCGATCGCACAGTCGGCGCAGAGTCTCGGCGATCTCCTCGCCGTCGTCCCCGACCACCGCCTTGGCGCACAGCGCGACACCATGGTCCCTCAGCGATCGGGTCAGGGCCAGCGAGTTGGTGTCGAGGCGGTCCACCCCGAGGAGTTCGCTGCCAACGGCCAGGACGGCGGCTCTCATGTCGCGATGATAGCCCGAAGCGAAGGCTCACGGAGCCCCCGACCAGACCCCCGACCAGGCCTCCGACCCGGACCCCTCGCATCCCGCCTCCCGATCCGCCCGTCGCCCCCCGAAACGAGGCCTGGAAGGGGCCGCCTCCAGTGGTTCCACTGCTAGACCAGCGTTTCCGAAGTCCGGCGACAAGGGCCGGACGGGAGGCGCTCGGGGGCCAAGGCGCGCCGACGCAGGCAATGCAGGGACATTGTCGAGGAGGCGGAACGCTGGCAGCCGAGATGCATCGCGGGCGGACTGT
>CAJQNK010000143.1 GCA_905479655.1 uncultured bacterium | reverse complement strand
TGGCTCAGAGCATGATGGACTCGCATCTTCACCGTCTACTGGTGGTGCGCGACGGGAAAGTCGTCGGGATTGTCAGCACTTCGGACATGCTCGCTTTGCTGACAGAGACCGACTAGAAAGAGACCGACTGTAGATAGGGGGAATTCGAATGGACACGGATCAGATCGCCTTTTCCATCATCACAGATCTGAGCTACGAAGAGGCGGTGGCGCGATGCAAGGAGGCCTTGGCCTCCGAGGGCTTCGGAGTTCTGACCGAGATCGACATTCAGGCCACTCTGAAGAAGAAGCTGGACGTCGACCGCACTCCCTACGTCATCCTGGGGGCATGCCATGCGCCGTCGGCCTACAAGGCCTTGGCCACCGCACCCGAAGTCGGAGTGCTGTTGCCATGCAACGTGACGGTGTCGGTCGAAGATGGACGCACGGTGGTGCGAGCCATGAACCCAGGTGTCGCCCTGGGGGTCTTGCAGGCCGAAGGCCTCGCCGAGGTCGCGGAAGACGTCGGGGAGGCCCTACAGCGAGCCGTCCAAGCGGTCGCGAGCACTGTTTAGATCAGCGATTTCCCAAAGCTCTTGACCGTAAACACCGGGCAGTGTGCGAGCCGCACGACCTGCTCCGCGGTGCTGCCCACCAGCAGGCGCTCCAGTCCGGTCAGGCCGTGGGTAGCGATTACCACCATGTCGGAGCCGCGCTCCTCGGCGAACCGGGCAATTTCGCTCGCCGGTCGTCCCGTGGCGACGAATCGCTCGGCGGGTACCTCGGGGCCCGGAGTCTCGGACAGCATCTTGTCCAGGGCCTCTTCGGCCTTCTCGCGCAGGGCTTCGAGTTGCTCGACGGGGGAGTAGGTGCCCCCAGGTGTGTAGAAGTACGGGTAAGCCGGCTCTTCGATCGTGTGCAGAACCTGTAGTCCCGCGCCGTAGAGGGCGGCCACTTCCTTACCGTACGACAGGGCCTCTTGGGAGTAGGGAGAGAAGTCCACGGGGACGAGGATCTTTTCCACGGCCTCGATCGCCTTTGGAGCCTTCTCCTCGCGCAAGGTGAGCACGGGACAGGGGGCATGACGCACGACCTCCTCGGCCACGCTGCCGAGAAACAGTCGCGCCGGGCCTCGCCGGCCATGGGTACCCATGACGACCAGGTCGATGTCGTGCTCATCCGTATACCGCAGAATCACCTCGCCCGCCGAATAGCCCCTGACCTTCGCCTCGACTAGGCTGAACGTCTTGGCCTCGTTCTTGCGCACGATCTCTGCCAGCTCGGAATCGGCGATCTCGAAGAGCTGGTTGAGAATCTCGGACGGCTCCGGGAAGTGTCGATCCGGATCTCTCGGGTCGCTCTCGTGAAGAATAATGGCGTGCAGCATGTGCAGCTCGGCCTCGAACTGCTCCGCCAGAAACAGGGCGTGCTTCAATGCCTGTGTGGCGGTGGCTGAGAAGTCGGTGGGGTAGAGGATGCGACGGATCCGCATCATGAGGCGGCCCTCCTTTCAGGCCCTGGGATGAGCTTCACTCCGCTTCGGGCGGAGAATCCACCAAACGTGTGCGCAGCGCATAGGCGACCACCTGCGCTCGGTTGTGCAGGTGGAGCTTGTCGAGGATGTTTCGCACGTGGAACTTCACGGTGTTCTCGCTCACTCCGAGGTGCTTCGCCAGACGACGGTTCGAGGTTACGCCCGAGACCATGTACTCCAGCACCTCCCGCTCCCGATCCGTGAGCGCATCCGGGTTGTAGGCCTCCTTCGCCTTGCGCCGGGGCTGAGCGAACTCCTCCAGAAGCTTGCGCGCGAGGGTGGGGGTGAGCGCGGGCTCGCCTCGCCCCAGGCCCTCGAGCAGGGAGAAGAACTGATCGGCCTGGAGGTCCTTCAGAAGGTAACCCTTGGCGCCGGACTTGATCGCCTCGAAGAGGTTGGCGTCGTCGTCCGAGGCCGTCAGGATGACCACCTTGACGTCGGGTTGCTCGGCCGTCAGGAGCTTGGTCGCGGCCAGGCCGTCCATCTCGGGCATCGACAGGTCCATCAGGACCACGTCCGGATGGAGCTCGCGGCTGAGCTCGACCGCCTGCCGGCCGTTCTGGGCCTCACCGACGACCTCGTAGTCCCTCGCCGTCAGGAGGCTTCGTAGGCTGTCGCGAAAAAGGGCGTGATCGTCGGAGATGAGAATCCGCATCGGGGCCTCCTAGTCGGGTCGGGGCGTCGGGTCAGGGACGACCGCCAATTCCGGAAAGCTCTAGTCTAACGCGAGTGCCGGAACCCGGGCTCGAGTCGACGGACAGGCGCCCTCCGATGCTCTCCGCGCGCTCGCGCATGATGGCGAGGCCGAAGCGGGGCACCTGGCGCCGCTGGCGGGCTTCGGGGTCGAATCCTTCGCCGTCGTCGGCGATCTCGACCAGCAGTCGCTGGTCGATCTGCCGACAGATGACGGTCGCCGTATTCGCCCCGGAGTGCTTGCGGATGTTGGCCAGCCCCTCCTGGATGATGCGCAGGACCTGGAGCTCGATGGTCGGAGGCAACTCGAGGTCGCCGTCGATCTCCAGCTCGACCTCGATCTCGCTCTGCTGCTGCCAGCGCTGGATGAACTGCTCCAGCGCCTCCCGGTACCCCCCCGGCTTCATGGGCGTCCGCAGGGCGAGGATGCCCTCGCGCACGTCGGTGTAGACCTCGCGCGCCGCGGCCGCGAGCTGTTCGAGCTGCTCGGCCGCGGCGTCGGACTTGCCCCGGCGGAGGAACTCCTGCACGGCCTGGGCCTTGGTGTTCACGTAGGCGAGCACCTGGGCCATGCCGTCGTGCATCTCGCGGGCGATGCGGACCCGCTCCTCGGCGACCGCCAGGGTCCGCAGCCTCTGGTGGAGGTCGGCGTTGTCGACGGCGATGGCGGCGGCTGTCGCGAAGCGCACGAGGGTTTGTTCGTCCTCGGCCGAAAACTCGGCGCCGGTCTCCTTCTCGGTGACGTAGAGATTGCCCCGGAAGGGACCGGAGCACACGATCGGGACGGCGAGCAGGCTCTCCATCTTCGGATGGTGAGCCGGGAAGCCCACCGCGCGAGGATCCTGGCCCATGCGCGGGATGCGCAGGCTCTGCCCCTCGTGGAGGCCCACCCCGAGGAGTCCCTTGCCGCGCGGGGGCTCGCCGATACGCTGGCGCCGCTCGTCGCTGATCCCGGAGGTGACGAAGCGATCGACGTTGCCCACGTCGTCGATCACGGCGATGGCGCCGTAGCGGGCTTCCAGGAGCTGCCGGGCCTGATCCACGACCTTCTCGAGCACCGCGTCCAGGGCGAGCTCGCCATAGATGTCGAGCGCGGCTCGGTGCAGAGCGAGGAGCTCGCGGTTGCGCCGCTCCAGACGCGCCTGCAACCGGTCGAAGGTGGAGTAGAAGGCGCCGAACAGGAACAGGGTGGCCACCGCCAGGACCCCGTGGAGAACGACGCGGCCGGACCAGTGTCCCAGGTAGGGCGCCAGGAGCTGGTAGGAGTACTCGAGCACCAGCACCAGGAGGACGAGGCAAAGGAGGAAGACCCTCTTGACCCGCAGCAGGGCGCGGGTGGAGGCCTCGGGCCTCGGCGAAGCGCTGCCCGATTCGCCCGTCACACTCCCCCCTTGTCCCGTCGCGCGGCGCCGACTCGCATGATTCGACGGCGAGAATACCCCCCGCGCGGGTAGGAGTGCAAGCTACCCGGTCGGGTGGCTTGCACCGGCCTATCTCCGGTGGCGAGGCCGCGTGCTGATCCCGAGAATCGCGTACAGAGGGCTCCAGCCGATCGCGCCCGTGGCGAGCGGTACCCATCCGAAGAGCCGACAGGCGACCCCCAGCTCGCCATCGATCGCGCCGAACGTTCCGAGGGCCAGCACGGTCACGCCGACCGCGATCCTCAACGCTCGGTCCCAGCCGGCGAGATTGGCGGAGCTGATCTTGATCATCGATCTCCTGCGTGCGAGAGACGGCTAACCACCAGCATGTTCCGGGTCGGGACCCGGTCGCGACGGCCGGAGGGGTGGGGGGGCGCCCGCGCCTCGGGGTAGCTGCGCCCATCGGGCCCCCCGTCTGGGGGTGGTGTCAGCGGTCCGGCTAGACTCTCCGGCGTCCCCCCCGCCGGCGGAGGGGCGCGGACCGCAACCGAGAGGAGACGAGCAATGGTCGACCATAGGGTGGAGACGGACAGCCTGGGCGAAGTGGAGGTGTCGGCTTCGGCGTACTTCGGCGCGCAGACGGAGCGCGCCCGGCGGAACTTCCCGGTCAGCGGACTGCGCTTCCCGCGCCGCTTCATCGCGGCGATGGGCATGCTCAAGACCGGCGCCGCCGCCGTGAACCGGGAGCTCGGCGTGCTCGACCCGAAGGTGGCGGAGGCCATCCAGGAGGCCGCCGAGGAGGTCATCGACGGGCGGCTGGACGAGCACTTCCCCCTGGACATCTTCCAGACCGGCTCGGGCACCTCCACGAACATGAACACCAACGAGGTGATCGCCAACCGGGCCATCGAGATCCTCGGGGGCACCCTGGGCTCCAAGGAGCCGGTTCACCCCAACGACCACGTGAACTACGGCCAGTCGTCGAACGACACGATCCCCTCGGCCATCCACGTCGCCGCGTACGGCGCGGTGGCGGAGGATCTCGAGCCGGCCCTCGAGCACCTGCGGCGGTCTCTCGCGGCGAAGGCGGTGGCCTTCGACGACATCGTCAAGATCGGCCGCACCCATCTGCAGGACGCCGTGCCGGTGCGGCTGGGCCAGGAGGTCTCGGGCTGGGCGCGCCAGGTGGAGGCCGCGCTCGAGCGTCTCGACGCGGTCAAGCCCCGCCTGGCCCAGCTCGCCCTCGGCGGCACCGCGGTCGGAACCGGTCTGAACGCCCGTCCGGGCTTCGCGGAGGCGGTGATCGCGCGGCTCGCCGAACGCACCGGGCACCCGTTCGTGCAGGCGCCCAACCTGTTCGAGGCCCTCGCGGCCAAGGACGCGGCCGTGGAGACGTCGGGGGCGCTCAAGACGATCGCGGTCTCCCTGACCAAGATCGCCAACGACATCCGTTGGCTCGGATCGGGGCCACGGTGCGGCATCGGCGAGCTGCAGCTCCCCAGCCTGCAGCCGGGAAGCTCCATCATGCCGGGCAAGGTCAACCCGGTGATTCCGGAGTCCGTCCTGATGGTCGCGGCCCAGGTCGTCGGCAACGATGCCACGATCGCGCTGGGGGGCCTGTCGGGCAACTTCGAGCTCAACGTCATGATGCCGGTGATCGCCTACAACCTCCTCCAGTCGATCGAGATCCTGGCGAATGTCTCGAGGCTGCTGGCCGACCGCTGCGTCGACGGCCTGGTCGCGAACGAGGAGCGGTGCCGCGAGCTGGTCGAGCAGTCCCTGGCCATGTGCACCGCGCTGGCGCCGAGGATCGGCTACGACGCGGCCGCCGCCATCGCGAAGAAGGCCTTCGCGGAGGGGCGGACGGTACGCGAGGTGGCCCGCGAGGCGGGCGTCCTCTCCGACGAGGAGCTGGACGAGGCGCTGGACCCCCGGGGCCAGACCGAGGGCGGCTAGCCTGGGCCCCCGGACTCCCTCGTGGGCCCATCCCGTCCCTCCGGTCCATCCCCCACAGCGGCTGCCATAAGATCCCGGAATGCCCGACGCCCCGCGACTCCTCGTCCTCGTCGTCGACGACGAGGAAGCGATGCTCGAGGTGCTGCGGCAGCGCCTCGAAGGGTGGGGCTACCGCGTGGAGACGGCGGCCGACGCCGAGGAGGCCGCCCGGAGGCTGGGCGAGCTGGCCCCCTCCATCGTCCTCAGCGACGTCGTCCTGCCGGGGGCTTCGGGGGTGGAGCTGCTGCGGAGGTTGCGGAGCTCGCGGCCGGGACTGCCGGTCGTCCTCATGACGGCCCACGGGTCGGTCGACCTGGCGGTCGAGGCGATGAAGGCGGGAGCGACGGACTTCGTCACCAAGCCCCTGGATCATCGGCGGTTGCGAGCAGTGTTGGGGGAGGCGGGGCGCCGGCTGCCGGCGGGCGGGCTGGTGCAGGAGGAGGATCGGCTGGGCGACATGGTGGGGGTGAGCCCGCAGATGCGCGAGGTGTTCGACGCCGTGCGCGAGGTGGCGGCGACGGAGGCCGCCGTGCTGATCACCGGAGAGAGCGGCACCGGCAAGGAGCTGGTGGCGCGCTCGATCCACCGTCTGGGTCCGAGGGCCGACCGCGAGTTCGTCGCGGTGAACGCGGCCGCCATTCCCAGGGATCTGATGGAGAGCGAGATCTTCGGCCACGAACGGGGGGCCTTCACGGGCGCCTCCGCCCGCCGCGCGGGGTGTTTCGAGCTCGCTCACGAGGGCACCCTGCTTCTCGACGAGATCGCCGAGATGCCGCCGCTGCTCCAGCCCAAGCTGCTGCGGGTCCTGGAGGACGGCCGGGTGCGCAGGCTGGGGGGCAGCCAGGAGCACCGCTTCGACGTGCGGGTTCTCTCTGCCACCAACCGGGACCCGCGCTCCGCGATTCGGGACGGTGTGCTGCGGGAGGACCTGTACTACCGGATGAGCGTCCTCTCCCTCGAGCTGCCGCCGCTGCGTCGGCGGGAGGGGGACGTGCCGGTTCTGGCCCGCCACTTCCTGGACGCGGCGGCCGCCCGCTACGGTCTCGATCTCGAGGGCCTGTCCGACGCCGCGCTCGGCCTCGTCGAGGAGTACCCGTGGCCGGGCAACGTCCGCGAGCTCCGCAACGCCATGGAGCGGGCGGCCGTCCTGGCCCGCGAGGGTTGGGCGGAGCCGCGCAACCTGCCGCCGGCGGTCCGGGAGCGGCAGGCTCCCGGCGGCGGGGAGATCCGCTTCCCGCGCGGCACGACCCTTGCGGAGGCGGAGAAGGCCCTGGTGATGCAGACGCTCGAACAGACGGGGAACAACAAGACCGAGGCGGCCCGGTGCCTGGGCATCACGCCCCGAACCATCTACAACAAGCTCAAGGCGTGGGAAGAGACCTGATCGCCTTCGAAGCGGGCGCTCCGCCGTGCGACTGACCCTCCGCATCGCCCTCGGGCTCGCCGCGCTGGTGCTGATCGTGGCGGCGCTGGCCGTTCAGCACCGGCGGGTGGTGCGGGAGCTGGCGGAGGGCCAGCGAGATCTCTCCGAGGGTCGTCTCGAGACCCTCCTGGGCACCGACGAGCTACGCCGTCGCGTCGACCGGATCTCCGAGCTGAGCCGCAAGCTGGCGGTTCTCCGCGACCCGGCCTACGTGGCGGCGCTGGTGGCGGCGCGGGCGTCTTTCGAGGGCGAGCTGGCGGCGCTGGCGGAGAGCGCCTCGGCGTCGTCGGCGCAGCCCGCGATCGGGGAGCCCGGGCCGCTGGCGAGGTTGCGGGAAGCCTGGGCCGCCTACTCGTCGACCGCTCCGGAGCTGGAGGCCGCGGTGCGGGCCGGGCGCGGCCGCGTCGCCTTCGAGGAGCACCTGGCGACGACCCTCGAGGTTCTCCGGGCGACCCTGGACGACGTGGAGGCCGACTCTCGCGCGGCGGTCGCACGGCGGCTCGCCCGGAGCTCGACGCAGGCCGCTCGGGCCGAGCGCGCGGCGTGGGCTGTCGGCGCCGCCGCCGTCGCGTTGGCCCTTCTCGTCGCTGCCCTCGTCGTGCTTCCGCTGCGCACGGGCCTGCGGCGGCTCCGGAGTGGCACGGAGGAGTTGGCCCGAGGTCGGTTCGATCACCGGGTCGAGGCCTCGGGGGGCTCCGAGCTCGCCGCGCTCGCCGTGAGCTTCAATGCGATGGCGGAGCGGCTGGCGGAGCTCGACCGGCTGAAGCGCGACTTCGTATCGGCGGTCTCCCACGACCTGAAGGCCCCCCTGGCGTCGATGGAGGAGACCCTGACGCTGCTCCTGGAGGAGGGGCCGGGGCCGCTGACCGATCGGCAGCGGCGCCTCCTCGACCTGTGCCGTTCGAGCGGCGCGCGGCTGCGGCGGATGATCGGCGACCTCCTGGACCTGGCGCGGCTGGATGCCGGCGTCTGGGAGCGGCCCCCCGCCGACTGCGACCTGAGCCGCCTCGTCCGGGAGGACTACGAGACCCTGGAGGCGCGGGCGGCGGACCGGGAGATTCGTGTGGAGTGGGATCTGCGGTCGGGGCGGGTGCGGGCCGAGGTCGACGCGCCCGCGGTCCGGCGCCTGCTCGACAACCTGTGGGACAACGCCCTCAAGCACACCCCCGCCGGCGGCTCCGTCGGACTGTCGCTCCGCGAGGTGGAGGGGGTGAGGGAGTTCCCGGCCCGCGTGCGCGAGCTCGGCCCGCCGCCGTCCACCCGCGGCGTGCTCGTGGAGGTCTGGGACACGGGGCCCGGGCTTCCGGAGGCGGACCTCGAACGGATCTTCGAGCGTTTCCAGCGGGGCCCGAGCCGCGCCGGACGGGGCACGGGCCTCGGCCTGGCCATCGCCCGGGCCATCGCGCGAGCCCATGGCGGCGAGCTATGGTGCGAGCCCGGAGCCCGGGGCGGCAGCCGCTTCGTCCTCTTCCTGTGGCCACGTCCCGAGCCGCCCGGACCCGCCGAGCCGAGCCCATGACAGCCCAGCCGACCTCCATCTCTCCCCGGCCCGCCGGTCGCGCGCTGCTGCTCCTGGGAGTCCTCGTGGCTGCCCTGGGCGCGTTCGGCTGTCCCCGTGCCGCCGCGCCGCCGCTCGAACCCCGGCCGGCGCCGCCCGAGCCCTCGCCGCTCGAGCGGGCGGACGCCCTGTTCGAGGCCGGCGACGAGGCCGCAGCGCTGGCCGCCTACGAGGAGCACCTGGCCGGCCCCGCTTCGGAGGGCACGGCCCGCGCGCTGTTCCGGATGGGTCTGCTCCTCGTCACCCCGGGGAGCCCGGTCGCGGATCCGCGGCGGGGTCGCGAGTTGCTGCGGACCCTGGTGAGGGAGCATCCGGAGAGCGCCTACCGCGCCCCCGCCGAGTACCTGCTGGCGCTCCAGGGCGAGGCCGCGGAGTTGCGACGCCAGCTCGAGGAGATCAAGCGCATCGATCTCGAGGGTGGCTAGCGGTAGGGCAATCTCCTGCCGCGCAGGCCAGGCCGGTCGCCGGTCGCCGTGGCCTCGGTGGCGGAAATCGATTCCGGCGGTCCGGTCACCGGTTTCCGGCCCGACGTCGAGCCCGCCCGGACCTCGGCGGCCCCGCGGTGCTCCGCGTCGGGTCCGCGACCCCGTCCTCCCGCCCGTCTGCGCGATCCCGGGCCTCCTGGCATCCCAGTTGCAGTCTTCCTGGGGTGTGAATGAACGACATGCCCTTGAAGAGAGAGCTTCCGACCGGATGGGAGATGCCATGAAGAGCCATCGAGTTGTATCGATCCTGATGCCTGCCGCCCTGGTCCTGGCCCTGGCCACGACCGGCTGCGCGACGAAGAAGTACGTCCGCACCGAGGTCGCCGCCAGCAGCGCGGCGGTGGAGGAGCGGGTCGACGCCCGGGTCTCCGACGTCGAGACGGACGTCGAGCAGAACCAGATGCGGATCTCGGGGCACGACGAGCAGATCGCCGAGCTCTCGGAGACGGCGAAGGACGCGCTGGACCGGGCCGTCGCCGCCGGCAAGCTGGCCGAGGGCAAGCTGCTCTACGAGCGCCTGCTGACCGACGACCAGGTGCACTTCGACGTGGACGACTCCGTCCTGTCGCCGGAGGCGCGGTCCGCGCTGGACGAGATCGCGGCGGAGCTGGTGGCGGACAACCGCAACGTCTACATCGAGATCCAGGGGCACACCGACGCCACCGGCGGCGATCGCTACAACGACACCCTGGGGGAGCGGCGGGCCGACAGCGTTCGCCGGTACCTCAACGAGGAGCACTCCATCCCGCTGCACCGGATGTCGGTGATCTCCTACGGCGAGAGCGCCCCGGTGGCGGACAACGACACGAAGGAAGGCCGCGCCACCAACCGCCGGGTCGCTCTGGTGGTCCTGATCTGACGGCCGGCCGCCGCTGACCGATGACGGGGGAGGCGCGCCGGGGCCGGCTCTCTTACTCCCTGAGCCCGTTCCCAGGTCTCGGCGCGCCTCCCCCGTCGCCATTCGGCCGCCGCCCGCCCCCGATCCGGGGTTTCAGGCCACCGGGCACGAGCACGGGGCAATAGAATCGGGCACGGTGCTCGCCCCCGTCTTCCGCCGCATCCTCCACTGCGACCTCGACGCCTTCTACGCGTCGGTCCACATGCGGGACGACCCCTCCCTGGCCGGCAGGCCCGTCGTCATCGGCGGCAACCCCGGAGGCCGGGGCGTCGTCGCCGCGGCCAGCTACGAGGCGCGGAAGTTCGGCGTCCGCTCGGCGATGCCCGCGGCCCGAGCCGTGCGGCTGTGCCCGGCCGCCGTCTTCCTGAAGCCCGACTTCGACCGCTACCGGAGGGAGTCGGCGCGGGTCTTCGCCGTTTTCCGCGAGACAACGGAGCTCGTCCAGCCGGTCTCGATCGACGAGGCCTACCTCGACGTCAGCGACGCGTTGCAGCCGGGGTGGTCCGCCACGGCCATCGCTCGCGAGCTCAAGCGTCGGGTGCGCGAGGAGGTGGGACTGACCCTGTCGGTGGGCGTGGGGCCCAACAAGCTGGTGGCGAAGATCGCCTCGGACTACGACAAGCCCGACGGCCTGACGGTCGTGCCGCCCCATCGGGTGCGGGAGTTCCTGGACCCGCAGCCGGTGCGCCGCATCCCGGGCGTCGGTCCCGCCACGGCGAAGAGACTGGCCGCGTTGGGCGTCGAGACGATCCGCGACCTGCGCGAGCTTGCCGAGGAGGAGCTGGCGACCCGTTTCGGGCGCCATGGCCGCGACCTGGCGCGTCGGGCCCGGGGGGAGGACGAGCGCCCCGTGCGGGTCGACCGGGAGCGCAAGAGCCTGTCCGCCGAGACGACCTACGCCCAGGATCTCGCGACCCTGGCCGAGATGGACGACGAGCTCGTCCGGCTGGCGGACCGCGTGGCTCGCGGGCTGGAACGGCGCGACCTGTCGGCCTGCACCGTGACGATCAAGGTGCGCTACCCGGACTTCACGACCCTGACCCGTTCGCGCACTGTCGACGAGCCGCTGCTGGCGGCGCAGACCTTCGGGGAGATCGCCCGCGAGCTGCTGCGGACGACCGACGCCGAGACGCGCGGGGTGAGGCTGCTGGGCGTCGGCGCCTCCGGGCTCGTGCACGGACGCCGCGAGCAGCTCGAGCTCTGGTAGCGGCGATCGGCGGCGCCGGCGTCCGCGCTCCGCAGCTCCTTCCGGACCGAGGATCCCGGCAGACCCGACCGGGTGGCAGGCTAGCCTCCGCGCAGCCTAGCCTCCGCGCAGCTTCTCGATGCGTCGCCGGTCCCGCTTGGTCGGGCGGCCCGCGCCGCGCTCCCGGAGGACGGGCGTCTTGCGCATCAGGCGCTCCATGGCGTCGGGCTTCGGCCGCGGGGGGCTCAGGTCCTCGTAGACCCTGGAGGCCTCCTTCTTGGGCAGCGGCTTGTCGTGCAGCTCCCGGACCTCGAGGACCCGCGTCCAGTCGCCGATCTCCACCTCCACGTGGTCGCCGATCACCAGGTTCCTGTGGGCTTTGGTTCGCTCGCCGTTGACCCGGACGCGAGACAGCGTGCAGGCCTTGGTGGCCTGACTGCGGGTCTTGAAGACGCGGGCCACCTGGAGCCACTTGTCGACGCGCACGGACACGCCGAAAGCCTACCAGCGGCGCCTCGACTCGCTGGTAGGCTCCGGGCGTCATGTTCCGCCGCCGGCTGCTCGGTCTCCTCCTTGGCCTCGTCTTCCTCGTGGTCGCGTCGGCGCTCCTCTACATCGTCGGGATGGCGCGGTTCGAGGGGCAGGAGCGGAGCTTCTGGCAGGCGTTGAGTTGGGCGGCGGAGACGGTCTCGACGACCGGCTACGGCGCCGACCACGGCTGGAGGCACCCCGTCATGGTGCTCTTCGTCGTGGTCCTCCAGTTCATCGGAGTGTTCCTCGTCTTCCTGGTCTTCCCGATCTACCTGATCCCCTTTCTCGAGGAGCGGTTCGAGGCCCGGATCCCCAAGCAGGCGTCGAAGCTCACCGACCACGTCGTGGTCTTCCGCTACGGCCCGGCCGTCGCCAGTCTC
>CAJQNK010000142.1 GCA_905479655.1 uncultured bacterium | reverse complement strand
TTGCGGGCGGCGCGGAGCGAGGCGGAGAGCGCGGCCGCGGCGGCGGCCCGCGCACAGGAACGGCTCGTCTCGTCAGAGGAGGCGCGGCGGGGCCTGGCGGAGGAGCTCCAGGAGGCTCCGGCCGCCGGGGAGGTGGAGCGCCAGCTCGCCGCGGTGCGCGCGGCGGAGGAGGCCGTGCGGGGCGCCGAGGAGGCCTGGCGCGCGGCGGAGGAGGCGCAGGGGGCGGTCGTTCGCCGGCGGGAGGCCCTGGGCGATCGTCTCGCGGCGGCGTGGCGTCGGTTCGACGAGACGCGCGACGGGCTGGCTGCCCTCGAGCCGCCGCCGACCGAGGATCGTGACGACCTGCAGGGCGCCTGGACGGCCCTGGGCGGGTGGGCGGTCGCGACCGAACCGCTGCTCCGGGAGCGGGCCCGGGAGGCGGAGGAGGCCGCGGCCGAGCGGCGGACGGAGGCCGGGGAGGGGCTGAGTCGCTGGCTGGACGAGTGCGCGGAGGTGGAAGTCACCCTCGACGAGGTCGAGCCCGGCGGGGGCGCGAGCGTCCAGGCGCTGCGCGAGGCGCTCGCCGCCGCCGCCGCCCGCGCCGACGCGGAGGCGAAGGCTCTCGAGGCGTCCCACGAGAAGGCGAAGGAGCTCAAGGGCCGGGCGAAGGAGGTCGAGGCCGAAGCCGCGGTCAGCGCCTCGCTCGCCCGGCAGCTCTCGAGCCACCGGTTCGAGCGCTGGCTGCTGGGGCGGGCGCTCGCCAGCCTGACGGACGGCGCCAGTCGCATCCTCCTGGAGCTCTCCTCGGGTCAGTACTCCCTCGCCGCCGACGAGAAGGGGGGCTTCGAGGTCGTGGACCACACCAACGCGGACGAGCCGCGCAGCGCCAAGACGCTCTCCGGGGGGGAGACCTTCCTCGCCTCGCTGGCCCTGGCGCTGGCCCTGGCGGAGGACGTCTCCCGCCTGGCCGCGCGCGGGGCCGCGCGCCTCGAGGCGCTGTTCCTCGACGAGGGGTTCGGCAGCCTCGACCCGGAGACCCTGGACGTCGTCGCCGGGGCGATCGAGGGGCTCGGCGCCCAGGGTCGCATGGTCGGACTGGTCACCCACGTCCGCGAGCTCGCCGAACGGTTGCCGGTGCGCTTCCTGGTGCAGAAGACGGCCCGGACGTCGAGCGTCCGGCGGGAGGGCTGACCCGTGTCGGGGGGAGGACCGGTGCGATGGGTCGTCGAGAGCTGGTCGCCCGAGATGGGCGCCCCGTTCGAGCTCGGCGGCGCCGACTCCACGACCGGTCCGCCACCCGAGGTCGATCTCGACGTCGAGGTGCCCGCGGAGCTTTGGCAGCCCCTCTCCCCGCGGGCCGACCCGGCGTCCGAGGTGCTGTTCATCGACGGCGTGCGACGGATCGACGCGCGACTCTGGCTGCTGGCCGCCGGATCGTCGGGCGCCGTCGAGGCCATGCCGGCCGTCGCCGCGAGCTGGGCCGCGGGGGCGGTGCGGTGTGGAGCCCGGGCCCGGATCGTCGCCGCGTCGGTCGGCCGCGGCGTGTTCTCGACCGAGCCGATGGCGGCTCTCGAGACCCGCCACGGTCGTTACCTGCCGAAGCCGGCCGACGGGCCTTCGCCGGGGGAGCTCGTCGCGGCCGTGCAGCGCGCCATGCGGGAGGCGGAGCGGGCGGTGGCGGAGGAGAACGCGACGGGCGGCCCGACGGGTGGCCTCACGGTGGTCGACGGCCCGCTCCACGGCCGCAGCCACCTGGCCGGAGCCGTCGGCTACGTCAAGAGTCACCGGGTGGAGTACCTGCCGCCGGCGGTGAGCGGCGTGGTGGCGGGTCTCGAGGCGGGGCAGCGCACCCCGGTCTTCCGGATCGTCTCCGACTGGCAGCGGTGGGCCTGGTACCTGCGCCTGGCGCGGGTCGACCCGGGTCCCTGGTCGGGCGTGGTGCGCTGCGAGGTGGCCGAGGGCGCGGGTCCGGAAGGCGCGCGCGCCGCGGCCGAGCTCACGGCGGCGACCCTGCCGCGCTTCGCCTCGTCACCCCACCGGGACCCGCGGGCGCCGCAGAACCTGACGCCGGTGGGTGGGCTCGAGCGCGAGCTCCGGCGGCGGCTCGGCGACCCCGGCCTGCTGCTGAGGGCGCTGCGGCGCGCGGCCGCGGAGGCCGGTGACCGCGACCGGTGGTCGTGACCGTCCCGGCGACCCCTTCCCAGGAAGCCGGACCTGGAGTAGAGTCCCGCCCCAGGAGGATCGGGGCGCGCCCTCTGCTCGCTCCGCTCACTATGCCCGTTCAGGGTCGACCCGCCGTGGCGCGGGTCCTGTCGCAGCACCGTCGCCGTCGTTTCGCCGCGGTCCTCGCCCTCCTCAGCATCCCGGTCGTCCTGCTGTCCTGTGACGACGGGCCCACCGGCCCCGGGCGCGCCGCTCCCCTCCAGATCACCTACGTGTCGCCTCTCCAGCCGAGTGAGGCCCTCGACACCGGGGGCGACGAGGCGGCGTGCGCCCACCACTACGGCCCGCTCCACCTCTCCCTGTACGGGGAGTGGGACGGGTTCCGGGGCTCGAAGATGCAGGATGCCGGACCCGGCTCGGTCGCGCTCTTCGTCGCCGGGGTGGCCCCCGGTCACTACCGCGTCTGGCTGTACGACGTCAATCTGTGCTCCGTCGATCCAGCGAGCGCGCCGATCACCGGCCGCGGCCTGTCGGTCAACGGAGTGGCGCTGAGCTCCCTGGAGGAGGTCGACGGCCACGAGGCGGTGGGCTTCACGCTCGGTCGCGGCGGCGTCGTCAATCCGTGAGGGCGGCGCCGAGAGCCCTGCGAGGAGCTGCGGGCCGCCCGCCCGCCTGATCCCCCGGCCCTCGGGGAGAGGGGCGGAACCCGTTGTTACGATGGTGCGATCGATGATCCGGATTCGTGCCTTCGTTGCCGCCGCGCAGCCGCTGGTTCTGTTGGCTGCCCTCGCCTGCTCGCAGGAGCCGCCCGCCGAGCAGGCCGGTGCGGCTCCCGATCCGTCCGCGGCGCCGAGGGCCGGCGCAGAGAGCGCCGACGACGAGGCCGAACCCGGTTTCTGGCGCTGGTCACGACGGCGGGCCGAGGCGCATGGCGAGGGACCGTCGGCGGAGGCGCGGGCTCGGCTGGAGGAGCTCCAGTCCCTGGGCTACGTGGCGGGCGCGGAGGCGCCGCCCGAGAGTCTGGGGGTCCTGAGACACGAGCCAGGAAAGGTCTGGCCGGGTCTGAACCTGGTGGTGGGAGGCCAGGGGCAGGAGGCCTACCTGGAGGACCTCGACGGGCGGGTGGTTCACCGCTGGTCGGCCCGGCTTCAGGATCACTCGACGCACTTCGACGCGATCAGGGAGAACCCCAACCGGGGTTACTGGCGGTCCGCCCGGCTCCTGCCCGACGGCGGGTTGCTGGCGATCTGGGAGGGCATCGCCATGGCTCGCCTCGATCGGGAGTCGCGCGTCCTGTGGCTCTACGAGGAGGGAGCGCACCACGCGGCGGTGGCGTTGCCGGATGGGCGGATCTGGGTCCTGACGCGGCAGGTGGACGAGGTTCCCGAGATCGCCGAAGGGGTGCCGATCTTCGAGGACTTCGCGACGCTCCTGGACCCCGGAGGCCGTGAGCTCCGCCGGATCTCCATCGTTCGCGGCCTCCTGCGCGGTGGCCAGGAGGAGCTCCTGAAGACGGTCCGCACCCAGCTGGAGGAAGGCGCTTCGGCCGAGACGATTACGACGGGGGCGGATCCCCTCCATACCAACGCGATCCAGGTGGTGGGTGAGGTCGAGCCGCGCCACCCCGCCTTCCAGCCGGGGCGACTGCTTCTCTCCGCCGCCAATCTCAACGCGCTGCTGCTCCTCGATCCGGAGTCGGGAGCGGTGGTGTGGTCCCACGTGGGGACCTTTCGTTCGCAGCATGATCCGCGGCTGCTGCCGAACGGCCGCATCCTCCTGTTCGACAACTGGGGAGGCGACCGGCAGCACTCCCGGGTGATGGAGATCGACCCGGCCGACGGGAGTGTCCTCTGGAGTTGGGCCGGGGAGCCCGGCCAGCCCTTCTTCTCCTGGTGCTGCGGCACAGCTCGGAGGCTGCCCAATGGCAACACCCTCATCGTCGAGACCCAGTTCGGTCGCGCCCTGGAGATCGATCGCGACGGCTCGGTGGTGTGGGAGTACGTCCACCCCCACCTGACGGGCGAGGACGGCGAGTACATCGCCCAGCTCTTCGTCCTGGAGCGGGTGCCGCTGGAGGGTCTGGAGTGGCTCGGGCCCCGCGGCTGAGCGTCCGTCGGGGAGCTGGGCCAAGCCCGCCTCGTCAGAAGTAGACCGGCGTCATGGCTGCCCGGGAGGACGACGGGGAGCCGGCCAGCTGGGCATGGGAGGCGAGGAGCCCGAGCTCCTCGAGGATGGCCGGTACGCAGCCCGTCATTCGTCGACTTCCGTCGTCGCACTGCCGCGCAGGAAGACCTCCAGCTCGGTCGCGGAGCCGTTGAACCGGCTCCGGTCGACCGCCGTCGGCACGCCCTCGATCCGCCCCTGCTCCGTGAACTGCCAGAAGGTCCAGTCCTTCCAGCCGGGCAGTTCCTCCGGCCGGGGCGCGTCGACGTAGTCGGCGAGCCACAGCGGGTAGCCGGCGAGCGCGTAGGTGTCGCTGAGGTAGCCGCGCCAGAAGGAGGGGTTGGTGTAGACCACGGGCCTGCGGCCGAGCCGCTCCTCCATCTCCCGGAGCATGGCGACCACCCGCGTGTGGAGCTCGTCGCGCGACACTTCCGCGATGGTCGAGACGCTCTCGATGTCCAGCACCGGCGGCAGGTCCCCCGGTTCGTAGCCGGCCGTCTCCAGCGTCGTCACGAGGTTCGTCACCTGGTCCTCGGCGGCGTCCTCGGGCCGGAACATATGGTACGGCCCCACCCGCAGGCCGGCGGCCCGGGCGCCCCGCCAGTTCTCCAGGAACAGGGGGTCTACGTAGTCGACGCCCTCCGTGGCCTTGCAGTAGACGAAGTGGACCCCGCTGGCGGCCACGGCGCCCCAGTCCACGGTCTCCTGGTGGTGGGAGACGTCGATGCCGTGGGTCTCGCCGGGGTCGGCCGCGGCGGCTGGAGACGCTCCCCAGGCGACGGCCGAGACCAGGAAGGCCCCGGAGAGGATCGATCGGAAGGCGGCGGGTCTCATCGTGGGCTCCTCCTGAGGATCGCGGGCGGGCAGCGACTCCCTGGGCGATCTTACGACCTCGGAGGAAACTCCGCCGTGACCCGGGGGGGATCGAAGGGGAGGCCGAAGTGACGAGATTCCAGACTCCCGGTCCCCGCGAGGTCTCGGATACGATCTCGTCCATGCGGTCCAACCCGTCCATCCCGTCCATCCTGTCCATCCTGCCCGCTCGTCGCATTCGCCGCTCGAGCCGGAAAGCCACGACCCCGAAAACCACCACCCCGGCCTGCGCTCCCGCCCTCCTCCTCGCTCTCGCCCTGGCCCTTCTCCTCACCGGGTCTCCGGCGTCCG
Organism: uncultured bacterium; assembly: GCA_905479655.1. Lineage (GTDB taxonomy): Bacteria > Acidobacteriota > Thermoanaerobaculia > Multivoradales > JAHEKO01 > CAJQNK01. The sequence goes on along the minus strand of CAJQNK010000142.1, from coordinate 16,507 downwards.
CTCTGCCTCCCGACGACCCGGTCCCCCGCATCCTGGGCGCCGCCCTCGTCGACCAGGACGGCTGGGAGAAGCTCGAGCATCTGACGACCGTCATCGGCCATCGGCTGAGCGGCTCCCCGCAGCTCGAGGAGGCGATCGTCTGGGCGTCCGAGGCGATGCGCGACGAGGGCCTGGAGAACGTGCGCACGCCGGAGGTGATGGTGCCGTACTGGGTGCGCGGCGAGGAGTCGGCGGAGTTGCTGGCCCCTCAGCGTCGGCCGCTGCCGATCCTCGGCTTGGGGCGCTCCGTCGGGACGCCCGAGGGAGGCATCGAGGCTCCGGTCGTGGTGGTCGAGAGCTTCGACCACCTGGACCTGCTCCCCGACGAGGAGATCGAGGGCCGGATCGTGGTCTACGCGGTGCCCTGGGAGGGCTATGGCGGGACGGTGATCTATCGCTCGGCCGGCGCCTCCCGGGCGGCCGCTCGCGGCGCTGTCGCGGTCCTCGTGCGTTCGGCCACGGGTCGCAGCCTGTCGACGCCCCACACGGGGGCCCTGCGGTACGACGAGGCCGAGCCGATGATCCCGGCGGCCGCCATCACGCCGGAGGACGCGGAGTGGATGAAGCGGGTCGCCCAGCGCGGAGAAGAGATCCGCGTGCGCCTCACGATGGGCGCGAAGACGCTGCCGGACGCGGCCTCGGCCAACGTCATCGCGGAGATCGTCGGCAGCGAGTTGCCGGACGAGGTGGTGGTGATGGGCGGCCACTACGACTCGTGGGACGTCGGCCAGGGAGCCCACGACGACGGGGCGGCCTGCATGGCCGCGTGGCACGCGCTGACCCTGATCCACCGGCTGGGGCTGCGGCCGCGGCGGACCCTGCGGGTGGTCCTGTGGACCAACGAGGAGAACGGTCTGCGCGGCGGCCAGGCCTACCGCGACAGCCTGGGTGACGACGTCGCGAGCCATGTCGCCGCCATCGAGATGGACTCGGGTGTCGAGACCCCCCTCGGCCTGGGTCTCGGGCTCGTCGGGATCGACGCGGAGTCGGGCGACCCGGTGTACGAAGGCGCCTACGAGGCCCTGCGGGCCATGGCGGCCCCCCTCGAGGCGATCGGGGCGGGGACGATCTCCCGCGGCGGTGGCGGAGCCGACATCGGTCCGCTGATGCGCGACGGCGTCCCCGGCCTCGGGATGCGCACGGTGGGCGAGCACTACTTCGACTGGCACCACACCTGGGCCGACACGCTGGACAAGGTGGACCCCCAGGACTTCCGCAAGGCGGTGGCCTTGCTGGCCGTCATGGGCTGGTCGCTGGCGGAGTCGCCCGACCGGCTCGTGCCGGCGGAGTGGACGCCGCCGCCGGGGGACGAGGAGGAGTAGCCGGACGCCGAGGGCTTGGGCGGGTGTGCGTCGGATCCGGCTGCCCCTGCTATCCTCCGGCCGCCCCGCCCGGGGCTGCGCATGGCCGACTTCACCCCCCTTCCTCCCGACGCCCCTCATCGTGATCCCGGGGTCGCGCTGCGCCGGGTCTTCGGCTACTCGGAGTTCCGCCCGCTCCAGCGGGAGGCGATCGACCACGTCCTGGCCGGCGGGAGCGCGCTCCTGCTCATGCCGACCGGCGGCGGCAAGTCCGTGGCCTACCAGGTGCCGGCCCTCTGTCGACCGGGCGTGACTCTGGTCGTCTCGCCGCTCATCGCCCTGATGCAGGACCAGGTGGCGGCCCTGCGACAGCTCGGTGTGGCCGCGGCCGCGCTGCACTCCGGGCTCGACGCCGGCGAGCGGCGGTCGGTCCGTGAGCGGCTCGCGGCCGGGACCCTCGACCTCCTCTATCTGGCGCCGGAGCGGCTGCTCCTGGGCGGCACGCTGGAGGAGCTCGACCGGGTACCCAAGTCGCTCCTGGCGATCGACGAGGCGCACTGCATCTCCCAGTGGGGGCACGACTTCCGGCCCGAGTACCGGCAGCTCGCGGCGCTCCGGGAGCGCTGGCCCGAGTTGCCGTGCCTCGCGTGCACCGCGACGGCCGACGAGCCCACGCGGCGCGACATCCTGCGTCAGCTCGCGATCCCGGAGTCGGGCCTGTTCGCCGGTGGCTTCGACCGCCCCAACCTGCGCTTCTCCGTGGAGGTCAAGAGCAGCGGTAACCGCCAGCTCCTCTCGTTCGTGCGGCGCCGTCACGCCGGGGAGGCCGGGATCGTCTACTGCGGCACGCGCAAGCGCACCGAGGCGACGGCCGCCTGGCTGCGGCGCAACGGCGTCGAGGCCCTGGCCTACCACGCCGGGATGGACCCGTCGGCGCGCCGCGAGACGCTCCACACCTTCCTCCACGAGGACGGCATCGTGGTCGTCGCGACGGTCGCCTTCGGCATGGGGATCGACAAGCCCGACGTCCGCTTCGTCGCCCACCTGGACGTGCCGAAGAGCCTCGAGTCCTACTACCAGGAGGCGGGCCGGGCCGGCCGCGACGGCCTGCCGGCCAGCGCCTGGATGGCCTATGGCCTCTCCGACGTGGTGACCGCCCGCCGCCTCATCGGTGAGCCCGACCGCGACAGCCCTCACCGCACCATCGAGCAGCGCAAGCTCGACCAGCTCGTCGGTTACTGCGAGGCCGCGGGGTGCCGGCGCCAGGTGCTCCTGGGCTACTTCGGCGAGGACCACCCCGGGGAGTGCGGGGCGTGCGACAACTGTCTCGAGCCGCCGGAGACCTGGGAGGGCACCGAGGCGGCCCAGAAGGTCCTCTCGTGCGTGGGCCGCACCGGCGGGCGGTTCGGCCGGGTCCACGTGATCGACGTCCTGCTGGGGAGGAGCACCGAGAAGGTGCAGCGCTTCGGCCACGGCGAGCTGAGCACCTTCGGCATCGGCACGGAGCTGGACGAGGCCGGCTGGCGAGGGGTCGTGCGGCAGCTCGTCGCGGCCCGTCTGCTGGACGTCGACGTCGAGGGCCACGGAGCCCTGGTGCTCAACTCGGCAAGCTGGGAGGTGATGCGGGGCGAGCGATCGGTGGCGCTGCGGCGCGACCGCACGCCCCCGAAGGCGCCCCGGAAACGGAAGCGGCCGGGGGGGGCGGCGGTCGAGGGTCTGGACGACGAGGGTCGGAGCCTGTTCGAGCGGCTCCGGGAGCTGCGTCTCCGCCTGGCGCGGGAGCAGGAGGTGCCCCCGTACGTCATCTTCCACGACCGCACCCTGCTGGCCATGGCCGAGATGCGGCCGGCGCACGAGGCGGAGATGCTGGAGGTCCCCGGTGTCGGCCAGGCGAAGCTCGAGCGCTACGGAGCGGTGTTCCTGGCCGCGATCGCGGACGACCCGGAGCCGTCGCCCGCCGGGGCCGCCGGTGGGGAACGACCGTCCGCCGAGCCGGCCGAAGAGCCGCGCTCCGACTCCAGGGGGGGTGGTTCGGCCACGGGTAGCGGTCGGTAGGGAGGTGCGTCCTCGCGGTGGTAGTCTGAGACATCGACTCAGAGGGAAGCCGGCTCCTCGCCGCCGGCGTCGGCGTCCGCCGACCGGGACGCGAGGACCGGCCCGAGAACCGGAGGGGTCATGAAGGTAACGATCGACGTCAACGGCGAAACACGAGAGCTCGAGGCCGAGGCCGGCACGCCGCTCCTGTGGGTCCTGCGGGAGTCCCTCGGGCTCACCGGCACGAAGTTCGGCTGCGGGGTGGCCCAGTGCGGCGCCTGCACCGTCCATCTGGACGGGCGACCGGTGCGCTCCTGCGTGATGCCGGTCGAGTCGGTGGGCGACCGCCGGGTCACCACCATCGAGGGCCTCTCGGGCGACGTCGCCGACGCCGTGCGCACGAGCTGGGAGGAGATCCAGGTGCCCCAGTGCGGCTACTGCCAGTCGGGGCAGGTCATGACGACCATCGCCCTGCTGTCGCGCGACCGGAGTCCGGACGACGACGCCATCGACGGCGCGCTGGCCGGCAACATCTGTCGCTGTGCGACCTACCCGAGGATCCGGAGGGCGGTGCACGGGGCCGCCGGTCGGCTGAAGGGAGGTCGGGGATGATCGGCCGGGTTCAGCTTCCGTCCCCACGGCCGGCTTCGGGCTCGGTGCTCCGGATTCCGTCTCTCGACCGCCGCCAGATCCTCAAGAGCGGACTCGCGTTGGGCGCCGGGTTGGTGATGGGCCTGCGGCTGGCCCCCCGGGCCGCGGCCGCGGAGGCGGCGGCCGGCGAGGGTCTCAACGCCTTCGTGCGTATCGCGCCGGATGGCACGGTGACGGTGCTCTCGAAGCACATCGAGTTCGGCCAGGGGACCTACACGGGGCTGGCCACCGTGCTCGCCGAGGAGCTGGACGCCGACTGGTCCGCGGTGCGGGTGGAGGCCGCGCCCGCGGACGCTCAGCGCTACGCCAACCTGTTCTTCGGCATCCAGGGGACCGGCGGCAGCACCGCCATGGCGAACTCCTGGGGGCAGATGCGCACGGCGGGCGCCACCGCGCGCGCGATGCTGGTGGCGGCCGCGGCGGCCGAATGGGAGGTCGACGCCTCCGAGATCACGGTCGCCGCTGGGATCGTGCGGCACGCGGGCTCCGGGCGCGAGGCGGGCTTCGGCCCGCTCGCGGAGCGCGCCGCGGGGATCGAGCCGCCCGCGGAGGTGGCGCTCAAGGATCCGTCGGAGTTCACCCTCATCGGCCGCGAGGACCTGCCGCGGGTCGACGTCCCCGCCAAGTCCCGCGGCGAGGCCTCTTTCACCTTCGACTTCTCGGTGCCCGAGATGCTCACGGCGGTGGTGGCCCATCCCCCCCGCTTCGGCGCGAAGGTCGCCTCGTTCGACGACGCCGCGGCCCGCAAGGTCCCCGGCGTGGTGCAGGTCGTGGCCGTGCCCCAGGGCGTCGCCGTCCTGGCCGAGGGCTTCTGGGCGGCGCGCCAGGGGCGCGAGGCCTTGTCCGTGGAGTGGGACGAGAGCGGCGCGGAGACCCGGGGTTCGGCCGAGATCCTGGCCGGGTTCCGGCAGAAGACGCGTCAGCCCGGAGCCGAGGTGCGCAAGGACGGAGACCCGGAGGGCGCCCTGGCCGGCGCCGCGAAGGTGCTGGAGGCCGAGTACGAGTTCCCGTTCCTGGCCCACGCTCCGATGGAGCCCCTGGGCTGTGTCGTCCGGGTGGGCGACGGGGAGGCCGAGGCCTGGGCGGGCTCCCAGCTCCAGACCGTGGACCAGGGGACCATCGCGGCGATCCTGGGCCTCGATCCGTCCAAGGTGCGGCTCCACACCCTGCTCGCCGGCGGGAGCTTCGGCCGCCGGGCCACGCCGACGGCGGATATCGCGGCGGAGGCCGCGGCCGTAGCGAAGGCGGCCGGGACCGCGCGCCCGGTCAAGCTCGTCTGGACCCGCGAAGACGACATCCGGGGCGGCTACTACCGCCCGCCCTACGTCCACCGGTTGCGGGCCGGCCTCGACGCCGAGGGCCGGCTCGTGGCATGGCACCAGCGCATCGTCGGGCCGTCGATCGTGACCGGCACGCCGTTCGAGGCCGCCCTGGTCCAGAACGGCATCGATTCGACCTCGGTCGAGGGCGCCTCGACCCTGCCGTACGCGATCGCCAACCTGGGAGTGGACCTGCACACGGAGCCCGTCGGCGTGCCGCTCCTGTGGTGGCGGTCGGTCGGCCACACCCACACGGCGTACTCCACCGAGACGTTCCTCGACGACATCGCCCGGGAGGCCGGCCAGGATCCGGTCGAGCTCCGGCGCGCTCTCCTGGCCGAGCATCCGCGCCACCTCGGCGTGCTCGAGCTCGCGGCCGGCAAGGCCGGCTGGGGCTCGCCGCTGCCCGAGGGGAGGACCCGTGGAGTCGCCGTGCACGAGTCGTTCTCGTCCTTCGTCGCCCAGGTGGTCGAGGTCTCCGTCGGCAAGGGAGGCATGCCGAAGGTGCACCGGGTCGTCTGTGCCGTCGACTGTGGCATCGCCATCAACCCGGACAACATCCGCGCCCAGATGGAGGGCGGCATCGGATTCGGTCTCGGCGCGGCGTTGCACGACGAGATCCTGCTGGAGGAAGGGCGCGTACGCGAGTCGAACTTCCACGACTACCGCTCGCTGAGGATTCACGAGATGCCGGAGGTCGAGGTTCACATCGTGGCCTCCGCCGAGCCGCCCACCGGGGTCGGCGAGCCCGGGGTGCCGCCCATCGCGCCCGCGGTGGCCAACGCCTGGGCGACTCTCACCGGCGAGAGCGTCCGCCGGCTGCCCTTCCGCCGCGCGCTCCAGGAGAGGAGCTGACCACTGGTCCTGGCGCTCCTGGGCGCCCTGGTGTTCGGGGCGCCTTCCTGGGGCGGGGAGCCGGAGACAGGGGGAGCGCCACGACCCGCGGCGGTCTCGCTCCTGGGTCGACCGCTCTTCGCTCCGGAGCCACCCGAGGCCTTCCGGATCGCCCAGGAGGCGCAGCTCGCCGCGGCCGTCGCGCGCCTGGCAGCCGACCCCGACGACCCCGATGCGAGAATCTGGGTCGGCCGGCGTACGGCGTACCTGGGGCGTTTCGACGAGGCCATCGAGATCTTCGGCGTGGGGGCCGAGCGCCATCCGCGAGACCCGCGTTTCCTGCGCCACCGGGGGCACCGGAACCTGACGCTCCGGAGGCTCGCCGCCGCCGTGTCGGACGTGGAGCGCGCAGCCGCCCTGGCGGCTGGCCGGCCGACGCGTAGAGGCCGCGGCCCTCCGGACCGAAGCGGGCCCAGAACGAGGTGGCGTAGAGCGCCCGCTCGTCCTCCCGGTTGCGAGCCGCGAAGAAGCTCCCGTTCAGACGCTCCATGGCGGCGGCGGGCGCGAGCCTCGGCTCGATGTCGGCAACCAGGAAGTAGAGGACCGCCGCGGCCAGTCCGGCGCGCACGCCGTGGCCGGACAGGTCGGCGATCCACACCACCAGCTCGTCCCCCTCCTGGCGCCAGCCCAGGAGGTCTCCGCTCAGGTGGCAGTAGGACTCGAGAACGGCGGAGAGACGGAGCGGGCTGCCGACGGGCAGCTCCCGGGGCAGCAGGTCGAACTGCGGTGGTGGGCGAGCCGGAGCCGGTCGTCCATGCCGGGAAAGAGGTGGGGCCGATAGAACAGCTCGAGGCCCTCGGTGGTCTCCCGGGCCACCTCGCTGATCTCTCCCGGCGTGCCCCACCGGGGCCGCTCGTCGGCTCGCAGGGCGAGGAGACGCTCGGCGATCGCCTCTCCGAGGCTCGCCCCACCGACCCGATAATCGAGGTCGAACATCGTAACCAGAGCCTCGAGCAGGTCGCGGACGAGGTCCGTTCGCGACGGTCCCGTCGCCGGTCGGGAGTGCTCGGAGGCGGCCATAGGAGCGGATCCTACCTCGCCGGGCCGGCCTGACCTCCACCCGCTCCGGGCCTACCTCGCTCCACCGTCTCCGGCAGCCGGGAAGGAGCGTGCCTCGGGTCCGAGGGGCGCCCACTCGAAGGGCAGCTTCTCGGCCCGGTAGATGCTCGTGCTCGGCGTTCCGTCGGGCAGCCTGCCGATCGAGAACTCGCTGAGCTCCCAGACGATCCTGCCCTCCGCGGTGACCTCGAACATCCGCCCGGTCATCCCTTCGCAGATGAAGGTGTTGCCGTTGGGCAGTCGCCGGGCGGAGCTGACGAAGAAGCTGAAGAAGCTGTAGCGCGGCCGGCCGGAGAGCGTGGCGTCGTACTGCCAGACGATCTCCTGGGTCGCCGGGTCGATCTCCACGACCCGCGAGTCGAGTCGGGCCTCCAGCGGGTAGCTGGCGGTGCCGCCGTTGTCGAACACCAGCAGGTTGCCGGCGCCCGGGACGCTGTTGGGGAGCAGGTGGGCGTCGTGCTGCCCGATGGTGGAGTCCGCGATCCAGACGATCTCCTCGGTCAGCCGGTCGACGATCACGATCCGGCTGAGATGCCGGTAGCTGACGATGATGTTGCCGGGCACCAGTGGCGGAGTGGGGTTCGGGATGTCTTCGGGGATCACATCGATCGAGTTGGCGTGGGCCCAGTCCCCGGCGGTCTCGGAGATGAGGTCACGGGCCTGGTCGCTGAAGCCGAACTCGCTGAAGTGGTCGGCCGTCCGCCACTCCCACACGACCTCGCCGGCGGGGTCGACCTCGATGATGCAGTCGTCCAGGAGCTCGTCGGGAGAGATGTCGATATCCACGAACCGGTTGGAGCACAGGATCAGCGTGTTGCCGTTGTCCAGACGCTCGAGGTCGTGGTGCAGTCGCCGCGCCGTGTCCTCGTACTCCCAGACGACGTTGCCGTCGAAGTCCAGCTCGTAAGCGACGCCGCAGCTGAAGCCGCAGCCGGGGATCGGCTCGTTGTTGGTGAACGCGAGGACGTGGCCCGGCTCGTCCAGGGCCTCGACGTGGCCGATGGAGTCGCCCTCGACCGGTGCCTGCCAGGTGTGGACCGTCCTGCCCAGAGGATTGACCAGGTGCGCTTGCCCGTCGTTGGACGCGAACAGCACCCAACCGGGGTAGGTGCGGGAGCCGTCGGCCTTGACCAGGTGGCGCGCCGGGATCGGCACGTACGCCGAGGCCCTGAATCCGTGACCGAGGAGGGCCACGGCGAGGACGAGGAGCGGGAGCGCGCGACGCATGGGAGAGCCTCCTTCGATTTGCCACGTGCGGCGAGTTGGACCGCGGGCACGGGATGGGGCAAGCCATTCACTACTTTCAATAGGAGTATACAGAGCGGCGAACCTCCCCACCCGCGGCGCCGGCGGCCGCATCCGCCTGCGCGGGTGCGTGGGAGATCCGCATCGCGGTCTGCGGGCCGCCCGCCTCGTGTGCCAGCCCGGGGCCGCGGGCGGAGCCTGCGGTAGCCTCGCGTCGAGGGAGATCCCATGAAGTCCGGCAACATCCTCGCCATCGACCAGGGGACCACAGGCTCCACGGTGTTGATCTTCGACCATGCGGGCCAGGTGAAGGCTCGCGCCACCTCGGAGTTCACCCAGCACTACCCGAAGCCGGGCTGGGTGGAGCACGACCCGGAAGAGCTGTTCACCGTGACCGCCGGGGTGATCGCCGACGCGTTGCGCGCCGGGGGCATCCAGGCCGACGACGTGGAGGCCATCGGCATCGCCAACCAGCGCGAGACGGTGGTGGTCTGGGACCGGAGGACCGGCCGGGCGATCGGGCGGGCCATCGTCTGGCAGGACCGTCGTACCGCCCGCTACTGCGACGAGCTCGAGGCGCGGGGCCTCGGAGCGACGGTGCGGGAGACCACCGGCCTGGTGATCGACCCCTACTTCTCGGGCACCAAGGTGCGCTGGATCCTGGAGAACACCCCGGGTCTGCGCCGGCGGGCCGAGGCAGGCGAGATCGCCTTCGGCACGGTCGACTCGTGGCTGGTCCACCGGCTGACCGGCGGCAGGGTGCACGTCACCGACTACTCCAACGCCTCCCGCACCCTGCTCTTCGACATCCGCAAGCTCGACTGGGACCCCGGGCTCCTGGACCTCCTGGGGATTCCCCGAACCCTGTTGCCGGAGGTCCGGCCCTCCTCCCACCTCTACGGCTACACGGATTCCGGGACGCTCTTCGGCACCCGGAGCATCCCCATCGCCGGCATCGCCGGAGACCAGCAGGCGGCCCTCTTCGGCCAGGCCTGCCACCGGCCCGGGATGGCGAAGAACACCTACGGCACCGGCTCGTTCGTCCTCATGAACACCGGGCGAGAGGGGGTCGCGAGCGACGAGCGGCTGCTCACGACCATCGCGTGGGGCCTCGGCGACGAGCCCGTGGAGTACGCGCTGGAGGGGGCGATCTTCGTCACCGGCTCCGCGGTGCAGTGGTTGCGCGACGGTCTGGGGATCATCGAGACCGCGGCGGAGACGGAGGAGCTCGCCCGCTCGGTGCCGGACAACGAGGGCGTCTACTTCGTGCCCGCGCTGGTGGGTCTGGGAGCGCCCCACTGGGATCCGTACGCCCGCGGGCTACTGGTCGGCATGACCCGCGGGACCCACCGGGGCCACGTGGCGCGTGCGGTCCTGGAGAGCATGGCCTACCAGACCCGCGACATCATCGAGGCCATGCAGAGGGACTCCGGCATCACGCTCGAGGAGCTGCGTTGCGACGGGGGGGCGTCGGTGAACAGCGTGCTGATGCAGTTCCAGTCCGACATCCTGGGTGTGCGGGTCGAGGTGCCGAGCATCGTGGAGACCACCGCCCTCGGGGCCGCCTACCTCGCCGGTCTGGCCGTGGGCTTCTGGGAGAGCCGGGAGGAGCTCGCCGAGAAGTGGGCTCTGGGCAGGAGTTACGACCCGGGTCTCGACCCCGCGCGGCGCGAGAAGTTGTTCGACCGCTGGCACAAGGCCGTGGCCCTGTCCAGGGGATGGGCGCTGGACGACGCGTGAGGGTGGAGATGACGACGCTACGCGACAACAACCTGGAGAAGCTGCCGCAGGGGATCTACGACGTCCTCATCGTCGGCGGCGGCATCAACGGCGCCGTCGCCGCGGCGGCCCTGTCCGGCAAGGGTGCCCGGGTCGCCCTGGTCGATCAGCGGGACTTCGCCGGATTCACCAGTGAGCAGTCTTCGAACCTGGCCTGGGGAGGCATCAAGTACCTGGAGAGTGGCGAGCTCAGGCTGGTCCGCAAGCTGTGCCTGAGTCGCAACCAGCTCCTCCGTGCCTACCCCTCCCGGGTCCGGGAGATCCGCTTCTTCGCCACCATCGAGAGGGGGTTCCGGCATCACCCCCTCGTCCTCTGGCTCGGCGCCTGGCTCTACTGGCTCATCGGCAACGGCTTCACCCGCGTTCCGCGTCGGCTGAGTCGCGTCGCGATCCGCAGGGACGAGCCGGTGGTCGACACCGAGACCGCCGTGGGCGGCTTCGAGTACTCCGATGCCTATCTGCACGACAACGACTCGCGCTTCGTCTTCCAGTTCATGCGCTCCGCCCTGGATCGGGGCTGCATCGCCGCCAACTACGTGGAGTCGACGGGCGCGCGCCGGCAGAGTGGCGCCCGCCCCGCGGATGGGGTCTGGCTCTCCGAGGCGCGGGACGTCCGCACCGGCCGGGTCTTCCAGATCCGGTCCCGGGTCCTGATCAACGCCGCGGGCCCGTTCGTGGATCGGCACAACGAGCTTGCCGGCGAGGAGACCCGCCACCAGCACGTCTTCTCGAAGGGTATCCACCTCGTCGTACCGAGGATCACGCCGAACCACCGGATCCTCACCTTCTTCGCCGACGACGGACGCCTCTTCTTCGTCATCCCCATGGGGGGGCGAACCTGCATCGGCACGACCGACACGCCGGTCGACGGCCCCTTCACGCGGGTTACGGACGAGGATCGGGAGTTCGTCCTCGGCAACATCAACGAGCGACTCGATCTCCGGCCGCCCCTGACCCGCGACGACGTCATCGCCGAGCGATGCGGCGTGCGACCCCTGGTGGTCGAGAGGGGCGCCGGGGACGGGGGGCGCGACTGGATGCAGCTGTCGCGCAAGCACGCCATCGACGTGGATCGCGAGCGGGGCCACCTGTCGATCTTCGGCGGCAAGCTCACCGACTGCATCAACGTCGGCAACGAGGTGGCGGATCTGGTGGCGAGCTTGGGCGTCGACCTGCCCCACGGCGGCTACAAGTGGTACGGCGAGCCCGATCGCTCGGTGTACGAGGAGTTCATGATCCAGGCGCGGAGGATGGACCTCGACGGCTACACCTCCCCGGAGTCCCACGAGCAGCTCTCCAGCCGGTTGTGGCGTCGCTACGATCGAGGGGCTTTCGCCCTCCTGGACCGGATTCGCGAAGACCCGAGCCAGGCGCAGGTCCTGATCCAGGGGACCGACTATCTGCGCTGCGAGATCCAACTCGCCCGGCATCGCGAGATGATCGTCACGTTGGAGGACTTCCTGCGCCGGCGCTCCAAGATCGCCCTCGTCGTTCGTCACGACGAGATCCGACGTGCCGAGGGGTTGATGGAGGCATGCGAGATCCTCTTCGGCGAGGACGCCAGGGACCGCTACGACGAGTACTTCGAGGGAACGGGCCGCACCGCCGTCGCGCAGTCCCATCCGCCCAGCCCCGAGACGGGCTGAGCGCCGGGGCGCCCGGTCTGCGTGCTGCCGTTGGGAGGGCCCGGCTCGTTTCGCTACTCAGCCCGGCGGTAGCCGTTCGAGCATCCGGCGGGCCGCCGGGTCGTTGGGAGCGAGGGCGAGGATCTCGCGGTACGCTTGGGCGGCGCTCGTGAGATCGCCCCGCCGGCCGCGGGCTCGTGCGATCAACCGCCAGACCTCGGTCGGAAGCGGAGTCCGGTCCAGGGCCTCGCGCCGAGCCCGGCGGGCGACCTCCTGCTGGCCGACGCTCTCGGCCAGCGCCGACAGGTCGGCGAGGATCTCCCAGGTGCCCGGTTGCAAGCGGTTCGCCTCTCGGAGCAGCTCGAAGGCGGCTTCCGCATTGCCCGCAAGTTCCATGGTCAGGCCCAGCTGGTAGCGGATGCCGCCGTTCGTGGGGTCGGCGGCCGCGGCCCACGAGAAGAGGCGCTCGGCGAGGTCCAGGCGCCCCTCGGAACGGGCCAGGTTCCCCAGCGCCAGGGCCTCCGCCACCTCGACCATCTCCTTGGGGTCCGCCCGCCGTCTCCCGTCCGCGCCTCCGTCGGCGTTCGGCTGCAGGTAGCCCAGCGCCTCCAGGGCCCGCCGCTCTTCGACACTCTGGGCCCGTCCCTCGCTCTCGAGGCTCCGACCTCGCATGTCGCTGCGCGTCCGGCTCAGCAGCTCCCGCATGATCCCGAGCTGCCGGAGGTCGTCGGGACCCGGGTCGAGGGCGCGGTTGATCGCCCCCGGGCCCGAGTCGTCCGCCGGGTACAGCTCCTCCTGAGGCGCGTCGACGTACAGCCAGTCGGCGGTGCGAATGGCGGTGAGCTCGCTCCAACCGAAGCGCAGCCGCGGCGAGAGCGTCTCGCTGTAGAGCGCGCGTGGCGGTCCGTCGGGGGCGGGAGACGACGAGGTCAGCCCCGGGAGGACTCTCGAGAGGCCGGGTCGGGCGTCGAGGGCGAACAGGTCCAGCAGCGTGGCGAAGAGGTCGATCTGCGAGACCGGCTCGGACACGCGAGTCCCGGCGGGGATCCCCGGCCCGGCCAGGACGAGCGGGACCCGGATCGTGGAGTCGTAGACGAACAGCGTGTGGTAGGTCTCGCCGTGCTCTCCCAGGCTCTCGCCGTGGTCGCCCGTCACGGCGACCAGGAGGCGGTCCCCGCGTCCGGCCCGGTCCAGGCCCTCGAGGAGGCGCCCGAGCGCGATGTCCACCGCGGCGATCTCCGCCTCGTAGAGCGGCGGGGACTCGGGGGGGGCCGGCTCGACCGGCAGCAGCTCGGCCGGCGGCTCGTACGGGCTGTGCGGGTCGTAGTAGTGCACCCAGAGGAAGATCCGGCGGTCGGTGGCCGCGGGCAGGAGCGCCAGGGCCCGCTCCGTCACCTCCTCCGCTCTCCTCTCGGCCCGGCCGACGACCGAGTCGTACACCTCGAACCCCTGATCGAGGCCGTAGCGGGCGTCGAGGACCGCCGAGGCGGTCACCGCGCCGGTGAAGAACCCCGCTTCCCGGAAGGTCTCGGCCAGCGTGACGGCCGCCCCGGGGAGCTGGTACGATCCGTTGATACGGACGCCGTGAGCGGGCGGGTAGCGCCCGGTCATCAGGCTGACGTGGGCTGGCAAGGTCTCCGGAGCCACGGCGTAGGCACGCCCGTACAGGGTGCCCCGCTCGGCCAGCTGATCGAGATTCGCTGTCCGCGCCCCTGGGTGGCCGTAGGCGCCGACCCTGTCTGCCCGGCAGGTGTCGATGGTGATCAGCAGAAGATTCTGCGGAGGCTGGTCCTGTCCGCAACCGAGCACGGTTGCCACTGCGAGGACAGCCGGTGCGAGGACGGCCAGGGCGAGCGAGGAACGAGCCCCCCTTTCACGGGCGGACTGGCGGATCAGGGAGGAGTTCGTCACCCGGGGTGCTCCTGCGCCCGGCGAGTCGAGCGCCTTCGTGGCCGGGCTCGCGGGCCAGCGTCTCCGGGATGATACCGGGACGGCCCCGGAGTCGGCGCCCCGGCGGTCCGCTCCCCACCTCGGGTACTCCCTCGCCCCTCGTGGGCCACCGCTCGTCCGGAGGAGAGCGTCTTCGGCTCGCCGTTCCGAATTCCGCAACCGATCTCGCTCCTGCGCCCCCGAGACTCCGAGTCTTTCGATTGCGGCCGCCCCGGACCCGGGTCGACCGCAGGTTTCAAGGAGAACATCATGAGAGTTCCCAACCGGATCGAGCCCTGTACCCTCTTCCTCCGCGTGTCGATCGTCCTGGTCCTCGCACTCCTTCCAGCCTTCGCGCCTCGGGCGGGGGCGGAAGGCCCGGCGGTCAGCGAGCAGATCGCCGGCACCCATCTCACGCTCAGCGTCGCGAGCGCCTACGACAGCGCGTCCCTGCGGATCGTCGGTCCCTCCGGCTATCGGCTGGACAAGAGCTTCGCGGCCGGTGAGTCGATCTCCGTCGACCTCCTGGCCGACGCTCGTCTCGGCGGCGATCGGAACGGCGAGCGGGACGTCGAGTCGGCTGACGTCGGAGTCGCGGCGCTTCCCGACGGCCGTTACCGCTACGAGCTGGCCTGTTTCGACGCCCGGGGCGGCAGCCAGAAGTACGGTGGGGCCTTCATGGGCTTCGGTGGGGCCGCTCGTGACCGCGACGCCATGCGGGCGGAGCTGACGGGCGTGCGAGAGGATCTCCACACTCAGACCGACCCCTCCGATCTGCTCCCCATCCCGGAGACGGATGCCACGACCGAGCAGTACACCATCACGGACGGCGACGACGACGGCCAGGCGGTCCTGAGTCTCGACAGTGACTCGCCGAGTCTCGACAACTACTGGCACCTCCGGACGACCCTCAACGACCTCGAGATCCTCCAGGACACCGACTTCACCCCCTCCGGGATCAGCCGCATGTTCTTCGATCGGGGCCTCCTCTACACGGGTCTCGGGACGGCGGCCCCGAACGGCTCGCTGCACATCCTCGACGATTTCTCGCCCGAGCTGATCCTGCAGAACACCGGTGGTCCGGAGTTCGAGCTCGAGGCTACGACCACCGCGTTCCGGATTCTGGACAGCAGCGATCGCCGGATGTTCGTCGTGGAGGAGGGGGGGGTCTCCGACCAGCTCGTCCTGGCCGACAACGGCTTCGTGGGCCTCGGAACGAGCAACCCCACCTTCCCGCTCCAGATCCAGCGGAGCGACGGCGGCGGCTCGGGCTTCCTCGTCAAGACCACGGGCGCGGCGGCGAACTTCGAGTGGTACTTCCAGCAGAACGCCACGACGGGCGCCTTCCTGGTCTCCAACATCGAGGGCGGCGCCGCCGGTGTCCAGATCTTCCCCAACCTGCCGAAGAGCACACTCGTCGTTCGCGGCGGCAAGGTGGGGATCGGGACGCAGGATCCCGCCGGCAAGCTGGACGTCGACGGAGCGATCTACCAGCGAGGCTCCGTCCGGCACCCCGACTACGTCTTCGAGCCGGAGTACGAGCTGGAGTCGATCGACCAGCACTCCGAGGCCATGTGGAGGGACAAGCACCTGCCGGCCGTGGGGGCCGGGCTGTACGACAAGGAGGGGCGCGCGGTGATCGACATGGCCGCCCGCAGCCAGGGGGTGCTGGAGGAGTTGGAGAAGGCCCACCTCTACATCGAGCAGCTCCACCGGCGGCTGGCGGCCCTCGAGGGGGCCCTGGCGACACTCACCGAGGGGGTGGCCGTGGCTCCCTAGCAGTTGGTGAGAAGGGCAGGCCAGCAACGAAGGAGATCGCACCGTCCGCCTCGGGCTCCGCAGCCCGGGTCGGGGGGTGGCCGGAGGGGCGAGGCTTGCAGTGGGCGGAGTGGAGGAGGAGAATGGGGGCGTGCCGGCTCGGAAGGGAAGCGCCCGCGGGAAGTGCTCATGCGGGGTCGCGGACCGCCTCGCGGTGGTGTGGATCCTCGCGGCAGGCCTCGCCGCGTCTCTCCTGGCCCTGCCGGCCGCCTCGCAGGAGGTCGCCCAGCTCCGCGGGGCGGACACCGAGAGCGGCGACCGGTTCGGCGAGGCTCTCGACGCCGACGGCGAGCGACTGGTGGTCGGGGCCCGGCTGGCCGACGGCCCGGGGCTGGACGCCGGGGCGGCGTACGTCTTCGAGCGCGAGTCGCCGAGCGGGCAGTGGCTCGAGGCCGCCCTGCTGACCGCGCCCGACGCCGGCGCGGGAGAGTTGTTCGGCGCTTCGGTGGCCATCGCGGGCGACACCGTCGTCGTCGGGGCGCCGTTCGGCGGGGACGCGGGGTTCGCCTCCGGGGCCGTCTACCTCTTCGAGGCTCCGGCCGACGGGGGCGACTGGGCGATGTCGGCCCGCCTCACCGCGCCGGACGCCGCCGCCGGGGACGAGTTTGGCGCCTCCGTGGCCATCGCGGGTGGCCGGCTCCTGGTCGGGGCGCCGTTCCATTCGGGGGCCGGGGCGGGCGCCGGGGCGGCGTATGTCTTCGAGCGCGGAGCCGCGGGGACGCCTTGGGTCTTCGAGGAGCTGCTGCAGGCGGAGGACGCGTCGCTCAGCGACCAGTTCGGGTCGGCCGTGGCCCTCGCGGGGACGAGGGTCCTG
>CAJQNK010000141.1 GCA_905479655.1 uncultured bacterium | reverse complement strand
CCTCTCCGGCATCGGCAACGCCTACTCCGACGAGATCCTCCACGCTGCCCGCCTCTCCCCCTTCAAGCGGACCTACGACCTGAGCGACGGGGAGCTCGAGCGTCTTCGGCGCGCCATCCGCGAGGTGCTGGCCGGCTGGCGCGACCGGCTGATCGCCGAGACCGGCGACGGCTTCCCGAAGAAGGTCACGGCCTTCCGCGACGGCATGGCCGTCCACGGCCGCCACCGCCAGCCCTGCCCGGAGTGCGGCGCACCCGTCCAGCGCATCGTCTACGCGCAGAACGAGGCCAACTACTGCCCCGGCTGCCAGACCGGCGGACGCATCCTCGCGGACCGGGCGCTCTCCCGCCTGCTGAAGGACGACTGGCCGCGGACGCTGGAGGAGCTGGAGGCCCGACTCCCGCCGAGCGATACCCGCCCCTGATCAGCCGGGGCGCGGAGCCCCGGCTTCCAGCACGGCCACCGGGTCCGCTGCCGACGCCTTGCCGGCCTCGACCCATCCCCAGCGGCTCACCAGGGCGCCAACCAGAAAGCTCGCCGCCGCCCACGGCACGAGACCCGCCAGGCGCAGCGCCACGGCCAGAGGCCCCGCGCAGACCCCCGCCACCCGCAGCAGGACGCCGGAGCGGCCCGAGTGCAGGGGTCGGTCGACGGCTCCCAGCCTGCGGAGCTCCACCCAGGCTCCCACCCCCGTCTCTACCAGGGCGACCCCCAGGCCGAGGGCCCAGAGCGGCTCCACCCGGTGCCCCGCCAGCTCCAGCAGGGCGGCTGCCGAACCCAGGCCGGCCAGCCCGAAGTGGAGGGGTAGGAGCGCACGGTGGGAGGACCACGCCGGGATCGCGGTGGCCCCCAGGAGCACCCCGGGGTAGGTCGCGAGCAGCGCGCCGAAGAGCGCGGCCGCGGCGAGCGCAACGTCCAGAGCCCCTCCCGCCAGGCCCCGGGGGACCCCCGCCAGGAGCAGCTCCGGGAAGAAGGCGAGGAGCGCGGCGGCGGGCACCGCCGCGCCGCAGAAAGCGACCAGCGTCCAGGCCCCCACCGACATCGCCGAGCGGAGCTTGAAGACGCGGAGCATGGCGAGGAAGCGACTGGGCCGTCCGAGGTCCAGGGTCAGGAGGACCGGTGAGATCAGCGCTCCGGCGGCCGCCACGAACGAGGCCGTGCGCGCCACCAGGACGCTGTGCCCCAGCCACAGCGCGGCGGCCGCCAGAACGGCCGACATGCCCGCCGTGCCGCCCACGAAGAGGTAGACCGGCACCTCCCAGGTCCACACCGGCGGCTTCAGGATCGGGCGGCCGTAGTAGCCGGCGGCCACCGAGGTCGGCGGCACGGGACCGCCCGAGGCCGTCACGCCGGTCCCCGTCACCCGCCCGGTCCGCGCGGCCTCCTCGCGCAGGCGGTCGAGCCGCTCCTCCCTGGGGTCCCGGGGCTCCGGCGCGCGATCGGTCATCGTGGCCTCACAGGAGCGTGAACGCCAGGAAGCTCGCGGCGATGCAGGCCGCCGCGGTGGCGAGCGCCGAGGTCCAGGCGGCCCGCAGGTGGATCGTGGGCGACTCGGGCGCCGGCGGCAGCCCGAGGGCCCCCGGCTGCACCGGCAGCAGGAAGACCGCGTGGGTGCCACCCACCGACGTGTCGACGGGGTCGTAGAGCGTCGCCTCGGAAAGCCCCGCCGCCCGGACCTCGCCCAGGCGCCGCGACGCGAGCTCGCGCACCCGCTCCAGGGGCCCGAAGACGATGGACTCGGTCGGACAGGCCTTGGCGCAGGCGGGCGTCAGCCCGTCGGCCTGACGGTCGTAGCAGAAGGTGCACTTGAAGGCACCCCCCGCTCCGGGCTGGGGCTCGGGGCGCCGGTCGACCACCCCGAACGGACAGCTCACCACGCAGTAGCCGCAGCCGTTGCACACGTCGTCCTGCACCAGGACGGAGGCCACCTCCGTGCGCACGATGGCCCCGGTGGGGCAGGCCTCGAGGCAGCCGGCGACCTCGCAGTGCTTGCAGACGTCCGACAGGAAGAGCCAGGAAGGGTCGGTCTCGTCGCCGGGCGACGCGAGCTCCCCGAGCGACGGCGCCTCCAGCTCCAGGAACTTCACGTGACGCCAGGTGGACGCCCCCAGGGCGCCGGTGTTGTCGTACGAGTCGCCGGTGAAGGCGTAGCCGTCGTCGGGCACGCCGTTCCACTCCTTGCACGCCACCTCGCAGGCCTTGCAGCCGATGCACACGGTGGGATCCGTGAAGAAGCCGACCGGGACGCTCTCGTCCCGGTAGCGGTGCGGCGCCTGGTTGGGGCTGGCGAGGCCGTCGCCGATGGGCATGGGGCGCCGGCAGAGTAGCAGAGGGCCGAGGCGAGCGGAGCCGACGCCCCGGAGGAGTGAATCCGGGGCGCCGGAAGAGGCGAAGAGTCGGAAACGGAGCGTCGTGAGCCGCGAGATCCTACTGGATCTGGGCGATCCGCTCGTCGACCCGCTCGTCGAGGAAGGCTGCCAGGACCTCGTAGGCCGCCTGCTCTCCGGGCGCCAGACCCGCCAGGTCCAGTGGCGTCTCCTGCTCGTTGGGGTCCACATCGAGGTCGTAGAACATCTCGTAGGCCCCGCCCGCCACCCTGCGGACCAGCTTGTAGTGCCCGTCCGTCGCGGCGATGTTCCACACCGACGGCGCGAAGCCCACCCCGTTGGGCGCCATTCGCTCCGCGTACACGAAACGGCCGGAAGCTGCCGGCAGCGCCTCTCCCCGCAGCCCCGCGGGAGCGGCGATGCCAGCCCAGGAGAGCACCGTGGGAAGCAGGTCGACGGCGGAGGCCGGATCGGTGACGACTCCGGCGGGGACCGCGGGAGAGCGGATCACGCACGGAACGCGGATACCCCCCTGGAACAGGGTTCCCTTGGCCGACAGCTCGTCGAACGGCGGGTCGGCCACCTCCGGCGGCGAACCGTTGTCCGAGACCACGATGACGTGCGCGTCGGCGGCGACCGCCAGCAGGCCGGCCAGGTCGTCGTCCCACGACTGGAGCATGGCCCGGTACATCGCGCGGTCGGAGAAGGCCTCCGGGTCGCTGTTGCTCTGCGGCTCGTAGCCGGGCGGGAAGTGGAACGGCTGATGGGCCATGGGCGAGCCGATGACGGCGAGCCACGGACCGCTCTGCTGGAGGATCCAAGTGATCGCGGCTTCGTTGACCCGGCCGTTCATGTGCTCGTCGACGACCTCGGTGTGGACCGGAGGCGATCCCATCTCCACCTCGGTCCAGGCGTAGTCGAAGAAGCTCGGGTCCGCCTTGTCCTGCTTCCACAGGAGCGGCCCCTCGTAGCGGTCGAAGCCGTGCGCGATCGGGGTCATGGCCCCGAACTGGTCGCCCAGGTGCCACTTGCCGAACAGGCCGGTAGCGTAGCCCGCCGCGCCGAGGATCTCCGGCAGGGTGTCGAGCTGGGGGTTCAGGCTGTGGTCATCGTGCTGCACGACCGTCCCGACGCCCGTCTCGTAGCCCCAGAGCCCGGTCAGGAGCAGGGCTCGGGTCGGGGAGCAGAGCGGGTCGACCCAGAAGTTGTCGTAACGGGTGCCGGTGGCCGCCAGGGCCTCGAGGTTGGGCATCGCCACGGGATCGAGGCCGACGCCCCAGCCGGGGGCGTACTCGATCCCCATGTCGTCGATCACGATCACCAGAATGTCCGGTTGCTGCGCGCCGGCCATCGTCGCCAGCAGTAGCAGGAGGTAGCCCAGGATCGCGACCCGGGCCAGGACCGCGATCTCGCGGCGGGTGGCGCGGGGCAGGGCTTTGTGGTTGTGTCGCAGGGTGTCCATCGAGCGTCTCCTTTCGTCCGGCCCGTCGCGGGCCGGGTCGTTCGCCGAGATGGCTGCCGGGAGGAGGCGTCCGGTTTAGCGACCGGCCGGCCGGGGGTCCGCCGAGCCCCGGAGGGCCCGAGAGGAGAGCCCGAGCCGCCCACGAACAGAACGGGCGACCGGCTCGAAGCCGATCGCCCGGAAGGGGGGCCCGGTGGGTCGGGTCCTAGAGGATGTCGGCCATCAGGAAGACCGCACCCTCGTCCTCGACCATGACCCGCTCGAGGCCGCTCAGGGGGAACACCTGGACCGAGTAGCCCACGTCGCTCCGCAGGTAGAGCTGGCCGGAGCCGAGCTGGATCTCGATCGTGCCCACCGTGAAGGTGTCCTGCCCGTCGGGCGAGGCCACCTCCCGCTCCACGATCACGGGGAGAATCGTGCCGTCGGGCAAGTCGGCGTAGACGCGCAGCCGGAAGTACTCGTTCGAGCCGAGACCCCCCATCTTCAGGATGCCGAAGGAGCTCCCGCCGTCGCTGGCGGGGCCCTCCAGGGCGACGGTCTGGATCCACCCGGTCGTCGGGCGGGGCGCCGTGGACGGTCCCTCGGCGGGAGCAGCCTGGACGGCGCCGCCCACCACGAGGGCGACGGCCAGCACGGCAAGAACGTACAGGTTCTTCATCTCACTCTCCTTTTCGGAGTTCACGGGGTGGCGCAACGTGCGCCGGCTTGTCCCGTGAGCTGCGAAGAAGGAGACGAGGGTTTAGTTAGGTCAGTCCTGGTCAGTCCTGGTCACTCCGGCACGATGATTGTCTCTTCTTCCAGGAGATCCACCGTGATCGAGTAGGTGTCCCCACCGACTTGGGCCGTCATCGTGAGGGCCATGGCGTCGGGATCGCTCGGCACGCTCGCTCCAATGGGGTAGGTGTAGGTAGGACACCCCATCGTGGGACAGGGGCTCAGTGTCAGGGAGTCGTCCAGATAGTAGGCTTCGTCCTCCACCAGGAGCATCAGATCCTGAATCTGAATCGCGACGGTGCCCTCGATCGTAAAGTCGGGATTGGGCACGAAGAAAACGTGCCCGCTGCCGGCTGGCGTGTAGCCGCACGATTCGCAGGGGCTTCCCCCGGGCGTGGGGCCGGACCAGGCCACGTCGGCCACGTTCCACTCGCTCGTGTGGGGGCACCTCGACGGAACCGGCCCTCCCGGCAACGTGAATACCTCGTAGCCCAAGCAGGGTATGCCCATCGTCGGCGACTTCGGATAGGCGCCTCCGACCACCGGAAGAGGGACGAGGGGCCGGACCTCGGTCTTCGTGCAAAGGCACTCCTCTCCGGCGCCAGCGGCCGCGCACGAGTCTTGGATCGTCTCGCATACGGTGACCTTTCGAGGCTCGACCGGCTGGTCTGTCCCCGCGCTGAGATTCTCCCAGGTGTAGACCTGACCCAGCCTCGTCGCGTTGTTGTCCAGGGTCTCCATCACCTGCTTTGCATCGAACCCGGGATTCAGCGACCACAGGGCCGCAGCCGCTGAAGCCACGACCATGGAGCCGACGGAGGTCCCGGTCAGCATGTCGGTCCAGCCTCCGAACGGAAGCTCGACGACAGCCTTCTGAGCGAAGCCGAGTCGAGGTGCCATGGCTCGACCCCGCAGGAACAGAGGCCGATCGTGGATGCCCAGACCCCCTGCGGCCCAGATCAGGGGCCGGGTCCAGTCGGGGTCTCGATTGGCCTGCCTCGCAGCCCAGCTACCTTTTGGACATCGGGCGACCTCCAGCGAGCGATCCGCCCAACCTGCCGGCAACAGGGGTCCGTCACTCATCCGGAGGTCCTTTCCACCGTAGTAGTTTCCGGCGGCCGCGATGACCAAGGCCCCATGACAGGCGGCGTACTCCAACGCGAGGTAGATCGGCCGGGCGAAGCCGAACCGATCGTCGCCTGAGAGACCACCGACGACGAAGAGCTGCGGGTCGTGCGGGTTGATACCGCCGAAGCGCTCTCCGTTCCATCCGAGCGATAGGTTGATCACGATTCGCTCCAGACGCTCATGGGCCCGATCAAAGCTTCCAAGAGGGGGATCGCCGACGCCCCAGTCGATGGCTTTCTGTATCACCGTCGCGAGATGCTCGCCCCCGAAGGAGCCGGATCCCCCCTTGACCTCTACGACCTGCGCCCGATCTCCCGGTTCGCGAAACAGGTAGCTCATCTCGAGTCCGCGTAGGAAGCCGGTGTCGACCAGGCATCGACACGAGTCGCAGTTGTTGTCCGACGAGTCGCACCGGGGGTCGCACGTCGGGGGATCACAGAGAAGGCGGCGAGCCATGGCCTGAAGATAGAGCCCGTGGTCAGAGCACAGGGGTAGTCCCTTCTCGGCCGGCGGACACTCGAATGGCCGGAAATACGGATTCACCGGCACGATTCGCCTACTCGACGGGTCCGGCTTGGTGTCGATGAAGAACAGGTTGCTCTTCTCCTCCGCCGGGACGTCGGGAAAGGAGACCGGTCTTCCTGCCTGGCGGTCGAACCGCCGCTGCTCCCGGGCCCGCAGAACCTCCTTGAACCGGGGCCAGAGCGTCGGATCTTCGCTGGCAACTCCGATCGGATAGCAAGAGCGTGTCAGCCTTGCCCACGGATCGTCCGTCGGATCTCCGCCAGCCACACTTGGCGCTTGCTGGGGAGCCACACCCGGCCCTTCCCACTCCAACTGGCAGTACGACCGCATCTCGCTGAGAAGAGCCGAGTCCCCTCCGGCGGGCAGCGCTCCGAAGAGAGCCGATACGCTCCAACCCTCCGGAACCGGCACCGTGGAGCAGGTGAGGTTCTCATCTTCCCGCTTGAGGGCTCCCAGCCACCGGTCCGACGCGCAGGCGATCCGGTCGTCGATGGGTGCCTCGGCCCTCGCCTGACATTCCGAGCCCGCGGGCCCACCGTCCTCCAAGACTCCTTCCAGCCGCTGGTAGCACAGGGGCACGGAGTCGCAAAGGGGTTCCCACCCCGACAGGTTCGGGTCCTCGCGGAGCAGCATCCGCACTTGATCCGTGGACCGGATCGTCCTCGCCACCCGATCTCCATCGGCCGCAGGGTCCGATGGGTCGAGCAGGTGCAGCCAAGGACAGTCGCACACCTTCTCCCAGCCTTCCAGGGATCCGCTGAAATCTCCACGTTCCTGTCGTTGATCCAACTTGCGGATCCTGCGATCATGCCTGATCTCTCCGGCCTCGTCGAGCGCGGACTCGATCCAGAGGCAGGCCGATTCGTGGGAAGAGCAAACCGAAGCCATGGGCAGCAGAGCTACAGCAACGACGAGTCTCAAGCGCCTGACGTTCATGTGGCCTCCGTTCATCGCAGTCCATTCACCGCACGAAGGCCCGGAACGCCGACCAGTCGGCCTCGGGGTCGTTCGCGCGCAGGTCGAGCTGCGCGGCTCGGAGCGCCTCCGCCAGGGAGACGCTCGGGTTCCAGTGTTCGTAGAGGGCCTTGACCAGGGCCGCGGCCTCGTGGTCGTCGACCGGGCGGACGGCGGCCACGACCTCCTCGCTACCCGCGACCAGGAAGGCGCGGGCGAGGCTCATGGTCGAGGCAGGGGATCCCGCTCCGTGCCCACGGGAAACACGCCCCCCCGTCTCGCAACCGGACAGAACGACCCAGCGCGGCGCCGGAGGACCGGCGAGGATGTCGCCGACCGTGAGACGGGTGGGCGGTGCCAGTGGGAGCTCGCTCTCCCAGCCTCCGAGGCCCGCAGCGACGGCGTGGCCGGCGTAGTGGAGCAGGTCGGCTCCGGCCAGGGCCTCTCGGACGGACGGCCCGCCGGCCTCCGCCCCCACGAGGCGGCGGCAGGTCCAGGCGGAGAGCGCCTCGGCGACCTCCTCGGACTCGTCCTCGGCGGCGGGCAGGTCACCGGTGGGGTTGGCGACGAGGACCGCGGTCGTCGTCGTCCCCGCGCGGGGCGACGGCGAGGCGCCCCCCAGGCCTTCGCCCCAGGTGACGACGGCCCGTTCGATCAGGGGAGCGTCGCCGACCTCGAGGGCGTGGAGGTCGACACCCGCGAGGCCGGCGTGGGTGACGATCTCGATCCGCTCGGCGCCGCGGAGCCGGCCGTCGAACGGCCCCAGCAGGGCCCCGGCGAGGGCGGCGGGGTCGGTCCCTTCGGGGAGCTGGAACCGGCGGGCCGCGACTCCCGAGACATCGCTCTCGAAGCCGGCCCACCCGTCGGGCAGGGGATGGAAGACGAGGCGGACGGTCCCCGGTTCCAGCGCGGCTGGGTCCAAAGCGGCTGGCCGCGATGAGTCCGGCCGCCCGAGCTCCGCCCCCAGCTCGTCCCAACGACGTGCGATCTCCGCGCGCCGGTCCTCCAGGGCGGCGAGGGCCGCCTCGAGCTTCCTCCCGGTGAGATCGTGGTACGAGATCCAGACGAGCCTCTCGAGCTCGTCCCGCGCCTCGGCCAGGCGCTGCCTCTCCCGCTCCCACTCCTCCCGGTCCGGGGCCGGGAGCCGGGAGAGGCGGGACGCGTCCGCGAGGCTGGCGGACGCACGGGCGATCGCGGCGCGGGCGACCTCGGCGGCATCCCCGGGTCGCTCCCGGGCGAGGAGCAGGGCCAGGTACTCTCGGGTCCCCCGCTCTCGCTGGGCGAGGAAGAGCTCTCTGCCCTCGTGGACCGGGGCGCGCAGGCTCCAGTCGTCGAGAAGGGCCTCGGCCTCCGCGTAGCGCTCGAGGGCCAGGGCGACCTCGCCCCCCTCGGACCGGGTTTGCGCTAGGCCCAGCAAGGCGCGCCAGCGACCGTCGGGGGAGGCGGAGGCGTCGGCCAGGCGGCCGAGCTCGGCGTAGAGGGCCAGCGCGCGCTCCCGGTCGCCGGACACCCGCGCGAACCGGGCCTCCAGATCGAGGGTCCAGGCGTGGAGCACCGGCGGGTAGATCGCGGGTTCTTCGTCCAGAGCCGAGCGCACCCCGGCGAGGAGCGCCGCGGCCTCGTCGCCGCGGCCGCTCAGGAAGTGGGCCAGCGCCAGGTTGTAGGTCGCGTTCTCGATCCGAGAGCGCTGCTCCGGCGCTTCGGGGTCGAAGAGATCGAGAGCCCTCCGGAAGTAGGGCGCCGGGTCCTCCTCCAGCCGGCCCGCCTCGATTCCGAGAAGGAGCGCCCAGCCGTGGTTCACGAGGAGGAGGCCCCGGGTCTCTTCGTCGCCCTCCAGCTCGAACGCGGTCTCCTCGAGCCCCTCGAACACCGCGATCGCCTCCTCCCATCGTCCCAGGCGTTGCAGCGCCGATGCCTGGACCTGGCCGATCCGCAGGTGCTCCAGGGGGCGGCCCAGACGGACCATCGAGCGCGCAGACCAGGTCGCGGGCCGGAGTGCGGCGCGGAGGTCGCCCTGGTCGTTGGCGAGGAGGGCCAGCTCGAGGTCGATCAGGTGCCGGACGTAGGCGTTGAGGGCCGCGGGCTCCACCCTCTCCAGGACCGCCCGCGAAGCCTCGAAGGCGCCCCTCTCGCGATACAGGTAGGAGAGGAAGGTCCCGTCGTAGGCGCCGTACATCGCCTCTCCACACTCGAGATGACGTCGGAAGGACTCCTCCGCGAGGCTCTCGGCGAGCTCCGGCGAGCCGGTGTTCCGCTCGATCCGGGCGAGTGTGCCGAGGGCGAAGGGCCGCTCGCACTCCGGAGCTTCCTCGGCGGCGGCTTCCAGGCGCGCCCGGAAGGCCGCCAGGTCTCCGGTCCTCCCGATCTCCTCCGTCGCCTCCGTCCACCATCCGGGAACGCCGGAGGGAGCGAGGTCGACGCTCCACCGTCCGGCTCCGTCGAGGGGGTCCTCGACGACGATCTCGAGCCGTCCGTCGGCCAGCGCCGGGCGGATCTCGAAGCGGGTGCCGCCGTCGACCTCCTCCGGCGCGGCTTCGGCGTCGGGGCGGCCACCCCTCACGAAGCGGACGGCATCCGGCTGGGCGTCGACCCAGAGGGTGAGCACCGTCTCCTCCGAGATGCCGCAGGTCCCGTCCATCGAGACGGTCGCGCAGCCCCGGTAGATGACGTTCGGCGAAGCGACCGGGGCCTCGTCCCGAGAGCCGCAAGCGCCGGCGAGGAGTGCGAGGACGCACAGGCCGGGACAAGCCCACGACAGAGCGCGCCCGTTGACCCGGGACCTCATCCCTCCACCCGAATCGTCACCCGCCAGACCGTCCAGTCGTCCGTTCTCGACATCGTCTCCTCTCCGAGCCGCTCGTCCAGCTCGGCGGCATCCGGGACCTTTCGCCGCCGGCCGATGACGACCAGCAACTCCTGGTCGCCCGGCTGCAGGTCGATCGTCTCCCCGATCCGGCCCGACAGGACGGCGACGCCGGTCTCATGGATCTCGTAGGGCACCTCCAGCCGACCGAAGCCTTCGGCCGTCCGGTGCCAGACCCGCACGTCGAGGGCGTCGGGGAAGGCGTCCGCCGGGCGCAGCAGGAGCTCCAG
The DNA here is from genome assembly GCA_905479655.1 of uncultured bacterium. Classification (GTDB taxonomy): domain Bacteria; phylum Acidobacteriota; class Thermoanaerobaculia; order Multivoradales; family JAHEKO01; genus CAJQNK01. The sequence continues at coordinate 12,953 of CAJQNK010000141.1, read as the reverse complement.
CCGGCTGCCCGGCGGGAAGGTCCGCAGCCCTTCGCCGGAGCGCTGGGCGGCGACGCCGCCCGTCAGCTCGTACGAGTACTCGGGCAGCGCGTCCTCGGATCCGAGCAGCGGGTAGAGCCCCAACGCCGCCACCAACACGGCGGCGATCGGCGCCCAACGGTGCCAGGCTGGCCGGGGCGGCGGCGCGGGGGCCGGCTCCGATCCGGAGGCGTCGTCCGCGTCCTCATGGAACGCCTCGAGGTCCAGCAACAGATCGGCGCACTCCGCGCAGGCCGCCAGGTGATCCTGGATCGCCTCGGTGTCCCGGCCCTCGAGACGCCCCTCGGCGTAGGCGACGAGATTCTCTTCCGACGGGTGGCTCTCACCCTGCATCCCCTCGGCCACGTCCGCCAGGACCTCCCGGAGCTCCCGCGGTGCGTCACTCATCTTCCGCTCCTTCGGGTCCGGCCCCCGGGGAGCCCGGGGGCCAGCGGTAGGTCTCCCCGAGACGCTTGCGTGAGCTGTGCAGGGTCGCCTTCACGGTCCCCTCCGCGATCCGGAGGAGCTGAGCGACCTGCCGGACCGGTCGGTCTTGGAAGTAGTGGAGCAGGACACATCTTCGCATCTGGGGCGGCAGCTCTTCCACCGCCCGGCGCAGCGCCTCGTTTCTCTCGCCCCGCTCGGCGATCTCGTGTTGGTTGGCCTCGACCCGAAGGCCTTCGGGGACCGGCCGCGGCGCACCCTCCGCGTCCGCGGGCGGATCCACCGGGACCTCCTCGCCCTTCCTCACCCCGGCGTCGCGGTAGCGCATCCACCTGCGCCAGGTGGAGCGGGTCAGCAGGAACAACCAGCTGACGAAGGAGCACTCGCGCCGGAAGGAGTCCAGGTCGGTGTAGACGGTCTTCCAGGTCTCCTGGGCGAGGTCCTCGAGCTCCGCCCCGCTCAGGCCCTTGCGAGCCAGGGCGCTCTTCACGACTCTCGAGAAGGTGTCGTGGAGGAACCGGAAGCTCTCCTCGCGGTCGCGTCCCTCTTGAAACGCCCGGACCTCCGCGTCGACGCGGCGATCCCGGAGAACGATTCTGGCGCGCCCGAGGACGATCTCCCGAGACTCTCCGAACTCCTGGGAGGGCTCGATCTTCAGCTCCGCGCGCCGCCAGGTCTCCTCCTCGAGACGCTCCGCCTCGGCACGCTCGATCCCCTGGCGCAGGAAGAGCTCCCGGAGCTCCGGCCCGAGGGCCCTCCGCAGCCACTCGAGCCCTGAGTCGTCGCGGGTCACCCGAGCTCCGGTTCGGAGCGGGCGCTCCAGGGGTGGAACGGAGCTCGGTTCCTGCGTCGGTCCCTGCGCGCCACGCGCACCTCCTCCTCGGCCTCCGATGCTCTTCTGGGGCCAGCGGAGATGGCGCCTTCCCGTTCGCCATCGCACCCCGCGATGGGGGTCTCGATCTTTCCTTCCTGATCGCATGAATCATAGCGCAGCCCCCCTGTCGACTACCACTACGGTCCCGGCTCGGCCCGGACCATCCTCCCTCCGACACAGTGGGCTGCGTTCTCCCGATTGGCGGTTTAGCCTGCCCTTCTCACCGGGTGTCGTCGCGAGAGGTCGTAGGTGTCTGAAGATGCAAGGCTTGCGACCGAGGCCGACGCAGGCGTACTGTCGGTACGTCGAGGAGGCCGACGGGAGCGTAACGCAGCAGGTTCAGGCACATACGGCTTCGCAGTAGAGATTTGGTGAGAAGGTCAGGTTAGCCTCGAACCCGGCGACGGGCTCTTGGTCCGGTGCGGGAGCCGGGGGCTCCCGTCAGGACTCGCCCCTCCAGACGCCTCGACGCGCCCGGTTTCCTCAATCGTCGGAGTCGGCGATTCCGCTCCGCCGCCCCGGACGCACGGAGCACAGCAGGGCCTTGCCCTCGTGGATGGAGACGTTGGGCTCCGCCGAGAGGGGGATCAGGTCGTTCACGATGTCACCCCGGACGGGGCCGGACGTTCCCCAGTGGAACGGCATCGCAACCTGGTGGACGACCCGGCCGGCCACCCTCAGGGGGCGCATGCGCCGGGTGACCAGCGCCCGGGCCTCGACCGACCCCCGGGGCGTCGTCACGGTCAGCCACTCTCCGTGGTCGATCCCCAGCTCCGCGGCGAGCTCGGGGGAGAGCTCGGCGAAGAGCTCGGGCTGGAGCTCGGCGAGGCGGGGCAGCGTGCGGCTCATCCCGCCCGCGGTGTGGTGCTCGGTGAGGCGGTAGGTCGTGAGGACGAAGGGGTAGGCCGGGTCGGGAGACGTGGCCCACGGGTTGTCGGGTCGCTCGAATCGCCGGGCCATCGGGTTCGTCGACTGGCCATGGAGCTCGCTCACGACCGGCGACTCGAGCGGCTCGTAGTGCACCGGCAGCGGGCCGTCGGCGAGACCCTCGGGCACGAACAGGCGCCCCACACCCTCCGGGTGCATGAGGAAGGGGGCGTCGCCGGGGTGGGCGTCGACGCCGGTCGCGCCCGGTCGCGGCCGGAAGCTCGGGGGCTTGGCGACGGGGAAGTCGGGTACGTCGTCGCCCGTCCACCGGCCGGCGTTCCCGTCCCACCAGACGAGACGCTTCGCCTCGCTCCATGGGCGGCCGTCGGGGCGGGCGGACGCGCGGTTGTAGAGGATCCTCCGATCGGCCGGCCAGGCGAAGCCCCAGCCGTGGCCGTACGGGCCCTCGGGGCGCCGGCCCTGGGCGCGGTTGACCCCGTCGGGGCCGAGCACGCCGGAGTAGATCCAACAACCGCAGGCGGTCGAGCCGTCGGCCGCCAGGTCGCCGAAGCCGGGCACCTGGGGGCCATGGTGACGGCGGCCCCCCCGGTCCTCGGCGTGGACCGCGCCCGCTCGCGCGTCTTCTCCCTCGCCGGCCGCCCAGCGCCAGCCGTTGATCTCGGCCAGCACCGCCTCCATCCGCGGCTCGCCCCCGTCCGTCTCCGGGTACCACCAGTCCAACGCCCGCAACGGCTCGTCCTCGGGCAGCGCCGACTCCAGCGCCTTGTCCCGCAGACGCAGGGCGAGCTGGTGCAAGAACCACGCCTCGCTGGTGGCGTCGCCGGGCGGCTCCACCGCCTTCTCGCGCCACTGGAGGATCCGCATGGTCTGGGTGAACGAGCCCTCCTTCTCCGCGTGCCCGGCGGCGGGAAAAAGGAAGACCTCCGTCCCGATCTCCGACGGGTCGAGCTCGCCGGCGGCCACCTCGGGGGAGTCCTTCCAGAAGCTCGCCGTCTCGATCTCCACCAGGTCCCGCACGACCAGCCAGCGCAGCTTGGAGAGCGCGCGACGCTCCAGGCTCGAGTGCTGTCCCCCCACGGCCGGGTTCTGACCCATCACGAAGAGCCCCTCGACCCCGCCGTCGACCATCTCCAGGAAGAACGCGAAGTGGGAGTGGTCCCGCGTGACCCGGGGAACCCAGCCGAAGCCGTAGTCGTTCCCTGGCGTCGCCCGCTCCCCGTACCAGGCCGACAGCAGACTCGTGGCGTAGGCCGGGAGGTTCGCCCACCACCCCTCGCGCGGCGTGTGCCGTGCCAGGTAGGCGTCGAGGTCGGCGTCGTCGCCGTCCGGCATGGGCAGGTAGCCCGGCAGGATGTTGTAGAGCGTGGGGATGTCGGTCGAGCCCTGGATCGACGCGTGGCCGCGCAGCGCCAGGATGCCGCCGCCCGGACGACCGACGTTGCCCAGGAGGAGCTGGAGGATGGCCGCCGCCCGGACGATCTGCACCCCTTTCGAGTGCTGCGTCCAGCCCACCGCGTAACAGATCGCGGCCGTCTTCTCCGGACCCGAGGCGGACGTCAGCATCTCGGCCAGCCGATGGAACCGTTCGGCCGGCACGCCGGCGATCCGCTCGACCGCCTCCGGCGTGTAGCGGGCGAAGTGGCGTTTCAGGAGCTGGAGCACACAGCGCGGGTGGTCGAGGGTCGGATCGCGCCGCGGACGGCCCTCGGCGTCGGTCTCGTAGGCCCAGCTCGTCGGGTCGTAGCGCCGCTCCTGCGGCTGCCAGCCCGAGAACAGCCCGTCGAGATCCTCGCTGTCCCGATACGCCTCCCCGACCACGAACGAGGCGTTGGTGTAGGCCGCGACGTACTCCCGGAACTCGAGCCCCTCGGCGAGGACGTGGCGGATCAGCCCTCCCAGGAGCGCCAGGTCGCCGCCCGCCCGGATCGGGATCCAGAGGTCGGCCAGCGCGCTGGTCCGCGAGAACCGGGGATCGACATGGATCACCTTGGCCCCGCGCTCCTTGGCCTTCATCACCCAGCGGAAGCCCACCGGGTGGGCCTCGGCCATGGAGGAGCCCTGGATCAGGATGCAGTCGGAGCGCGCCAGGTCCTGGAGCGCCGTCGTCGCGCCCCCCCTACCCAGCGTGGCGCCCAGACCGGGCACCGTGGAGCTGTGTCATATACGGGCCTGGTTGGAGACGGCCACCATCCCCAGGCCGCCGGTGAACAGCTTCTTGATCAGGTAGTTCTCTTCGTTGTCGAGCGTGGCGCCGCCCAGGTGCGCGATGGCCGTGGTGCGCCGGGCCGGGCGGCCCGGGCTCTCCGGCTCGAGGGTCCGGCGTCGACTCTCCCAGACCAGGTCGGCCACCCGGTCCACCGCCTCGACGAGATCGATCTCCCGCCACTCGCGCGCGCCCGGCGACCGATGTAGCACCTTGCGAAGACGTCCGTCGTGGGTCAGGAGCTGGTGGCTCGCGGAGCCCTTCGGGCACAGGGTGCCCTGGTTGATCGGGCTCTCCGGATCGCCCTCGATCGCGAGGAGCTCGCCGTCCCGGTGGTGGATCCGCTGGCCACAGCCGACGGCACAGTACGGGCAGACGGAGCGCGCGACGTCGGCGCCGCGGAGGCGCGTACCCGTCGCGCGGGTGGCGGACGACATGGCCTCGAGGCCGGTGCCGTCCGCGCCCTCGAGGAGCTGGCGCACCAGCGGCCATCCCTTCAGGAGTCGGAGCACGACGCGAGTTTATCCCGACCTTCACACCCGGTCTCTACTGCGAGGTCGTATGTGCCTGAACCTGCGTGCCGTAGACTCCCGGGGTGTCCCAGGTGCCGCCCGACGAGCGCAGCCGCACGCCCCACGACGTTCTCGTGGTGGACGAGGCAGGGCGCCAGCTCGTACCCGACGAGCTCGCGGTCGAGGAGCCCCTCGAGATCCGCGTGGTCACGGACGCCGGGAGCCGGGTCGTGGCCGTGACCATGAGGACCCCCGGCGCCGACGAGGCGCTCGCGGCCGGGTTTCTCTATGCCGAGGGTGTGATCGAGGCGGTCGCCGATGTCGCCGGCTTCGCGCCGGTCCTCGACGCCGCGGGATCGGTGCGCCACAACGCCGTGGCGGTGCGCCTCCGTCCGGGGCTGGAACCCGACCTCGCGCCCCTGGAACGCCATTTCTTCACGACCAGCGCCTGCGGCGCCTGCGGCAAGGCGGCCCTGGACCCCGTGTCCGTCCGCGGCCCCGGACTCCACGACCGCGGACCGCGGCTCCACCCGGGGCTCCTGGTCGAGCTGCCCGAGCGCCTGCGCCGGGAGCAGGCGATCTTCCGCGCCACGGGCGGCCTCCACGGCGCCGCGTGGTTCGACCCCGAGGGCCGACTGCTCACCGCCGCCGAAGACGTTGGGCGCCACAACGCCGTCGACAAGCTCGTCGGCGAGCGGCTACTCGCGGGCGAGCTGCCCCTCGGGGACGGCGTGCTCCTGGTGAGCGGACGCGCCGGCTGGGAGATCGTCCAGAAGGCCGCCCGTGCCGGCGCGACGTTCGTGTGCGCCGTCTCGGCCCCGAGCAGCCTCGCCGTGGCCCTCGCCCAAAAGGCCGGCATGACCCTGGTGGGCTTCCTCCGCGGTCGACGCCTCAACGTCTACAGTGGCGCGCAGCGATTGGCCCCGGTGGGAATCAATCGTCCAGGATCTCGGAGAGCTTCTTCCTGAGGTCGTCGAGCCGGTAGGGCTTCTGCACGAAGCCGACCTCTTCCCGCTCGAGCTCCGTGAGCCCTTCGGCCTCGGAGTAGCCGCTGACGAACAGGACCTTCACCCCGGGGTGGATCTCGCGCATGCGCCGCCACGCGTCCTGGCCGGACATCCCGGGCATCGAGAGGTCCATGAGGACCAGGCGGAAGGCCCCGGGGGCCTCGCGGAACCTCTCCAGCGCCTCCTCGCCCCCGGCCGCTGTCGTGACGTCGAAGTGAAGGAGGCCGATCATCCGCTCGCCCACCCTGCGGACCATGGGGTCGTCGTCCACCAGCAGGATCCTGCCATTGCTCTCCGGATCGGCCGCCATCAGCACACTCCTCGTCTCTCACCAACCTCCGTCGCGAGGCGCCTCCACGCCCCCCGATCGAGGCCCTCCACTTTTTGACTACGTGCGCTCGAAGATTGACTACGTGCGCTCGAAGACTAACACTCCACGGAAATAACCATTTGTCGACCTGAACAGGCTCCTCGGGACTTGCGGCTCGGCCCGAAACCGCGCGGGCCGGATAGGATCCGGGTCATGGCGAAGCCACTCCTGATCGGCCTGATCGGCCGGTTCACCTCCCGACTGCGCTTTCCCCAGCTGTTCACGGTCGCGGCCCTCCTGTTCGGGCTCGACCTGCTGTTGCCGGACATGATCCCGTTCGTGGACGAGATTCTCCTGGGTCTCCTGACCGCGCTCCTCGCCGTGCTGGAGAAGCCGCGGAGCGTTCAGCCCCCGGCGGAGGACAAGCCGCCCATGAAGGACGTGACGCCCCCGCGGTGACGGGTCGTCCGCCGACGACCGGGTCGCCGCCGTCATCCAGCCGGGGCTTCAGGCCGTCTGCATGAACTGCCAGCGCAGCTGCCCCACCTGGGGCGCGAACACCTGAGGCTGCACCAGGGGCTCGAACTCGCGCAGGATCGAGGCCACGCTTTGCCCGCGCGCGGCCCGAACCAGGGGCTCGGCGGCCTCCGTGCCCGCCTTCGAGATGTAGGTCTGCCAGATGGCCTGACGGATGGACATCGTCCCCAGGCTCACGTTGGGCAGGGCCGCGGCGCCCTTCTTGAGGATCGAGATCTTGCGCTTCAGGCTGCGCGGGTCGTCCAGCGGCTCGCGCTGCCAGCCGGTGTAGGGCTTCGGCACCAGGATGTTGGTCCCCAGGTGGATCTGTCCGATGACGCCGGTCGGGGCCAGCTCCTCCAACATGATCGAGCGGCACTCGGCCGCGAGCCCCAGGATCGCCCGCACGTCGTCGTCCGTCTCCCCGGGCACGCCGATGAGGAAGTACAGCTTGAGCTGGGTGAAGCCGTGGCGGAAGATCCTCCGCACCTTGTCCAGAAGGACGCTGTTCGGCACCGGTTTGTTGAGCTTGATCCGCAGCTCGTCGCTGCCGGTCTCCGGCGCCAACGTGATGGAGCGATCGCCGGAGGCCCTGAGCGCGGCCAAGACCCCATCGGTCACCGCCGGAATGCGGATCGACGAGACGGAGCTGCGGAACCCCAGCGCCAGGCTCTCGTGGAGGATGCGCTCGATCTCCGGGTGGTCGCCTACCGCCGTGGCGACGAAGCCGACCTGGTCGGTGACCGGGCGGGCGCGCTCCATCGCCGCGAGGATGGCGTCGGTGGGGTGCCAGCGGAACCGCCCCATGCCGAAGGTCGCCCAGCAGTAGCGGCACTTCTCGGGGCAGCCGCGGGACATCTCGATGAGGAACTTCTCCGAGAACTCGGTGTGGGGCGTGACGATGGCGGTCGTCGGCAGGTGGCCCGGCGTCCGCATCTGCGCCTCCGAGAGCTCGAGCTTCTTCAACTTGCCGAGCTTGTGGAGGGCGTCGTCCTCCTCGGGGTCGTGACGCGAGGGGACGAAGAAGCCGGGCAGGCAGGCCAGACGCTCGAGCACCGCCTCCTTGTCCCGCTCCTCCGCGAGGGCCTCCAGGAGCTCGGGCAGCAGGTTCTCGGCCGCGCCCAGCGGAAACACGTCGACGAACGGCGCGAGCGGCAGGGGGTTGATGGTGGCGCAGGAGCCGCCGACGACGATCAGCGGGTCGTGGTCCGTGCGCTCGTCGGAACGCAGCGGCACCCGGGAGCGGTCGAGCATGCGCAGCAGGTTGACGTAGTCCTCCTCGAACGAGACCGAGAAAGCCACCACACCGAACCCGTCGAGCGGCGTCTCGGTCTCCACCGACACGGGCGCGCCCGCTCCGTCGGAGAAGAGCCGCTCGCAGGACCAGCCCGGCCGGCCGTGAACCAGCTCGTAGACGCGCTGGAAGCCCAGGCTCGACATCCCCACGTGGTAGGTGTTGGCGTAGGCGAGGGCGAGGGTCAGCTCGCCGTGGGGCGAGAACTGCCCGAGCGGCCGCTCGGCGGCCCGAATCACGGACCAGTCGGGTCGGGAGTCGCTCTTCCTCGCCATCGCGGACTCAATCTACCCCGCCGGGACCGGAAAGGCCTCCGGCGTCCGACACCGCCCCGAGCGCGGCCTCGAGGACCACGTCCACCCGGACCTCCTTGCCCACCCGCAGGAGGAGCTTGCTCGGGTCGCGGAGGCCCCAGGCCACGTAGGGCACAACGAAGGAGCCGGTGGCCCGCAGCCGACCCGAGCGTCCGGTCGAGAGGGCGAGGTTCGCCGAGACCGGCACGACGAGCGAGTGGCTCTCGCCCTGCAGCGTGAAGATACCGCGCACCTCGAGCTCCACCTCCCGGCCCGTGGCGAGACCCTCGAGGTCCCCCTCCAGACCCTCGAGGGTGAACCGGACCTCCGGCCACCTGCCGCTCTCCAGGACCTTCTGGTGCATCTCGCGGTCGCGCTTGTCGTTGCCGGTGTCCGCACTCGTGGCGTCGACCACGACCGCGCCGGAGATCGAGCCTTCCTCCGGATCGAAGGACAGCTCGCCGGCCTGGATCTCGGCCATCCCCTCGACCGTGTGGAGGGTGGCGTCGAGGACGAAGCGAACGGAGCTGGCGGCCGGGTCGACCGTCGCCGTCCACGGCTCCGCGGTCGCGGGCCGGGCGGCCGGAAGGGCGACGGCGAGGAGCAACGAGGGAGCGACTCGAGCGAGGGTCGTTCGGGGCATGGAGCCTCCAGAGGTGGCTGGTTCGAGGAGATCCGTCACGGCAGCAGGCCCCTCGCCAGGCGCAGCGCGGGCCGCACGCCCAGGCCGCTCCAGGGGAGCTGCCGCGCATGGACGGCCAGCAAGCGCGAGAACAGCTCCGGGTCGGAGCCGAGGGTGGCGACGAGGCGCCGACGGAGGGCCGGGCGGCGCTCGGCGAAGAGGAGGAGCCGGGTCAGGGTGTCCGGCAGCCACACGATGCGGCGCTGGGCGCGCTGGTAGGCGGCGAGATCCCCGGCGGCGGCGGCCTCCGCCAGCGCCCGGGCCTGATGGAAAGCCACGGCGAGCCCCTCGCCGGTAATGGCATCCACGTAGCCCGCCGCGTCGCCGACCAGGGCCAGGCGCCCGGCCACCACCCGACGCGACCGGCGGCGCAGGGGGCCGACACCCGCCGCCTTCTCGAGCGGCGGCGCTCCCGCCAGATGCTCGACGACCCGGGGGAAGCGTCTCAGCAGCTCCTCCCAACCGGCCCGCACACCCGACCAGAGGATGGCGACACCCACCTCGTCCTCGGCCACCGGCGTGACGTAGGCCTCCGCATGGTCCACCCAGTGGACCTCGACCCGAGCGCTCCAGGGAGCCACCCGGAAGTGGCGTCGCACGCCGAATCTCCGGGGACCGCGAGTCGCCGCCTCGAGACCCGCCTGGCGGCGCAGGGGTGAGGCGAGGCCGTCCGCCGCCGCGAACCAGTCGGCCCGCACGGAGCCCGCGGACGTCTCGAGGGTGCGCCGCCGCAAACCCCGGACCTCCGTTCCCCAGAGGAGCTCGACCCCCACCGCCCCCGCCCGTCGCACGAGGGCCTCGTGCAGCGCGGTGCGCCGCACTCCGCGGCCCGGGGGCCCGGGGAAGAGCCCGTCGGCGACCGTGTCGCCGTCGAAGTAGCGGATGCCGAGGAACGGGGCCGAGCGCAGGCCCGCGACATCGACGCCGAGCCGCTCCAGCGAGGCGACGGCGTCGGGCATGAGGCCCTCGCCACAGGGCTTGTCGAGGGGCGGCGTTCGACGCTCCACGACCACGGCCCGAAGGCCCCGGAGCCGCGCCCCGATGGCCGTCGCCAGGCCGGCCGGGCCGCCGCCGACCACCGCGAGGCGGTCAACCGGCACCGGAGGAGCCCTCGCTCGGGGTCCCGTCGCCGCCGCGCAGCCGACGCCGCAGGTGGGCGACCTGGGAGCCCGCGAGGGCCCGCCCCAGGGTGAGGGCGTTGACCGGCACCGGAGGCTCGAGGGTGCCCCGGAGGAAGCGGCTCAGCGCCTCGCCGCGGCGGATCTTGCCCGAGGAGGTCCTGGGCAGGGTCCCCGGTTCCAGAACCTCGACCCGGTCGACCGCCAGGCTCGTCTCGTGGAGGATCGCCCTGCGGCACCGCTCCGGGAGGGTCAGCAACTCCTCGCTCGTCGCCTTCCGATCGTGCTCGACGAGCAGGAGCAACTCCTCCCGCTCCCCGTCCTCCGGCAGGTGGCCGACCGCCGCGGCGCAGCCGCGACGCGCGCCCGCGACGTCGTCCAGCGCCGCCTCGATCTCGTCGGGCAGGTAGTTGCGCCCGCGGAGGATCACCACGTCCTTGGCCCGGCCGACCAGATGGAGCTCGCCGTCGACCAGCAGGCCCAGGTCGCCGGTGTCGAGCCAGCCGTCGACGAGAGCCGCGGCCGTCGCGTCCCGCCGATCCAGGTACCCGTCCATGAGCGACGGGCCCCTGGCCCAGAGCCGGCCCACGCGGCCGGTCTCGACCGGGCTGCCCGCCTCGTCCCGCAGCTGCACCTCGAAGCCGGGGAGCGGCCGCCCGACCGAGACGATCTCGACCCCGTCGTCCGCCGTTCGTCCCTGTCCGTCGGCGAGGGCGTCCCGGTCGAAGACGCGACTCGTGAACGGGCGGCCGAGCTCGGCGAAGGTCACGGCCAGGGCCGCTTCGGAGAGCCCGTAGACCGGCGTCAGGGCCTCCGGACGCAATCCCCAACGGGCGAAACGGCTGACGAACGCTCGCAGCACCCGGGGCGAGACCGACTCGGCGCCGTTCAGGGCGCCCCGCCAGGACGAGAGGTCGACCCCCTCGAGATCCTCGTCCCGCACCCGCTCCAGGCAGAGCGCGTAGGCGAAGTTGGGGGCCGGCGAGATCGTTGCCCGGAACCTGGAGATGCCCCGCAGCCACAAGGAGGGACGGGCAACGAAGACCTCCGGGCCCATGAGGGTCAGGTCGCCCGGCCGCTCCAGGGCCGAGAACACGCACCCGACGAGCCCCATGTCGTGGTAGAGCGGCAGCCAGCAGAAACCACTGTTGACGACCCCGTCAGCGTCCGGCCAGTGGCTGTTGAGAGCCGCGACCTGGGCCATCAGCGCCCGGTGGCTCAGGGCGACCGGCTTGGGGTCGACGGTGGTGCCCGAGGAGAACTGGACGAGGCCGAGATCCTCCGGCCGGACCTCCTTCGGCTCGACGGACGACGGTGTCAGATCGGAGAGCCGCGCGCAGCCCAGCGACGGCGGCGCCAGCTCCAGCGTCCGGCCGAGGATGCGGCGGACCCGGGCGTCCGCCAGCACCAGCCGGGAGCCCGAAGCCAGGAGCATGGCGGCCGTCCGCCGGTGGTACTCGTCGAGGCGTCCCAGGCGCACCGGGGGGTAGAGGGGCACCGGCACGGCCCCGGCCAGCAGCACGGCGAACAGCGAGACGACGAAGTCGGGGCAGGTGGGGTGGACGAGGGCGACACGCTCCCCCGGCTCGATCCCCAGTCGCCGCAGGGCGCCCGCCACGCCGAGAGCCCGGTCGCGGACCTCGGACCAGGTGAGGATCTCCTCCCGCTCCGAAGCGTCGAGGAAGCGCAGCACCACTCCGGGGTGTCGCGCGGCCCGCTCGAGGGCGGCCACCAGCGTCGGGGCGCTGGGAGCGGGCGCCGGGAACTCACCGCGGGAGACGCTCATCGACCGCCCTCCGCCAGCCGCCTCTCGATCGTCGCCACCAGGTCCCCCACGGTCACGATGGCCTGGTCGTCGTCTTCGCTGAGGCGCACGCGGAAGTGGTTCTCGACCTCGACCGCCAGGGTCAGGAGCTGGAGCGAGTCGAGCTCCAGGTCGTCGATCAGGCGGGCGTCGGGCTCCGCCGTGATCGTCTCGCGGCCCAGGCGGCGCCGCGCGATCGACTCGACGCCCGCTAGGATCTCGGCGCGCTTCACCGTTCGCCCCCCGCGCCGGGGACGATGCCGGAGATCTCCCGCAACCCTCGCTCCTCGACCGGGATGCGGAGGATCATGAGGAGGGCGTTGGCCACGCTGAAGAACGCCGCCGTGAGCCACGCGCCGTGGACCAGTGGCAGGGCGACGATCTCGATCGCCACGGCGAGATAGTTGGGGTGTCGGAAGAGGCGGAAGGGGCCACTTCTCACCGGCGGTGTCCCGGGCAGGCACAGCACCGTGGTCGTCCAGCGGCGACCGAGGGTCGCCACGACCCACCAGCGCAGCGCCTGCGCGACCAGGAGCGTCCCCAGCATGGCGGCCGAGAGGCCGAGGGTCGTCCGGCGGCCGAGGAGCCACACCTCCAGGGGGCAGGAGAGGAGGAAAGCGGTGTGCATCCCCACCATCCACGGGTAGTGCCTCGCCCCGACCTCGATCGCCCCGCGCTCCCGGAGCCAGGCCTCGTTGCGCCGCGAGACGAGGAGCTCGACGCCGCGCTCCACCGCCACGGCCCCCACCAGGCCCGCGTAGAGCCAGCGACTGTCCCATCCGGCGATCTCCATGATCCGGAACCGCCTCAATCGCTCCAGCGGAGGAGGACCAGCTCGGAGCAGAACCCCGGCCCCATGGCGAAGACCAGGCCCCAGGAGCCCGGTGGCGGCGGGCTCTCCCTCATCACCTCGCCCAGCACCAGGAGGACGGAGGCGGAGGAGAGGTTCCCGACCTCCCGCAGGCTGCGCCAGGTCGCCGCCAACGCCCC
>CAJQNK010000140.1 GCA_905479655.1 uncultured bacterium | reverse complement strand
AGGGCGACGCAGTCGTACTGTCTGTACGTCGAGGAGCCCGAGCAGAGCGTAACGCCGCAGATTCAGGTACATACGGTCTCGTAGTAGATAGTCGGTGAGAAGGGCAGGCTAGTTCTCAGCAGGCCTCTACTGCGAGGTCGCCTGTGCCTGAATGCGCAAACGTTGGGGACTGGTCCTCCCTCGACGCCGCTCATCCCGCGAGGGCTCCCCGCCGCCGACGCGCGACCTGTACTCTGATGGCCGGAGGAGAGGAGGAACCGAGCCATGATCAAGACGAAACGAATCACGGGTTCGCGGCGGTGCGCGCGGAGGGGTCTGGTCGCGCTGTGCGCCGTCGCCCTCGCATCGGCCGCGCAGGCCCAGGGGCCGACGGCCGGGGACGAGGCGCTGCCGTTCGTCGATCGGATCGCGGTGGAGCTGGTCGAGGTCGAGGTCCAGGCGACCGATTCGGCGGGTCGACCCGTGCTCGACCTGACGGCGGACGAGCTCGCCGTGACGGACGACGGGCGGGCCGTGGCGGTCGAGTACTTCTCGCCCCCGGCCGCGGGTCGCTCGGAGCGCCGGTGGACCTCGCCGGGCGCTCCGGAGGCCGACGGCCGGAAGCCGCCGCTCGTCGCGGAGCCCGGCACCCGGCTGGTCGTCTTCCTCGACGACCTCGCCACCAGCCCGGTGAGCCGGACGCGGGTGATCGACGCCCTCGACCGGACGCTGGACGAGAAGCTCGGCCCGCGGGACGAGGTCCTCGTGGCCCGCTACTCCGGCGGCGTCGAGGTGGTCCAGCCGTTCACGCGGGACCGGGCGAAGATCGCCTCCGCCCTGGATCGGCTCCGCGGCTTCCGCGCCTACCACCTGATGATGGGCATGGAGACGGAGCGGACGCTGAACCTCCTGCGGATGAGCCTGCAGAACGACGAGGAGTCGAACCCCGGCTCCAACCAGCCCAGCAGCGACATCTGCGTCAAGGTCGGCGGGATCGTGAGGTCCCACGCGGACGAGGCCCGCGGACGGGTCCTCGGGGCCATCGGAGGGCTGGAGCGGTTCGTCAACTCGTTGGCCGGCGTTCCCGGCCGCAAGGCGCTCCTCTACGTCAGCGACGGCATCGAGCTGATCGCGGGCGGGGTGGCGTGGCGCTACGCCATCGAGATGTGCGACGGCACGGCCCTCCGCGCCGGGATCCCGAACGCCGCCGACACCACCAGCATCGGCGGGGGCGGTCGGCTCCGGCGTTTCGACCCCATCGGCGCCCGGGTCGAGATGGAGAAGTACGACACGACGCGCGAATGGCAGGCCCTCACGGCGGACGCCAACGCCCAGGGCGTGACCCTCTACACCGTGCAGGCCGCGGGCCTGGTCGGCGCCCGCTCGGCGCAGGCGAGCTTCAACGTGCGCCTGACCCTCGGGGCCGAGCAGTTCGCCTCGAGGAACCTCCAGGATCCGCTGGAGATGATCGCCCGCGAGACCGGCGGCCGGGCCATCTTCAACGCCAACGACCCGACGGCGGCGCTGGGCCAGGTCCTGGACGAGGCGGCGTCGCGCTATGTCCTCGCCTACGCGCCGCCCCGGCCGGCGGACGGCCGCGAGCACCGGATCGAGGTCGAGGTGAGCCGGCCCGGGATCCGCCTGCGCCACCGCGAGCGCTACCGTGCCAAGACCTTCGAGGACCGCATCGTCGACGGCGTGCTCGCGAGCCTCTACCACGGCGAGGAGGACAACCGCCTCGGCGTGACGGTGGAGATCGGGAAGCACACGCCGGTCGACGAGGACATGGTCCGGTTGACGGTCCGGGTCCGGGTGCCGCTGGCGCAGTTGACGCTGCTGCCGGATCCGCGAGGACGCCAGGGTCTCTTCACGGTCTACCTGGCGGCGCGGGACGACGAGGGCGGGACGACCCCGATCCGGAGTCGCTCGATCCCCGTCAGCGTGCCCGCCGCCGGAACGCAGGAGATGCCGGAGGATGGGCAGTTCGTGTACGAGGTGGAGATCGACCTCCGCGACCGGCCCCACGACCTGTCGGTGGGGGTCCGGGACGATTTCGGGGGCACCACGGCGTACGTCCGCAAGAGGGTCGAGCAGCCCCGTCCCCAGGAGGGCGCCGCGAAGGGGTAGAATCCCCGGGTTCCGACCTGCCGGGAGAAAGCCCCATGCGGATGCCGAAGCCAGCGATCCTCCTTCCTCTGCTCGTCGCGGTCGCTGTCCCCGCCGTGAGCGACACCTACTTCATCGATCCCGCGGCCTCCAGCATCCGCTTCACGGTGCCGTACACGCTGGTGGTGCTGGGAGAGGTCCAGGGCGAGTTCGCGGACTTCACGGGAGAGGCGCGCTGGGGAGACGGCCTCGAGGACGCCCACATCGGGGTCGTGATCCTCACCAGGAGCATCGACACGGGGTTCGAGCCCCGCGACGCCCATCTCCGGTCGGACGATTTCTTCGACGTCGGGAGGTACCCCGAGTTGTCCTTCCGGGCGGACCGGTTCGTGCGGGACGGCGACGACCTGCGGGTGACGGGCCGACTCGAGATGCGGGGCGTCACGAAGGAGATCACGGTGCCGTTCCGCCTGGCCGAGACCGAGTCGGCGTTGATGGCGACGGGTACGACGCGTCTCCGCCGGGTGGAGTTCGGGATCGGTCCCGGCGCCGACACGGAAACGGACTCGTACGTCGTCGGAGGCGAGGTGACCATCCACCTCCACCTCCTGCTGCGGCGGGTGGACGACGCCGAGATCGTCACCCTGGAGCCGTCCGACCTCGGACGTCTCGTGGGCAGCTATCGGGGCGAGGGTCCGGCCTCGAGCGTCGAGATCGCGATGCTCGACGACCGCCTGGTCGCCAAGTTTCCGGCCCAGCCTCTCGCGACGCTCGTGCCGGAGGCTCCCGACCGTTTCCGTCTCGTGGGCGCCCCCGAGGGTGTCCGCGCCCGTTTCGTGACCGGCGACGAGGGTGTCCACAGCATGACGTTGGAGCGGCCCGGGAAGGAGCCGGTCGAGATGCGCCTCGTGGATTAGGAGCGGCGGCGGACTCGTCGCTTGACGCATCGCGGCATCGCCGATAGCCTGTTTTGGCAGCTGGTAGACCCACGGGCAGCCGCCCGCAGACTCGAACCCCCCCACCGTCGGATCCAACGACCAGAAGGCCCAACCCGCAGGGACCGCCGCCGTGGCGTTTCGTCGTCGGCCCGGTCCGTCGCCCGATGGCGGGGATCCGTGAGGTGTCAGCCGTGGCCATGAAATGGACCGGAGTCTCGATCGCACTCGCAGCTCTGTGGCTCGTTGCCGGTGTCGCTCCGGCGGCGGAGGAGGAGCCGCTGGGCCTCCCCCGCGTGGTCGAGCTCGCTCTCGAACGCAATCCTGCGCTGGCCGCGGAGACGGAGAGAAGGGTGGAGTTCGAGGCCACGGTGCGGGAGGCGAAGTCCGAGATCTGGCCCGAGGTCACGGCCAAGTCGAGGTGGAGCCGCTCGAGAAATCCGTCGCTGCTCAATTCGGCGGACTTCGACGCCATCCTGGACCAGTTCCCCGGCTTCGAGCCGTCCGAGCAGGAGTTGTGGGGCCTGTCGCTGGAGGTCTCCCAGCTCCTCTACAGCTTCGGCAAGGTCGCCGCGGGCATCGAGCTCGCGTCCACGGCGGTCGATGCCGTGCAGCAGCAGATCGAGGTGGCCCGGTTGAACACCGCGGCGGCGGCGGGGCAGAGTTTCTTCCGTGTCCTGGAGGCGCGCGAGCAGTCCCAGGCCCTGGAGGTCCAGAGACAGGCTCGGGAGGAGTCCCTCGCTGTCGTCCAAGCCCGCTTCGATCTCGGCGACGCCACCCGCCTGGAGCTGCTCCAGGCCGAGGCCGCGCTCGCAGAGCTGGTCCCGCTGGTCGACGGCGCCCGCGGCGCGGTGGCGACCGCGGAGGTGGACCTCCGCGCGCTCCTCGACTTCGGGGCCGAGCCGCTGCCGCCCCTCGCGGAGTCACGGGGCGAGCTGCCGCCGGCTCCGACCCTCGAGCGGGCGCTCGCCCTCGCCTGGGAGCAGCGGCCCGAGCTCCGCGACCTGGGCCTCCAGATCGAGGCCCTGGACCTGCAGACGACGGTGACCCACGCGGACGGCCTGCCGCAGCTCGAGTTCATGGGGAACTACGGCCGGACGGTCCGGCTCCTCGACAACCTGAGCGACCCCCTGTTCGCCGACTGGAGCGTTTCGATCGGCCTCACCTGGTCGGTCTTCGACGGGGGTCGGAGAAAGAGCCAGGTGGCGCAGATCGAGTCGCGCCGCCGTCAGCTCGAGAGCGGCCTGCGCGGGCTGCGCAACCAGGTGCGGCGAGAGGTGGAGGGAGGGATCCGGCGCTATACGACGGCCCTCTCCCAGCGGACCGCCTCGGAGGTGTCGGCCGAGGCCGCCCGCGAGGCGTCGCGGGTGGCTCGCGAGAGCTACGAGGAGGGCGTCGCGCTGCAGACCGCCTGGTTGGCGGCGCAGGAGCGCGAGGTGTTGGCGGAAGTCCGGAGGGTGGCTGACTACTACAGGGCCCGGATCCAGGCCGTCGAGCTCGCCCGCTCGCTCGGCCAGCTGCCGCTCGCCGAGTCGGTCGCGGAGTGGAGCGCGCCGCCGGACGCCCTGATGACAGAGGCGCGGGAGGAGGAGAGATGAGACGCAGGCGAGCGACGTGGTCTCGGGTCGCGTGGGTCGCGGCCCTGGTCCTTCTGGCGGGGTGCGGCGCTGGCGCGGAGTCGGAGGAGGTCGGCGAGGCGCCGGTCCGTGCGACGCCGGTCGTGACGCGCGCGGTGACGAGCGGTCCGGTCACGGTCTGGGCCGAGCTCGCCGTGGACCTGCGGCCCTACCGCCGCGCCACGCTGGCGGCCGAGGTGCCCGGCACCGTCGAGGAGGTGCGGGCGGACCTCGGCGACCCGGTCCGCGAGGGCGAGGTCCTGGTCCGGATCGACACCCGGGCGCTCGCGCAGCAGGTGGCCGAGGCCGAGGCGGTCTTCCGGCAGGCGGAGGACCGTCGGGAGCGGGCGGAAAAGCTCTTCGAGCGGCGCTCGATCACGCGTCAGGACCAGATCGACGCCCAGGCCTCCTACGAGGTCGCGGAGTCGCGGCTCGGCTCCGCCCGTCTGGCCCTGGAGAAGGCCGTGATCCGGGCGCCGTGGTCCGGCCGGATCGCCTCCCGGCTGACCGAGGTCGGGGACTACGCGGCCCCGGGCACGCCGCTGGTCGAGATCGTGCAGACCGACCGCCTGAGGGTGCGGGCCACGCTGGCGGCGAGCGACCTGCCGCTGATCCGCGTCGGCGCTCCGGTCACGGTGACCGTCACCTCCCTGCCGGGCGAGAGCTTCGAGGGGCGGGTCACGCGACTGGGGGCGGAGCTCGACCCCGCGACCCGGACCCTGGAGATGGAGGCGGAGCTCGACAACGACGACGGCCGGCTCAAGCCCGGGCTCTTCGGGCGGCTCGCGGTGCCGCTGGCGGAGCTGCCTTCGGCGATCCTGGTTCCGCTGTCGGCCCTCCTCGACCTCGAGGACGGGCGCGCGGTCTACGTGGTGGAGGACGGGCGGGCGACGCGCCGGAGGGTGGAGCTGGGGCGTGTCCGAGCCGCCGACGTCGTCGTGACCGCGGGCCTCCAGCCCGGCGATCGGGTCATCGTCCAGGGGCAGGACCGGGTCTCCGAGGGGCAGCCGGTGGTGGAGAGCCCTCCGGAGACGTCGGAGCCGGCGGAGGAGCCGGCGCCGTGAGGCTGACGGATCTCTCGCTGTCGCACCGCGTCACGGTGTTCTTCCTCCTGGTGGCCGTGACGCTGGCCGGTCTCCGCGCTTACTCGAGCTTGCCCCGGGAGAGCTTTCCGGACATCGAGATCCCGCTGGTGCTGGTGGCCACCCCATACCCCGGGGCCGCGCCGGAGGACGTCGAGGAGCAGGTGACGGACCCGATCGAGCGGGAGCTGAAGGGTCTGGACGACCTCAGGAACCTCACCTCCGTATCCCAGGAGGGCGTGTCGATCGTGACGGCGGAGTTCGTCTCCGGCTCGGACATCGACAATGCGTTGCAGAAGGTGCGCGACCGGGTGTCCCTGGCGAAGCCGGATCTCCCGAGCAACGCCGAGGAGCCGGTGCTCCAGGAGGTGAGCTTCTCGGACATCCCGATCATCCAGGTCAACCTCTCGGGCGCCGTAGGGCCGGTCGTGCTGAAGGAGCTGGCGGAGGACCTGCAGGACGATCTCGAGACCCTCCGGGGAGCCCTGAAGGTGGACCTCGTCGGCGGTCTGGAGCGCGAGGTGCGGGTCGAGGTCGATCCGGCGAGGCTGCGGCTGTACGGCCTGGCGCTGGAAGACGTCGTCGACGCCGTGCGCGACGAGAACGTCTCGATCCCCGGCGGCGACTTCGACCTCGGGAGGCAGAGCTTCGCCGTGCGGGTGCCGGGCGAGGTGGACGACCCCCTCGAGATCGGGGAGTTCGTCGTCCGGGCCGTCGGGGGCGACCCGATCTTCGTCAAGGACGTGGCGCAGGTGCGGTTCGCCTTCGAGGATCGCCTCTCCTACGCCCGGATCGACGGCGAGGAGTCGGTGGCGCTGACCGTCCAGAAGCGCACCGGCGCGAACGTGATCGAGCTCGCCGACGCCGTCAAGGCGGAGGTCGTGCGGCACGAGGCCACCTGGCCCGAGGGGGTCACCTCCGCCGTCCTCGGCGACCAGTCGAAGGAGATCCGGCGCATGGTGGGGGACCTGGAGAACAACATCCTCTCCGGGCTGGCCCTGGTGGTGCTGGTCCTGATGTTCGTCCTCTCCCTGCGCAACGCGGTGTTCGTCGGCATCGCGATTCCTCTCTCCATGCTCATGACCTTCCTCGCGGTCCAGGCGCTGGGCGTGACGCTCAACATGGTCGTGTTGTTCTCGCTGATCCTGGCGGTCGGCATGTTGGTGGACAACTCGATCGTGGTGATCGAGAACATCTACCGCCACATGCAGGAGGGGGCGCAACGGGATTCGGCCGCGGCCGCGGCGACCCACGAGGTGGGCTCGGCGATCCTGTTTTCCACCCTGACCACCGTCGCCGCGTTCTCGCCCCTATTCTTCTGGCCGGGCATCGTGGGCGACTTCATGGTGTTCCTGCCCATGACGGTCTGCCTGGCCCTCCTGGCCTCGTTGCTGGTGGCGCTGACCATGAACCCGGTGCTCGCGGCGAGTTTCATGCGGGTCACGGACCGCGATCGAACCGGCCGGGGCGTCACGGGAAGCCTGGGCCGACGGATCACGGCGGTCTACGAGAGCCTCCTCAATCTGGCGCTCGACCACCGGGCCCGGGTGGTCGGCGGGACCCTGGCCCTGTTCGTGGGAGTGGTCTTCCTCTACGGCAGCTTCCAGCACGGCGTGGAGTTCTTCCCGTCCACCGAGCCGCCGCAGATCATCAGCGACGTCGAGCTGCCGCCGGGCACTCGGCTCCAGGAGACCGACCGGGTGGTGCGGGAGCTCGAGCGGCGCTACGCGGCCCTGCCCGACGTGCGGGTGGTGGCCGGAGGTAGCGGCGCCGGCAGCCAGGCGCAGTTCGGAGTGACGGGCGGCGGTGGCGACCGGACGGCCGGCCGTGTGGTCATCGACCTGGTCGATCGGGAGGACCGCAGCCAGAGCTCGTTCACGACCCTCGACGAGGCCCGGGAGCTCTCCCAGGGGCTGCCCGGCGTCACGGTCGACGTCGGCCGTCCGGAGGAGGGGCCGCCGGTGGGCGATCCCCTCTCCATCGAGCTCTCGGGCGACGACTTCGTCACCCTGGGGGAGATCGCGGCGCGGGTGAGGGCGGCGATCGAGGACATCCCGGGCCTGGTCTCGCTGGACGACGACTTCGACCTGGCCAGCCCCGAGATCATCGTCCGGCTGGACCGCACGCGGACCGCCCGGCTCGGCCTCACCACCGCGCAGGTCGCCTCGATGCTGCGTACCGCGATCAACGGCACCGAGGCCTCCACCTATCGGGGAACGGACGAGGATATCGACGTCACCGTGCGCCTCGCCAAGGCCGACCGGGTGTCGTTGGACGAACTCGCCCGGCTGACGGTGGTGGGGGAGGACGGGCAGCAGGTGCCGATCGCCGCCATCGGGACCGTCGAGCGCGCCAAAGCGCTGACGGCGATCCGCCACAAGGACGGGAAGCGGGTCGTCACCGTCAGCGGGAAGGTCACCTCCCCGACCTTCGCGGAGCCGGTCCGGGTCGAGGCGCAACGGCGGCTGGAGGAGCTCGGGGAGGAGCTGCTGCCGGCGGGCTACGACGTCGTCTTCGCGGGCCAGAGCGAGGACGAGGACGAGGCGAAGGCGTTCCTCGCCAACGCGTTCCTCTACGGGGTGCTGCTGGTGCTGGGCCTCATGGTGGCGAAGTTCGACTCCGTTGCGATGCCCCTCCTCATCCTGACGACCGTCGCCATGTCCATGATCGGGGTGCTCCTGGGGCTGCTGGTCACGGGACTGCCCTTCGGCATCATCATGACGGGCCTGGGGGTGATCTCGCTGGCGGGCATCGTGGTGAACAACGCCATCGTGCTCCTGGACTACGGCGAGAAGCTGGGCGAGCAGGGTCTGCCGCGCAGGGAGCGGGTCGTCGCCACCGGCCTCCGGCGCATGCGGCCGGTGCTGCTCACGGCGGTCACCACCATCCTCGGTCTGATCCCCCTGTCGACGGGTCTCGAGTTCGACTTCCTGGAGCTGCGCTTCGGGACGGGTGGGGAGAGCAGCCAGTGGTGGAAGGGGATGGGCGTGGCGGTGATCTTCGGACTCGGGTTCGCCACGTTCCTGACCCTCGTCGTGCTGCCGGTGCTCTACGACCTGTTGCTGCAGGTCCGGGAGTGGCGGGACCGGAGGCGGGGCGCCTCCTCGGACGACGACGCCGGGGCGGCGGGCGGCAGCTCCGGCGGCGCCCCGGGCGGCGATGCCGGCGGGCGGCGCGAGCCCGGACTCGTAGCCCACGGCTGAGCCGGGCCGCGTCGGCGGAGCCTCAGAGGAGCGCGCCGACCTCCGAGCCGAGCGCCTCGCGGAGCTTCTTCATCGCCAGGAGGGTCCGGGTCTTCACGGTGCCCAGCGGGATTCCGAGCCGCTCGCTGGCCTCCCGCTGGGTCAGGCCCCGCCAGTAGCAGAGCTCGAGGACCTCGCGCTGGGCCGCTGGCAGCTCGCGCAGCGCGTCAGTCACCCGCCGCGAGCGCTCGTCGTCCAGCAGCCGGTCGAAGCTCTTCGGGGGCTCCTCCCCCTCGATCGGACCGAGGTCGGTCTCCATCTTGGTCTCGGTCTGGCCACGGCGGTGGCGGGAGCGCAGGCGATCGACGGCGCGGCTGCGGGTGATGAGCGTCAGCCAGGTCGAGAGGGAGGCCCTCTCGGGACGGTAGGAGCCGGCTCGCCGCCACAGGTAGAGAAAGGCCTCCTGGACCGTCTCCTCCGCGTCCTGCCGATCGCCCAGGACCTTCAGCGCCAGCCCCAGGAGGCTGCTCGAGAAACGGCGGTAGGTCTCGGCCAGAGCCTCGCCGTCGCCCCGGGCGATGAGCGCCGCCAGGGCGGGCGGCTCCAGCTCGCGGTAGCAGGGAGAGTCCAGACCCTGTAGGTCGCTGCAGGGGTGGGTCGCGAGGGTGGTGGTGGCGAACATCTCGTCTCTCCCTTCGATCGGGCTGGCGCGGCCCGGGTCGCGGTCGTGGATCTCTGTTGCCCGTAGGAGACGCAACCCTCGTGCCAGCCCGGAGGGTGGCGGGTCGGAGGCGGCGCGGCCCGGGAACGCGGGGATTCGGGGATGCCGGCCCGGGGCCGGAGAGGGCGCTCTGATTCCCGAAATCGCGTGACGCCCCGGAATATCGGGAATCAGGGGGTGGCGGGAGGCTCGGCCCCGATCACGTCGAGGATCAGCTGGGGAGCGGCCGTCACCCGGGCGCCCCGTTGGCTCAGCCGACGCAGGAGGCAGGCGCCGGCGCCGCCGACGAAGGTCAGGCCGGAGAGGTCGAGCACGACCGGGTTGCCCTCGACCCCGTCGAGGCGGCAGAACTCCTGTTCGAGGACGTTGACCCAGGAGCCGACGAGCTGGCCCGTCACGCGCAGGACGACCGCCCCCGCATCGTCCTGTCCCTGATCGATCCACAAGCCGGGCATCGTCGCGTCTCCGCAGACCTCTACGCCCGGGAGGGTGCGAGGGATCTACGGCCGGAGATCTACCGTTGCGCGATCACGGCCGGCGGATCCCGAGCTTCTTCATCCGGGACTCGAGCGTTGTGGGCTTGACATCCAGGATCTCGGCGGCCCCGCCGTGACCGCTGACCCGCCAGGCGGTGCGCTCCAGCACCGCGAGGATGTGACGGCGCTGGACCTCGTCCAGGGTCGCGTTCCCGCCCTCTCCGGGAAGGTCGGCCTCCCGCTTGGGCCGCCAGTCGCCGACCTCGAGCTGCGGGCCGGCCGACAGGATCACCGCGCGCTCGATGACGTTCTCCAGCTCCCGGACGTTGCCGGGCCACGGATAGGCCCGCAACTCCGTCAGCGTCTCCGTGGGGATCGTCTCGATTCTCTTGGCGAGCTTGGTGCCGTACTTGAGTGCGAAGTGGCGGACGAGCGGCGGCACGTCGTCGGGGCGCTCACGAAGGGGTGGGACCTCGATGGGGAAGACGTTCAGCCGGTAGAAGAGGTCCGAGCGGAAGCGGCCTTCGCGCACGGCCGTCACGAGGTCCCGGTTGGTGGCGGCGATGACCCGCACGTCGACGGTCCGGGTCTTCGACCCGCCGACCCGCTGGAACTCCCCGTCCTGCAGCACCGCCAGCAGCTTGGACTGGAGCGGGGTCGGCAGCTCGCCGATCTCGTCCAGGAACAGGGTGCCGCCGTCGGCCAGCTCGAAGCGGCCGACCCGCAAGGCCGAGGCGCCGGTGAAGGCCCCCTTCTCGTGCCCGAACAGCTCGCTCTCGATGAGCTCGGCGGGCAGGGCCGCACAGTTGACCTTGACCAGCGTCTTGTCGCCGCGCGCGGACAGGGAGTGCACGAGGCGGGCCACCAGCCCCTTGCCCGTCCCGGTCTCGCCGGTTACGAGGACCGTGGCCTCGGTGGCCGCCACGGTTCGCACCGCCTTCAGGACCTTGCCGACGTCGGCGCTCGAGCCGATGAACTCGTCGAACTGGTTCTCGGTCTCGATCTCCTCCTCGAGGTAGAGCTTCTCCTGCTCGAGCCGGCCCCGCAGACGCTCGATCTCCTGGTAGGCGAGCATGTTGTCCACCGCGGGCGCCACCTGCTCGGCGACCTCCGAGAGACGCTTCGTGTCCTCGTCGCCGTAGGCCGCGGGGGTCCTCAGACCGACCGATAGCGCCCCCAGGATCCGGCCCTTCGAGCGCAACGGCACCGAGACGGTGGAGCGGATGCCGGACCGGGGGAGAGGCTCCGTGGGGCCCGTCGGGTTCGGCCCGCTGTTCAGGTCGTCGATCCTCCTCGCTCGGCCGTGGCGCACGACCTCGTCGAGGCCCGTCGCCGAGGTGCGGAGGACCGAGCCCGCCGGTACCGTCGCTCGCAGCTCCGGGTCGCCGCTGACCGCGAGGATGCGGATCTCGTCCCTCTCCGGGTGCCACAGGCTCACGGTCAGGCGGTCGAAGGCGAGGACCCGGGCGACCGACTCCGCCACGGCCTCCACCAGGGGCTCCGGCTCCAGGTGGGTGACGACCGCGTTGGTGATCTCGAGCAGGGTCCGGAGCCGCTCCTGGGAGGCCTCGAGCTGACTCGTGCGACGCCGGACGAGGTCCTCGAGCTGCTCGGACTGGCGGCGCAGGGCCTCCTCGATCCTCTTGCGCTCCGAGATGTCGCGGACCAGGGCGATGAGCTGGGTCCGGCCTCGGACATCGACGAGCGACGCGGAGATCTCCGAGGGCACGGTGACCCCCGTCTTGGTCATGCAGGACAGCTCGTCCGTCCAGCCCGCTCCGTCCTCCATGACGACGCCGGTGAAGCGCTGGAAGCGCTCGACCTCGTGGGGGTGGATCGCGCCGGGGCTCATGCCGACGAGCTCATCGCGGGCGTAGCCGAGCATCCGGCAGGCCCGTCGGTTCGCCTCGACGATCCGCTGGCTCTCCCCATCGACGACGAAGATCGCGTCGTTGGAGTGGTCGAAGATCTTCCGGAACCTCTCGTCGCTCGCCCGCCGCTCCTCCGAGGCCTCCGAGAGGAGGCGCTCGAGGCCTTCGAGCCGGGCTACTCGCTGCTCGAGGTCCGCGCGATCGTCGTGGGAGGCGGCCATAC
>CAJQNK010000139.1 GCA_905479655.1 uncultured bacterium | reverse complement strand
GATCGCCGAGTACGTGGCGGCCCTGGTGGAGGACGGCTCGACGCTGGAGCTGGGGATCGGCTCGATTCCCCACTCGCTCCTCGACTTCCTGCACGAGAAGAAGGACCTGGGGCTGCACACGGAGATGATCACCGACGGCATCATCGACCTGGTGGAGTCGGGGGTGATCAACGGCACGCGCAAGACGCTGGACCGGGAGAAGGTGGTTGCCAGCTTCTGCATGGGCACCAAGAGGCTGTACGACTACATCGACGACAACCCGGCCTTCTCGTTCCAGCCCACGGAGAACGTCAACGATCCGTTCGTCATCAGCCAGCAGCACAAGATGGTGGCGATCAACACGGCGCTGGAGGTCGACCTCACCGGTCAGGTCTGTGCCGACTCCCTGGGCACCCATTTCTTCTCCGGCGTCGGCGGCCAGGTGGACTTCAACCGCGGCGCCGCCCGCGCCCCGAGAGGTAAGCCGATCATCGCCCTGCCCTCGACGGCCAAGGACGGCGAGGTCTCGAGGGTCGTCGCCCGGCTGAGCCCCGGCGCCGGGGTGGTCACCACCCGTGCCGACGTCCACTACGTCGTCACCGAGTACGGCGCCGCCTACCTGCACGGCAAGAGCGTCTCCGAACGCGCCCTCGCCCTCATCTCCGTCGCCCACCCCGACTTCCGCGCCCAGCTCCTGCGCGAGGCCATCGACGACAAGTACCTCTCCCCCGAGATGGCCGGCGTCGAGGGCAAGATCGTCGTCGGACCGAAGGAGCTGCGCACCACCATGCTCCTCACCGACGGCACCCAGGTCGGCTTCCGCGCCATCCACCCCACCGACGAGCCCGGCATGCGCCAGCTCTTCTACGAGCTCTCGCAACAGACGATCTACTACCGCTTCATGGCCAACCTCAAGCGCGTCCCGAGACGCCAGATCCAGGAGTTCGTCTTCATCGACCACCGCGACGACATCGCCATCGTCGGAACGCTCCCGGAGGCCCACGGCGACGAGATCATCGCCATCGGCCGCTACTACCTGGACCGGAAGACGAACCGAGCCGAGGTCGCGTTCGTCGTCCACGACGACTGGCAGCAGCGGGGCATCGGGACCTTCCTGTTCAACCACCTGATGAAGATCGCCCGAAGAAACGGCATCCGGGGTTTCACCGCGGAGGTGCTGTCGCAGAACAAGGGGATGCAGGCGGTCTTCGACGGGTCGCCGTGCAAGACGTCGAGTGTGTTGTCGGAGGGGGTGTACTCGTATGTGATGGATTTCGTCTGAGGGGAGACCGTCGCTCGGTGTCGTTCGGAGAGTCGAAGGACCCCTGCGCCCGCGACCCACCCCGCCTCCCCGAGGTTGCGCGAGCCAGGAGCCCACGCGGGTCAGAGAGGCGCCGTTCCGGAAAGCCTGCTGAACGGGCCTGCCTTCCGGGTCGTGGACTCTGCTGGATCGAACCAAGTGCCCGTCGAAGCGGGTCAACACTCGAAATGGTACGATCCGAGTCTCACGGAAGAAGACCGGCCGCGTCGTCCGAGGCTCCGAGGAGGGGCCGGGGCTTCGCTCCTTCCTCGATTCTCTTTGCTCTCGCGCCAGGAGGTCAATCTTGCCCTTACCGTCCGTGTCATTCTGTGGTCGGGTTTCGGTCCTGTTCGTTTCCCTTGCCGGGTTTCTCGCTGGCGCAGTCGCGCTACAGGCCGTTACGCTCTCAGCCATTGAGCCGCAGCAGCAGGCGGTGTACTCCATGGTCACGCTGCGCGGTACCGATTTTGGAATCTATAGCTTGGGCATCAGCAGGATCGTCTTCACCAGCGGTGACGGCTCGATCGTGATCGACGACGCTCGGCCCTACGTCTGGAGGGACGACTTCATCCAGGTCCGGGTGCCGGCAGGTGGTCCCGCGGGCAAGATCCCGCTGGACGATATCGACGTGACCGTCGAGACCCCCGGCGGCACGTCCAACGCCTTGCCCTTTCAGGTTCTCGCTCGTCCTTCGACGGGTTCCCTGAGATTCTCGCAGCGGTCGAAAATCGTGGCAAACGAGGAGGTCTCGGGCTTCCTAGGGGCCGTGAGCGAGAATAAGGCCCGCACGAAGGACGCCCATTTCGGGGATGTCAACGGCGATGGCTACCCGGACTTGATCGACTCCAACTCGAACAACAGCAATAACGGCACCCACAGTGTTCTCCGGCAGAACATGAGCGGTGCCGCGTTCTTCGATACCCAGTGGGAGCCGCTCGACACGGGCGACACGGGCGACTTCGCAGTGACCATCTTGCCCGACGGTCTCTTTCCGGGCAACGTCATCGTCTACGACGCCGACTTCATCGACCTCAACAACGACGAGCTGCCCGAGTGGGTGACGGGCGACGCCGGCTCCGCGCTGCGCGTGCGAGTCGACACGAACAACTACCAGGGCGTTCCGGGACGCTTCGTCGAGGACACCGCCACCTGGCTGCCTAGCCAGTCGGCTCCGGGCTCCCCGGACGACGTCTGCTCCACGGACGTCAACTTTGACGGCTTCGTGGACATCGCGGTCTCGTACCGTTTTAGTCGCTCCGTCGACGTCTTCTACAACGACAACGGACAGTCGTTTGGGGTCTCGCGCCGTCTCGACGCCGTCGGAACCGCCTCGATACACGACGTCTTCTTCATCGACGCGAATGACGACGGTTTCGCGGACGTCATCGCGGTCAACGAGAGCGCCGGTTCGCAGCTCTTCCTGAGCGACGGCAACCTACCGAATCCGAGCTTCATCCACGACCAGACCTTCGCGGACGACGGTCACTCCGGCATCGCGGCCGACTTCAACGGCGACGGCGTCGAGGACTTCGCGCTCTCGGAGTTCAACAAGGCGATCGTCTACCTGAACGACCCGGCGACTCCGGGCAACTTCATGACCTTTGCGCTACCCGACGCCGTAGACTTCACCTACGACCTCGAAGCCGGCGACGTCGATCTTGATGGCGACATCGATCTGATCGGCGCCGTGGTGACGCTCTCCGACATCGGCGACAACGCCTCCCGGGTGTGGATCAACGGTGGCGACGGCCAGAGCTGGACCACCTGGAGCGACGCCAGCGACATCCTGCCGGGGATCGGCGACTACGAGCGCCTGTCGGCCGACCTGGTCGACTTCGACCTCGACGGCGACCTCGACCTCTACCTCACCGGCTCGGACGGCTCGGGTCCGTGGGGCTTCGGCGCCTCTCCGAACCAGTTCTGGGAGAACAAGACGACCGGGATGCGCTTGGGTGTCACGGGGCACTGCCCAGGTTCAGGGACGATCAACGTCTCGAGTGCAACGGCTGGAGCGACATTGACGATTTTCGGCTCGACGACCCCCGGCTCGGTCACCGTGCCTGGCGGGCCCTGCCCGGGTGTCACCCTGGATCTCGCCAGCCCCCAGAAGCTCGGATTGGTCTCCGTCGATGGAAGCGGCGTCGTCAACTTGCCAGTAGATCTACCGCCAGCAGCCTGCGACTTCTTCCTGCAGGCGGTCGAGACCGACTGTGGCCTAGGGTGTCCGGTGAGCAATCGAGTAGCGATTCCCGGCGCCGACGCGGTCTCGGGCGCATCGAATGCGGTCGAGCTCCCAGGGGTCACGACCCGCTCGAGTCCCTCGCGTTTCGCTCTGGATTGGTCAGCGGGTTCGTCCTTGGGCCCGAGTCCCCGTGTCCCCAACGCCGCAAGGGTCAACGAATGGGGCGGGTTTGTGGTGGGCGCTGGCCCGGCCTTGATCGCAGCGCCGACGAGGACCCTCTATCCAGGGGCATGGGGAGGGTTCAGCCCGATCTATCTCCGGTTGCGTGTATCGGTCAGCCCCTTCGCCTGGGCCACCGTCACTTTCACGCAGGCTAGCGGTCCTGGGACTCTCTTCACGGGTTCCATCGTCGCGCGCAGGGGGACGCCGGACTCTTGTTTCGCCGGAGGTATTCCTGTTCAGGACGCTGCCTGTACGGTTATCAACCCCACCTTACCAGGCGGCCTCTACACAGTGACCGGCGTCGTCGCGACCGCCTCCGGCACCGAGACCCTTACTGTGGCTGAGGTGATGGTAGACAATGGATTCTGTAGTGTCCCGTGAAGGCGTGAAGGCGCCACCCTTCCCGGAGAGGGGCGGAATGAAGACGCCACCCCAGATGGCGGTGCAACCCAGTCCGGAGAAGAGGGCCGCTCGTAGCGTGTCTCGCCTTTCACCACGGGCTGCTAGACCCAAGACAAGCGAATGGACGCTCCTGGGGGCCGGATGGGACCTGTCAGCGGCCGGATCATCCCCCTCGAGGCCGCACTGGGACGGGACGAGGTGGGTAGTGGGTGCGTGATGGGGTCGGGGAGAGGTTCGAGGTGGCGATTTCGAGGCGGAATCCGAGCCGTTGGACACACTTCACCCAGGAGGGCGGAGGTTTCTGGGATCGCTGCCAGGCCGGCCCGCAGGATCTCGTGGCCCGTGCGCGTCTGGAGCGTCGTGAGGTCCGTCCCGGAGGAGGAGCCGGCCGAGCCGGAGGGCACGGCGGAGGTCCTCTCGGGCCCGGTCCGGGTCCTCGGCGGCCAGTCCGATCAGTTTGGCCGATCTCGAAGCGAGGATCTCCAGTGATCCCGAATCGGCTCTCGACCCTCAGAGCGATTGACCGGTGGTCACCGTGCAGTCCGGCTCGCCGAGGCGGAACTGGATCCGGTGGAAGGGCAGGTTCCCCTCCTGGAGGAAGAGGCTCGCGATCTCGTCGCACACGGCGAGCCATTCACCGTCGGTGGCCAGGAAACGGTAGCGCCCGAGGGTGAGAATCGTCGCGGGCCCGATGCGCCAGACGCACTCCGCGCCACCGGCGTCCGCCTCGCTGGACATGTCCCCGTGGGCGGTCGCGCCGATGTTGACGTCGCTTCCGTCCACGCTCTTGGCGAGCCACCAGACCTCCGGACCGGAGCAGGTGGAGCCCGGGGCTGGAGGGGGTCCGACCACTTCGAGCGCGATGCGGACCGGCGTCCCTTCCTCGGGGAGGCAGCCGAGAATCGACAGGCAGACCAGGGCTGCCAGCGGAGCCGCGCGCAGGGCACGAACGGAGGCGGATCTGGCGTCGCTAGCCATCGATCGCCTCCCTCTCGCAGCCCTCGGCGCCGCGCTCGAAGACGAGTTCGTGGGTGACCTCGACGGCCACGACGCGGCCGAGGTCGTCCACTTCCACGTCCGCGAAGTTCCGGCTGCACTCGGTGACCCACTCCTGCTCGTCTGCCGCCAGGATCTCCCAGGGAGGGCTGTCGAGGAAGCGCAGTTTGGGCCGGGCGGAGTAGATGCAGAGCGCCCCGTCCGGGCTCCGCTCGGCCTCCTCGGGCAGGACCGCCAATCGGAAGCCGAGGTCGCCGAAGGGGTCCTGGAGAAACAGCCACGCCACGTCGCGCGAGCGGGCCCAGCAGTCGACGCCCGGCGGGGCGGGATCCGACATGCGGACCGTGACCCTCTTCCAGGTCGGGCCCGTCGGCGCCGTCGAATCGAACTCGCAGCCCGGCGCGAGGATTGCCAGGGTGGCCACGTGCGACGCGAGCAGAGCGCGAAGGAGCCCGGCGCGCCCGAGGTTCCCGATACGGGCGAGCCCGCCGGATGGGCGGCCGAGTCCGGTCTCCCGTCGCACGGTTCGCGGGGGCGCCGGAGCTTCGGGTCGCCTGCGCCGTCGCTCGGAAAGGACGGTCCGCTCGGTCCGGTCGTCCGCTGTCTTCCCCTGCATCGTCTACCTCCTCGTCGACTTCTCGGATTCTGTGAATCAGAGGCGTGGGAGGTCTCGGATCGTTACGTAACTGGTTCCGTGACTCGCGTTCGCCGGCCCGGTCGGGACGAGAACGTCACGAAGGAGCTCCGCCGTCGCGACGACGGCTAGTCGAGGGACGACTGGCTGGTGCCCGAGCCGCTGGCGATCGGCGACCAGTGGGCGGCCCGCACCACCCGCTCGCCGTTCTCCTTGACGAACACCTGGAGAACGCGGGTCAGGTAGTGGCCGACCGGCGCGCTGCCATTCGGCTGCATGCCCCCCTCCGAGTAGTAGAGGGCCACGGCCGCCTCGTGACTGTCGGCCGACAGTGCGGCGGGAGTCGCCAGCAGGGCGAGGGCGACGAGCGCCCAGGTTGCCCTCGACTCTCGAGGTTCCTTCGAGGTGGATTCGATCGCGGCCACTCAACCTCTCGCCTCGAGCTGGCAGCTACAGCTCTAGTGCCTATTTCTCACCGAGGGCAGGAAAAAGGGCTGCCTTTCGTGCTATAAGTGGTTTGTCAAGAATCACTTAGACAGCACGAGAGGGGGCAGCCCTTGACGACAGACTGTACCGTCCAGCGGTTCCTGTTTCAAGGC
>CAJQNK010000138.1 GCA_905479655.1 uncultured bacterium | reverse complement strand
TTTCATCACACCGCTACCCAATGGCCCACTGTAGGGGCGGGGGGACCCCGCCCTCGACTCCGTCCCATACGACCGTCGGTCACAACTGCCCCGCCGAGCTGATGATCTCCACCAGGCTGGGCCCCTGGTGGGCCAGGCCGCGCTCAATCGCCGGGCGCAGATCTTCGGCTTTCTCCACCCGG
Source organism: uncultured bacterium (assembly GCA_905479655.1). Taxonomy (GTDB): domain Bacteria; phylum Acidobacteriota; class Thermoanaerobaculia; order Multivoradales; family JAHEKO01; genus CAJQNK01. Next base: position 11,024 of record CAJQNK010000138.1, on the reverse strand, counting down.
ATGCCCAGCCCGCCACAGTTTTCGGCGTAGGCGGCGAAGTCGGGGTTGACCAGGCTCGTCTGCCACACGTCCCAGCCGCCGGCCCGTTGCTCCTTGGAGATCTTCCCGAGCTCGGAGTTGTCCAGCAGCACGTGGGTGACGTCCATGCCGTACTTGACCGCGGTGGTGAGCTCGCCCAGGTACTGGCCGAAGCCGCCGTCGCCGGTGACCGCCACGACCTTGCGGCCGGCGAACGGCGTGCCCTGCTCCCGCGTGGCCGCCCAGGCGCCCATGGCCGCCGGGTAGCCGAAGCCGATGGAGCCGAGGTAGCCGGACATGAGGACCGCCTGGCGACGGCACTCGAAGTAGCGCCCGAACGAGTAGGCGTTGTTGCCCACGTCGACCGCCAGGATGGCGTCGTCCGGTACCTGGCGGTTCATGGCGGCGAAGACGGCCGAGGACGAGATGCCGCGGCCCCGCTCCTCGGCCAGCCGCCGCTCCTTCTCGCTGCGCCAGAGGGCCCAGCGCTCCGCGACCGTCCCGCGTTGGTCGTCGAACGGGGAGCCCGCCAGCCGCTCGCGCAGCAGCCGGGCCGTCACGCCGATCTCGCCCAGCACGGGGACGTCGACGGCGTGGAACTTGCCGAGGGTCATGGGGTCGTAGTCGACCTGGATCGTCTTCTTCTTGGGCGAGATCCCGGTGTGGTTCGAGAAGCTGGCGCCGAAGACGACGAGGGCGTCCGCCTCGTTCATGATCCAGCTCGCGATCGGGGTGCCGCTCCGGCCCAGGACGCCGCAGCCGAGAGGATGGTCGTCCGAGATCAGCCCCTTGCCCTTGAAGGTCGTGAGCACGGGGGCGCCGAGCTGCTCCGCCAGGGCCAGGACCTCGGCCATGACGAAGCGGGCGCCGTGACCGACGACGATGGCCGGCCGGCGCAGCCCCTCCAGGAGCTCGACGGCTCGATCGACGGCCTCCGCCGGCGGCGCGATCTCGCGCGCCGGCAGACGCCCCTCCGGGCCGCCCGGCTGCGCGCCCGCCAGCGCCGGCAGGGTCTGGACCTCGTCCGGGAAGATCAGGTGCGAGACCCCCCGGTTCAGGATCGCGCTCTTCGCCGCGAGGTTCACCAGCTCGGCGTGTCTCGAGGAGTGGAGGACTGGCTGGCTCCACTGGGCGACCCGGCCGAAGGCGGCGACGAGATCGATCTCCTGGAAGGCTCCGGGCCCCAGGACCTGGGTGTCGACCTGCCCGGTCAGCGCCAGGACCGGTGCGCGGTCCACGTTGGCGTCCCACAGGCCGGTGAGGAGGTTCGTGGCGCCCGGGCCGGCGATGGCCAGGCAGGCGGCGGGGCGACCGGTGAGCTTGCCGTAGGCCGAGGCCGCGAAGGCCGCCGCGCCCTCGTGGCGGATGCCGTAGAACGAGAGCTCGCCCGCCTCGGCTCGGCGGCGCAGGGCGTCCGCCAGGCCGAGGTTCGAGTGACCCACCATGCCCCAGACATGGCGGATGCCCCAGGCGACCATCGTCTCGGCCATCACGTCCGTGACGGTGCGCACGTGGGGCTCCTCGTCCGGCAGCGCGACCCAGACGCCGTCGTCGCGCACCTCGACCTCGAAGGCCTCCACTCCGTCGTCGTACCCGGGGGCCTTGCCGGTGAGGGGGTCGTAGTCCCAGCCGTGCCACGGGCAACGGAGGAGCCCCTTCTCGATGGAGCCCTCGCCCAGCGGGCCGCCCTGGTGGGGGCAGCGGTTGTCGAGGGCACCGAAGCGGCCCTCGTGGCGGGTCATGCACAGGGTGCGGTGACCGCAGGTGACGGGCTTCACCCGCCCGTCGGCAAGCTCGCCGGGTTCCAGCACCTTGAGCCAGGTGTGGGAGGGGGTCTTCTCGTCGCTCATCGCGTCTCTCCGGGTCGTTCGCTCACAGCGGCACGGCGCCGCCGTAGGGAACGCCGGTCAGGTAGGCCACGTCTCTCTTCCAGGTGGTGAGATCCTCGACGCGGAGGTCGGCCAGCCGGCGGCGGCCGCAGGCCCGGGCCAGGAGCTGCATGAGCTCCACGGCGGAGTCGAAGAAGCGGGCGAGCCGCTCCGCCGCCTCGTCCACCGGCAGGCGGGCGCGCAGGTGCTCCTTCTGCGTCGCCACGCCGACCGGGCAGTTGTTGGTGTGGCACGCCCGCATCCCCAGGCAGCCGATGGCCTGGATGGCCGCGTTGGAGACGGCGATGCCGTCGGCGCCCAGTGCCAGGGCCTTGGCGAAGTCGGCCGGCGTGCGCAGGCCCCCGGTGATGAACAGGGTCACCCGGCCGCTCATGCCCCGGCGATCCAGGTGGCGCCGGGCCCGAGCCAGGGCCGGCAGGGTGGGCACCGAGATGTTGTCGCGGAAGATCCTGGGCGCCGCCCCGGTGCCGCCGCCGCGGCCGTCGAGGATCACGTAGTCGACGCCGACCCGCAACGCGGCGTCCAGGTCGTCCTCCACCCTCTGGGCCGAGAGCTTGAAGCCGATGGGGATTCCGCCCGTGGCCTCGCGCACCTCGTCGGCGAAGTGGCGGAAGCCGTCCTCGTCGTCCCACTCGGGGAAGCGGGCGGGAGAGATGGCGGAGACTCCCTCCTCGAGCCCGCGCACCTCGGCGATCCTGCCCTTCACCTTCTCCCCGGGCAGATGGCCGCCGGTGCCGGTCTTGGCGCCCTGTCCGCCCTTGAAGTGGAACCCCTGCACGCGCTCGAGCTTGTCCATGGAGAAGCCGAAGCGGGCCGAGGCCAGCTCGTAGAAGTAGCGCGAGTTGGCCTCCTGCTCCTCCGGGAGCATGCCGCCCTCGCCGGAGCAGATGCCGGTGCCGGCCGCCTCGGCGCCCTTCGCCAGGGCCACCTTGGCCTCGAGGGAGAGGGCGCCGAAGCTCATGTCGGAGACGATCAGCGGGATCTTCAGCTGCAGGGGCTTCTTCGCGTGCGGGCCCACCACGAGGTCGGTGGTCACCGGCTCGCCCTCCAGGAGGGGGACGCGGGCGAGCTGGGCGGTCACGAACTGGAGGTCGTCCCAGGTGGGGAGCTCGCCGCGGGCCACCCCCATGGCGGCCACGGGCCCGTGGTGCCCCGTGCGCTCCAGGCCATGGCCGGCGAGCTCGCGGATCAGCTGGACGTGCGGCTCGTCGCCCGTGCCCGTCGGGTCCTGGTAGTCGCCCTGGTAGGCGGTGCGGTCGTAGGGCTGGGGGTTGGCGCGCTCCCAGGCGCCGATCTCGTCCTCGTCGACCCAGATGCCGCCGTCCTTCACGCGAGCCGAGAACCTCTGCAGGCGCTCGGAGTTGTTGTACGCGGAGATTCCCGTAGCCAGCCGGTAGTCCCAGTTGTGGACCCCGCAGATCAGGTCCTCACCGCGGACGTGGCCGTCGGCCAGGAGGGCCCCGCGGTGCAGGCAGCGGCCATAGAGGACCGAGACCTCGTCGTCGTAGCGGACCACGACCAGATCGACGTTGCCGACGCGCGCGTGGGCGGGTACGCGATCCTCCAGGTCGTTCCATTCGGCGATCCGGATCGTGCTCATGGTCTCCTCCCGGGGACCCTTCCGGGTCCGTCCGTAGTGGCCTCGCGTCAGGGTGCTTGGGTGGGATCGTAGCAGCCGGCCCGCCGATCGACGGTGCCTCGCTCACTGGTCCCTACGGCTGTGGCCGAGGGGAGGCTCTATAATCCTGTCCTCCACTTCGACCCCCCGGGAAGGCGGGCCCCGCGCGGATGCAGAGACTGGACGAGATCGCTTCGAAGCAGCGCCTGCGGGCGGCCATCTTTGAGCTCGAGGGGCTGAGCCAGCCGTCGATGCTCTCGGTGGCGGCCATCTTCGTGCTCAAGAACGAGCTCGGTGGTGACGGGAGCGGCCCTCGGGAGATCCGGGTGTCGCGACGTTTCTCCATCCCGGGGAGCCTGCGCGAGCGTCTCGCCTCCGGCATTCGTCGCCTGCGTCGCGAGGGGGGCGCGAAGGGGGTCGCCGGCTTGTTTCGGGACCTGGGCGCCTGGTGGCGGGGTGAGGACCGGGAACGCTTCCGCGATCGTTGCGACCGCTACTTCTGGGAGCGCATGGTGCCGGTCATCGGCCGGGACTTCGGCGATCTGGCCGGGCCTTTGGCCAACACCATCAACGAGGTGATCATCAACTACGCCGAGTACTCGTTCCCGCCCCGGGCCTTCGGCAGGCGGGTCACGGCGCAGATCTTCCTCACCACCGGGCCGGATCGAGGCGACCTGGCCTACGGCATCGTCCGCCCGGAGGGGAGCCGTCTGGCGACCTTCGACCCGCTGAAGCTGCGCGCCAAGCGCCCCGGTCCGATCGCCGAGATGAAGCGCGGTTGGGGACACGCGATCCTGATGGAGCAGACCCTCTTCCTGAGCTTCGACGAGACGCCGTCGGGTCGAGGTGTCCTCTTCGTCGTGGGTCCGGAGGAGACTTGACGGAGTCGGGCCGAGGCGATGATCGATCCCGCGGTCGCGCACGGAGCCCATCGAACGGCCCGGACGAAAAGGGCTCGACCCTATGAAGAAGCCCCCCAGAGACGGCCGCCGCAAGGCCGCTTCCTCGCCTCCCGGGAAGGGCGCCTTCCCGCGGGCGGTCGACGATCTCCCGCCGATCCCCGCCGACATCCCGGTGGTGGGTATCGGCGCCTCCGCCGGGGGGCTGGAGGCCCTCGAGGCCTTCCTGGTCAACCTGCCGGAGGCCCCGGGCGTGGCCTTCGTCGTGATCCAACACATGGACCCGACGCATCGCGGAGCGCTACCGGAGATCCTGCAGCGCAGCACCTCCCTGGTGGTCCTGGAGGTCGAGGACGGCGTCGAGATCGAGGCCGACCACGTCTACGTGATCCCGCCGGACAAGGACCTGGCGCTGTTGCACGGGGCTCTTCGTCTCCTGGAACCGGCCGCGCCCCGCGGGTTGCGCCTGCCGATCGACACCTTCTTCCGCAGTCTCGCGGACGATCGCGAGGACCGGGCCATCGGCGTGATCCTGACGGGATTGGGGTCGGATGGCACGGTGGGGCTCGGCGCCATCAAGGGAAGGGCCGGCGTCACCTTCGTTCAGGATCCCGACACGGCCAGATTCGACGGCATGCCCCGCAGCGCCGTCGAGGCGGGGATGGCGGACGTCGTCGCTCCCGTGGAGGATCTTCCCGGCCAGATCGTCCGCTTCCTGGAGTCCGCACCCGGGAGGATGGTGGGGTCGGAGGTGCCCCCCGCCAACATCCTGGAGAAGGCTCTCCTCCTGCTGCGGGCGAGGACCGGGCAGGACTTCTCGCTCTACAAGAGGAGCACCCTCGCCCGGCGGATCGAGCGACGGATGGGCATCCACCAGATCTCCAGCGCCTCGGCCTACGTCCATCTCCTGCAGGAGGACCCCGGGGAGCTCGATCTCCTGTTCAAGGACTTCCTGATCGGAGTGACGAGGTTCTTCCGAGACCCCGAGGCGTTCGAGCAGGTCGCGCAGGAAGTGATGCCGGCGCTCATCGAGCGCGGCGCGAAGGGTCAGAGGGTCAGGATCTGGGTTCCGGCCTGCGCGACGGGCGAGGAGGCGTACTCGCTGGTGATCCTCTTCCAGGAGGCCCTGGAGAGGTCCGCCGACCCGAGGCGGCCCGAGCTCCAGGTGTTCGCCACCGACCTGAGTCCGGAGGCCATCGCCACCGCCCGGGCCGTCGTCTACCCGCCCAACATCGTGGCGGACGTGTCTCCCGAGCGGCTCGCGCGCTTCTTCGTGCCGACGGACCGCGGCTATCGGATCTCCGAGGCGTTGCGGGAGAGGGTGATCTTCGCGCAGCAGAACGCGGTCATGGATCCACCCTTCCCCCGGCTCGATCTCGTGAGCTGTCGCAACCTGCTCATCTACCTGATGCCCGAGCTGCAGATGCGGCTGCTGAGGCTGCTGCACTACAGCCTGAGTCCCCGGGGGTTCCTCTTCCTCGGGAGCTCCGAGGCTCCGGGTGGAAGGGTGGAGATGTTCGATGAGCTCGAGGGGCCGGGCCGGCTCTATCGGCGGCGCGAGCCGACCGCGCCGGCGCCCCTGGGCGACTTCGCCGAGTTCAGCAGTCGAGCGGCAGAGGCGCGCCCGGCAGGGTCCCTGAGGAGGGTCGTCCAGCTCGAGTCGCTCGCCGAGCGGGTGCTCCTGGAACGCTACAGCCCTGCCGCCGTCCTGGCCGACGAGAGGGGGGATGTCGTCTTCATCAGTGGTCGGACGGGCAGGTACCTCGAGCCCGCGGCAGGGAAGGTGAGCTGGAACCTGTTCGCCATGGCGCGCGAGGGGCTGCGTCACGAGTTGGCGGACGCGTTCCACCAGGCGTTGAAGGAGAAGGCCAAGGTGACCCGCAAGGGCCTGAGCGTGAAGGTCAACGGGGGCTTCCAGGGTGTTGACCTGACGATCGATCCCCTCGCGGAGCCCGAGCGCCTCCGGGGCCTCGTGATCGTCGTCTTCGAGGAGGTGGCCGCCCCGGTCGAGGTCCCGGCAGAGGCCCCGAGGGAGTCCGGTCCGGAGGACGGAGAGCGGCTCGCCGCGTTGGAGCTGGAGCTCCGAACCACGAAGGAGCGGCTGCAGACCTGGCAGGAGGAGGTGCGGTCGGCCAACGAAGAGCTCCAGTCGACCAACGAGGAGCTCCGGTCGACCAACGAGGAGCTGACGACCTCGAAGGAAGAGATGCAGTCCATGAACGAGGAGCTGCAGAGTCTCAACGCCGAGCAGAGGTCCAAGGTGGAGCACCTGTCCCGACTCAACAACGACATGAGGAACCTCCTCGACAGTAGCGAGATCGGCACCGTCTTCCTCGATACGACGCTGCGGGTGCGGATCTTCACCGAGGGACAGGCGAAGATCTTCAACCTCCTGCCAACCGATGTCGGGCGGCCGATCACCGACCTCGCTTCGGAGCTGAGCTACCCGACCCTGCAGGACGACGCGCGGGAGGTGCTGCGAACGCTCGCCGTTCACGAAGAAGAGGTAGCGGCCAGCGAGGGTCGTTGGTTCCGTGTGCGGATCCTGCCCTACCGGACTTTCGAGAATCAGATCGACGGAGTGGTCGTCACCTGTGTGGAGGTGACCGCGGCCAAGGACCTCGAGGCGGAGCTCCGGTCGACCCGCGACGAGCTCTCCAAGCGCCTGGACAAGAGGGAACGAGAGCTTCGAGCGGCGAAGAAGAAGATCGCGAACCTGACGAGGGATCTCGAGGAGGGGGAGAGCCCGCACCGGGAGCCCGCCACCTGAGCGCCGTGGTGTCGGCGGCCCGGGCTCTCCTCACCAGCCGGAGGCCTGGACCAGGAGCGCCGCCAGCCGGAAACACCCAAGTATCTACTGCGAAGCCGTATGTGCCTGAATCTGCGGCGTTACGCTCTCGTCGGGCTCCTCGACGTACGGACAGTACGACTGCGTCGCCCTCGGTCGCAAGCCTTGCATCTTCAACCACCTACGGCCTCTCGCTACGACACTCGGTGAGAAGGGCAGGCTAGGACTCGCTACCGGAGCCGGGGCACTCCGCGATCCTATCGGAGAGACTCGGGCGGCCCGCACGGCCCAGCGCGCGGGCGGACTCCGGACTCAGAAGAGCAGGTTGCCCGCCCCGAGCTGGAAGTCGAGCCCGCCGCCCAGGGCCGCCCCCGCGCTCTCGAGGTGTTGGGCGGCCGACACGATGAGGAGCTTCCGGGCGTTGGCGTCCTGCTCCGCGATGGCCTGCTGGTTGAGGTCGAGGGCGAGGTCGAGCTCGACCAGCGCGGCGGCTCCGAGGGAGCGTTCGCTGAGGACGTCGACGGCGTCCTGAGCCTCGACGTTGGCCAACGCCAGGAGCGTGGTGATCGTCACCTCGTTCGGCTCCGGCGGAGGGGGCGGGCAGGGCAGGCCCCAGATGCAGGGGATGGGCCTCGGCTTGGTGACGACGAGAGCGGCGGCGTCGGTCCGTTGCTTCGCGATGGCGATGTTGAAGGCCGCGTTGACGACCCGCAGGAAGGCGGCGATGTCCTCCTTGCCGCCCGGGGCGAGGTGGATCCCCTCACCCGAAAGATCCAGCCCCGCCGGTGAGCCGTTGAATGTGTCGCTGGAGTAGAAGCCCACCGCCTCCTCGATCGTGTCGAAGGCGTTGTTGTGGAAGAAGGGCCCGGTGTCGGCCGCCTCGACGAGGGGCGGCACGTTGAAGCGGCCGTCGGCTTCCGTCCCCGAGCCGTGTCCGTCGTCGATCGGGAAGGTCGCCGCCAGCCGGGCCGGCGTGACGACAGCCTCGACCCCGGTGTCGCGGTTGAAGTTCTGGTCCGCGATGTCGGCGCCCGCGTTGTTGTGGCAGAAGCGGCACTTGCCGCCCGTGAACGCCTCCTGACCCGGCAGCGCCGGGAAGTCGTCGATGTTCAGGAAGAGGTCGCGACCGCGCTCCCCCGCGGCGTCGGCGAAGGTGAGGCTGTCAATGTCGAGGTCGGCCATGCGACCGACCGAGAGCATGTAGGTCTCCATCGCCGCCAGCTCCTGCGGGGTCGGCAGCACGAAGTCCTGGCCGACGACGCGGTCCAGCGAGGTGGTGAAGTGCTGGGCCACCGCCCCGGTCGAGAAGCCCAGCAGGGTGCCGTCCGGGGAGCCGTCCGCACTCCAGCCGGTCGCCTGGGGCTCCGCGAGCTCGTCGGCGGAGTCGATCGAGGTCGACAGCGACAGGGTGTGCGGCACGGACCGCATCACGAAGTCGACCCTCGGCATGTCCGGCACGCCGTCGAAGAAGTCCAGGTCCACGTTCTCCAGGATCAGGCCGAAGGGCGCCAGCAGGTCTTCGCGCTCCAGGAAGCCGTCGTCCGGGGGCAGGTCGAAGGTGAAGAGAGGGTCGTCGGGCGGTAGCGTCGAGATGAACTCCGGGTCGATCGTCAGGTTGTTGTCCACGGGGTGGCAGGTCCCGCAGGTCCGCCCGTTGCCCGAGAAGGTGCCGCGGAAGAAGAGCTCGGCGCCGTCGAGGGCCTCCTGACTGACCAGTCCCTTGTCCACGAGGACCTGCCCGGGGCCGTCGGCCCGCGCCGTCGCGCTCGGAAGGAGGAGGGCGACGGCGAGGCACGAGAGCAGGGTTCTCTTGGGCATGACACCTCCGGCGGTCCGGTGGGGCCGCGCCGTCCAGAGAGCGCTCTGGAGCGGCTCCACCGGATGTTGCAGTTTTCTGGCTCGAAGATCTCCCTTCTATCATGCACGGAGGTGACGACAAAGAAAATATTATGAGAATTCGATTCGTTGCCCTCGACGCACCAGCCCCCTACCGGGTCGAGGCGTGGGTGAGGACGCTGTTCACCGGGTCGAACGTGAAGCCCGCCTTGGTGATGTCGTCCACGGTGATCCGGAAGGTGCCACGGCTGTTGTCCGGAATCTCGAACGTCGCCTGACCGGAGCCGTCGGTGACGGCCGTCTGGGTGCCCGTGAAGCCGCTGGGGGTGGTCCAGGTGGCGGTCACGGTGGCGCCGGCGGCCGGGGCGCCGGTCTCGGTCTCGACCCAGATGCGCGACCGGGTGCTGTCGAGGAGCAGGTCGATGACGATGGTGACCGAGCGCAGGCAGTCGGTGACGCAGGCGACCTCGATGGAGATCGTGGCCGGCTCGCTCCCGGCCTGGCCGTCTCCGGCGCGATAGGTGAGCTCGTCGAATCCGGCGAAGCCCGGGTTCGGCCGGTAGCCGAAGGCGCCGTCCTCGCGCAGGCGGAACTGGCCGTGGAGCGGCTCGCTGAAGGCTCGCGCGCGCAGCGGGTCGCCGTTGCCGTCGGTGTCGTTCACGAGCACCCCCGGCGGCGGGACGATCAACGTGTCACCCGCCACCATCTGGAAGTCGTCGTCGCGCGCGATGGGGGCGAGGTTCCCCTCCAGCAGGGCGCAGTACAGGCCGCCGGTCGCGGTGTTGTTGATGCCGCCCCAGGCGATCATCTCCTCGCCGGTCCAGACCAGGGTCGTGTTCCAGCGTCCGGGTGGGGCCGCCACCTGCGAGGTCTCCGTCCAGGCGTCGGCCAGGGGGTTGTAGCGACCGCCGGTGGGCGCGAACAGGTCGCCGCCCCAGACGATCATCTCCTCGCCGGTCCACACCGCGGGTGTCACCCGCGGGCTGGGGGCGCCCTCGGTGGCGGTGGGGGTCCAGGTGTCGGTGGCGGGGTCGTAGCGACCGCCGGTGTCGTAGGTCTCGAAGTCGGCGAAGCTGTTGCCGCCCCAGACGATCATCTCGGTGCCCGTCCAGACCTCCGACGCGTTGTGGCGTCGGCTGGGGGCACCCACGGTGGCGGTGGGGGTCCAGGAGTCGGCGGCGGGGTCGTAGCGACCTCCCGTGCGCTCGGCGCCGCGCTCCGGGTAGCCGCCCCAGACGATCATCTCGGTGCCCGTCCACACGGCGGAGTGGCTGTCGCGGTCGGACGGCGCTCCCACGGTCGAGGTCGGCGTCCAGGAGTCGCTGGCGGGGTCGTAGCGGCCGCCGGTGTTCACTGTGGGCCAGCCGCCCCAGACGATCATCTCGGTGCCGGTCCAGAGCGCCGAGTGCCAGTAACGGGGGATCGGCGCCCCGAGCAGGGTCGTCGGCGTCCAGGAGTCCGTCAGCGGGTCGTAGCGACCGCCCTCGTTCGTCTCCGGGAAGCCGCCCCACAGGATGACCTCGCTGCCGGTCCAGACGCTGGTCATGTTCTGGATGCCCCGCGGCGCGCCCGCCTCGCTCGCCGTCCGCCAGGTGTCGGTGGCCGGGTCGTACAGGCCGCCCGGCTCGTCCAGGATGTCGCCGCCGTAGATCATCATCTCGCTGCCGGTCCAGGCGGCGGTGTGAAGGCCGCGGGCCGTCGGCACGTTGTAGGTCTGCGTCGGCAGCCAGGAGTCGGCGGCCGGGTCGTAGCGCCCGCCGGTGTTGACGAACCAGTCGTCGCCCAGGCCGCCCCAGACGATCATCTCGTCGCCGGTCCAGATCGACGCTGCGTCCTCCCGTCCGTCGGGGACGCTGGCGAGGCTCGTGGTCGTCCAGGAGTCGGTGACCGGGTCGTAGCGGCCGCCCGTGACCGGGTGATCGGCCAGGAGCACCGTGCCGCCCCAGACGATCATCTCGTCGCCGGTCCAGATCGCC
>CAJQNK010000137.1 GCA_905479655.1 uncultured bacterium | reverse complement strand
GATGCGCGTGATTCCGGCGGGGTAGGCGACCTTCTCGATCGGCGTCGTTCCCATGGCGAGGGGATCGGCGTCCGGCTCGTCGTAGTACCGCACGAACACCTGGGCTCCCGGGGGATCGGACGTGATCGAGATCTCGCGCGTGAACTCGGGTCGAAGTCGCTCGAGGAGCGGGTTATCGGGCGCGGCTTCCTCGATCTGCCTCGCGAGGACGTAGGCATCCCAGCTCTCCCGCCCTTCCTGGAGGCCCTGGATCTCGTCGGTCAGGCTCTGCAGGCGGGGCAGCGCCTCCTCGTTCAGCCACTGCTGCTGCGCTTCTCGCTTCAGCCACAGGTTCCCGAGAAGACCGGCCAGCACGAGGATCACGGCCGCGGTGGCGAGGAGCCCTCGTCGGGACGCGCGCGGTGGCGGGCCCGCCCGGCCCGGATCCGACACGAGCTGGTCTCGGAGCTCGCTGAGCTCGGCGCGCAGCCCCGACGCGTCGTCGAAGCGGTCGTCGGGTCTCTTCTCGAGGCATCGGCGGATGATCTTCGCGAGCGCCTCGGGAACGGTCGGCGCAAGATTCGTCACCGGCTCGGGTGTGTCGCGGAGGATCGACGTGAGGATCGAGATGCCGTTCTCGCCGGTAAAGGGGCGGCGGCCCGTCGTCCTCTCGTAGAGGACGATGCCGAGGGAGAAGATGTCGGAGCGAGGACCGACAGCCCGCCCCTGGGCCTGCTCGGGCGACATGTAGGCGACGGTGCCGAGGATCGTTCCCTTCCGCGTGGTCGTGTCGTCGCGGAGGACGGTTTCGTCGTCGGGAGATGGCGGGTCGACGTTGACCTTCGCGAGGCCGAAGTCGAGGATCTTGGGTCGCCCGTCGCGATCGATCATGATGTTGTCTGGCTTGAGGTCGCGGTGGGTGACGTTCTCGCGGTGCGCGGCGGCCAGGCCGTCGGCCGTCGCCGCGCCGATCTCGACGGCGCGCAGCGGCGACAGGCCGCGCGCGATCTCCTCGGTCAGCGTCGAGCCGCGGACGAGCTCCATCGCGAGGAAGCGGACGCCCTCCAACTCGTGCAGGCCGTAGATCGCCGCGACGCTTGGGTGGCTGAGCGACGCGAGGAGGGCCTGTTCTGAGGTGTCAGATGAGATGAGTCGGTCGGTCCCCTGCTGTGGCAGCACTCCCGTGTGGCGCGGCTGTCGACGCCCGCATCGCTGCCCGCCGACGCCAACCTGCCTACAGACCGGGCTCGGGTGCTCTGGTAGATTCCGGCTATGAGCGTCGACATCGCCGAGACGGTGAAGCACCTGCGACGGCGGGCGGAGGAGCGGGCGGCTCGCGGGAGAGCTCGGGGCGTGGAGCTCGAGGGTTGCCTCTCGACGGCCACGCGGATCCTTCGCGAGCGGGGGGCTTCGGCCGTCTGGGTCTTCGGGTCGGTGGCGACGGGGGAAACGAGCGCTCGGAGCGATCTCGACCTGGCCACCGAGGGCCTGCCGGCCGAAGCGTACTTCGGGGCCTTGGGCCAGCTCATGCGGGAGCTACCGACTGATGTAGACCTGGTGCGTCTCGAGGAGGCCTCGGAGAGCCTCCTGGAGCGGATCCGCGCCGAGGGCCGACGCCTGTGAGCCCGTCCCTGGAGCGCCTCCGTGCGGAGATCCGGAGCGATCGCTCCGCTCTCGGCCGATGGCTCGACGACCTGGGAGCCATCGACCTCCGCCCCGGGGCAGACCGGAGCCGCCTCGCCCAGGCGGCCTGGGCTCTTCACCACGCCTACTCGGCTGTCGAGGCCATTCTCGAGCGGACCATGCGATCCGTCGAGGGGTCGCTACCCGGGGGGCCCGAGCACCACAAGGCCGTCCTGGATGCCGCGGAGCTCACGATCGAGGGCGTTCGCCCTCCGCTCCTGAATGCCGGGACCGTGGCCGCGCTCCACGAGCTGCGAGCCTTCCGGCACTTCGTGCGGCATGCCTACGCCGTGGAGCTGGACGCCGGCCGCCTAGCCGACCTCCAGAACCGGTCCGCCCGGCTCCGACCGGCCCTGGACGCGGATCTTGACCGGCTCGACGACTGGCTCGGCCGAATCGCGAGCGCTCTCGACTCCGATTGACCGCCCCAGGGCGGTGGAGGAGGGCGGGACGCCGGCCGAGGCGGTTGGCACTCCCGTCCGGAGCCCAAGAGCTCGTCGGCTCCGCCCGTAGACGTGTACCAGACGTACATGTTCGTCTACATCAACTTCGTCGACCCGACCTGGGTAGACCTGGCCGCGAAGCCCGAAGCCGGATCTTGAGGCCGCATGAGCGCTGTGGCGCATCCGTGTGGGCCCGGTTGGTCGCTTTTCGCCGCCCCGGCCGGCGGCTGGGAGCCCTTCTCTCGAGCGGCTCCGCGCCAGTTCTGAGGTGTCAACCACTTCGGGGAGAGTTCTCCCGGCGCCCCATGAAGCGATCGGCGAGGCCGAAGGTGCGGCGGACGGCCGGGACCGGGGAGCCGGTCGGCGTGGTCGAGCCGGTGCGCATGCGCGCAGTCGCGGAGCGCGAGCTGGCCAAGGGCCGGGTGACAACCGCGCCCCCGAGTCCGTACCCGCTCGGGCACCCACGCTTCCGCATCCCGCCGGCCTTCGACGGGGGAGCGGTGGACCCCTGGGGGCTCCTCCACGGCTGGATCGACCCGGAGAACGACGCGCCCGAGCCGCTCGTCTTCCGGTTGCCGGAGCGACGGCCGCGGGTGGTGACCGGCGAGGACGGACCGGCGCGGCTGAGGCCGACCGAGGCTGCTCTCGTGCTCGACGTGACGACCCCCCTGTCCCCGCAGGTCGAGGCGCTCCTCCCGCAGGCCTTCGAGTGACAGGAGATGCTCTCGCCTTGCGGCCGGCGAGGAGATCCGCGGCGGCATCGCGGTAGGCGTCGGCGAACCTCCGGTACTCCTTCTCCAGGGCGACGCGGACGGTGGGCTCGATGGCGTGGAAGCGGGGCCTCGGTGTCGGGCGGAAGCTTGCGGGCTGGTCGTGGGGATCGGCGCGGAGGATCTTCTTGACGCCGAGGCATGGCTTGCCGGTCCTGTGCCGAAGGGCATGACCCTCGGCCTCGCACTCCCGGGCGAGCTCGGTGGCCAGTCGCTGGCGTTCGACCTTGGGGAGATGCCTCCAGGGCGGCAGCGGAGCGAGCGCGAACTCCGTGTCCTCGGCGTGCTCGGCGAGGGAGCCCGGGGGCACGTAGCGCAGATCGCGTGGCATTCCATAGAGACATGGACGCGATCGGGCGCCGCGATCGCTCGGAGAGTGGCACTGACACCGCTCTGCCGTTTCGTCCGGCCGGCCGAAGCGGTTGCTCTCCCGTGTGGAGCCTCGGCCCGGGATCGTGCCGCAGGCTACCTCGACCAGCGATCCGGGCGGCACGTAGCGGAGGTCGCCCGCCATTTCACAATGGATGGACGCGGAACGCGCTCGCCTTCGCTCAGTGACGCCCCTTCCGATCCGGTTCAGCCGGCCGGCAGGGCGAGACGAGACAGTCGGCGCACGAGCCCATGGAGATACTCGCGCAACTCCCGGGCGCCTACGCCGGGCGGTTCGGCGTCGTCTCCTATCTCTACCTCGGATAGAACCCAAGCGAGCTGGGCCGCCGTGAGGCCGGCGTCCTTGCAGGCCGCCGGGACGAGGGCATCCTCCACGCGGTAGCCGGCAAGCTCGAGGGCCCGGACATCCACGAGGTCCCGCAGCTCGGCCCGCGACAGGAGAGTGCACAGCTTGTTGGCGAGGATCTCCTCCGGGGGGTCGACCCGGATAGCGCCGTAGCGGGTCTTCGTCGCGACCTGCGGCGCGCGCTCGAGGACGAGGTCCACGACGGTGGTTTCTGCTCCCCGCCGAATCAGGAAGCGGCGAAAGGTCGGTGAGGTGCGCAG
>CAJQNK010000136.1 GCA_905479655.1 uncultured bacterium | reverse complement strand
CCGGCCCACTCCTTCCCCCGGCCGAAGCCGTTCTGGCGAGGGAAGGAAGGCAACCCCGCCCGCGGCCCCGATCCCTGAGATCAACCGCCCCAGGGAAGTGACCGAACGACACCCGCAACGGAGCCGTTCCCGGTCGAGGTGTGGGCTGAGGTCACGGTGTTGGCGGAGATGAGACCGCCGGAGCCCTCTCCAGGTCCCTTCGAAGGGTCGCAGGGCCGACGCCGGGGTGCTGAGCCAGCGAAAGGAACACCCACCGGGGTCTCAATAGCCGCTGGCCGGTCACCGCAGAACAACTCTCCCCGAAGCGCCTGACACCTCAGGGGGGGGAGGGCGGCGGAACCGAACGCCGCCAGCAGGCTCGCCGGCAGCGCCTCCTCCACCACCGGCCGCGACCACCGCCCCCGAGCCGCTCGCCAGAAGCGCGTCCTCGGCACCGTCTGCCGCCACCACTTGCGCCAGCGCTCGAGCGTCCGCCGACTCACCCCGAGGAGCTTCTGCAACCGCTCGACCCGCCGCCGCGTCGCACCGTCTCGCAGCGCAGCCGCCAGCACCACCACCGCCCCCAGATAGACCTTCCGCCCCAGGAACCGCACCGACGCCGGCGTCACCCGACGCCGGCAGCCCTCCACCGCGCAGCAGAAGCTCCACCGCTCCCCGTGCTCGCGCCCCAGACCCGCCGGAGCGCCCCGCGGCTTGCGGCGATAGCATGCCCGATGCAACACGCCGGCGCACCACGGGCAGCCGCCCGAGCGCGCCTCGCGGGCCAGGTCGCGGTCCACCTCGAGGAGGAGCGAGAAGAAGCTGGTGTCGGCGAGCAGGCTCTGGTACAAGGGAGTGTCTCCTTTTGGCGTCGAACACCGAAAGAAGACACGCCCTCCAGGGGGCAAGTCAACCCCCTGGGGGGCAATCCGTCACGCGCGCCGCCCTCCACCAACCGCCCGGCGCGCCCTCCGGGCGCGGATGATGCTGAGCGCGAGCCGCCCCTGATCACGATCTCCGAGGGACGAGCCCTCCCGTCCCTCGCTCAGCGTGATCACCCAGGCTCCGGGAGACACTGATTATCATGACCGGGCTCAGCCGATGACGTCGACCAGCGCACGAACGCGGTTGTTGTCCTTGCTCGAGTGGCTGACGAAGTCGGCGTAGAGAGGGGGCACCGGAAGTCTCGGAGGGCGCGCAAGGGAAATGTACCATTGAGGGGCGCAGCCCTCCCTGCTGTCGAGGAATGCGAAGAGGCTCGGCGCCGCGTAGGTTGGCGATCTCCTGACGCTTCCGATCAAGAGGGGAATGATGAACCGCAAGGAGAGATCACACCTCAGGCGGTCGTTGCTACGGGGCATCTCAGCGGCGCTGTCAGTCCTCGGGCCCCTCCGGTTCGATGCGTTCGATGGGCTCAAGGAGATGAAGCAACGGCTCCCGACGGCCAGGCCTCTCGAGGGATCTCTCGCTGAGGCGGCCTTCTGGACCCGGAGCGGCATCCGGCAAGGACATGCGTGGATCGAAGGGACCGTCTACGCCGTGGGCCGCCTTGCCCTCTCGCTCGCGAACGAGCAAGAGCTCCAATTCACGGACGGTCTTGAGGAGCTGATCGAGGCCTCTCCGAAATGCGATCCCGGCAGGGTCCGGCGACAGCTCCCCAAGAGGTTCGCGACCGCCCTTGCAGCCCTCGCAGAAGCGACTGCGAGCGAGGTGACGCTAGATCGTTCCGGAGAGGACTGGAAGCGCTTCCTGCATCTCGTCAAGTATCGGAACAGGATCGCCCATCCGGCTAGCTCCTCTCATCTCCTGCCGGACGAGAGGGCTGGTCTCACGACGGCTGCAGAGCTATTGCCGTTCGCCCTGGAGTGGTTCGAGAGAACGACTCTGGAGCACCTTCGCGAGGCCGTCACGAGCCTCGGAGCGAGCGCGCCAAGGTCTCTGGATGCTCCAGCATGCGGTTTGGGCGACCCCCCTCGCGCCGACCGAGTCGAGCCTCCTCGCATCGAGCAGCCGAAAGCAGGGTCCGAGTGGGAGAGCCTCCAGCGGGTCATGCGACTTCTCTCGGTGCTAGGCCACGACACTAGGACCGCAATGGGCCGCGCGCCCGTCGACTTCCTGGTCGATCGAACAAGGTCAAGGCGCGCGCGAATCGAGCTCACTCCGAGATCGCAGCTGGGCTTCCGGAGGCTCGCCTGGAGCCTCCTCGCCCACGTCGAAGGCATGACGTGGGCAGCGGCGGGGCACCTTGAGAGAATGGGGTACGAGCCAAGGTCA
Organism: uncultured bacterium; assembly: GCA_905479655.1. Classification (GTDB taxonomy): domain Bacteria; phylum Acidobacteriota; class Thermoanaerobaculia; order Multivoradales; family JAHEKO01; genus CAJQNK01. Next base: position 2,917 of record CAJQNK010000136.1, on the reverse strand, counting down.
AGCAGCGGCGGGATCTTTTCTTACGAGAGGTATGCCGAGACCGTTGAGCTCTTCTCTGCGACGTTCGGCCACTCGAGGCGAGTCGACCGCTCGGATGGTGGCTGGACAGCCGTCCGGTACGCACTGGAGCTGCGGGACCGTCTGACTCACCCGAAGACAAGGTCGGACCTCCGAATCGGGCCGGACGTCCCCGGCGAGCTCCTAAAAGCGGCCGGGTGGCTTGTCGCGACCTACGACGCATGGACTCTGGACGTGAAGAGGTGCGCGAACCGTCAACGGTAGCCCGCGGCGTCACCCCGGGCGCTGCGGCCCCTCTTGTTCCGGGGCCACCCCCCATCCAGGACGGCAACGCCGAAGGCGTGACGCCGCAGGCCGCCAGAGAACGCCTGACCGGCGGACAACCAGCCCTACCCCGGCGGTGCGTCCGTCCAAACGTAACCGTTGTACGACGCACACGGCCGAAACCCCTGAGTTCGCTCGACAACCACGACCCGCTTCCGGCCTTGGGTCTCGAGCGCCTGCCGCTCCCACCATTCCACGGAAGCGTCCCTCGCATCGCCCAGGGACAGGTAAGAGACGCCTTCAAGGCCCTCGCATGCAGTCGGCAGTGCGTCCTCGTCGGGGTCGTGGTAGTGAAGCTCGTAGATCGGATTAGATTCATTAAGGTTCTTCTCCTTGGTCGTCGCCTCGGGGTTGCGACTCTCCCAGCCCAGCACCGGTCTAGGTGCCCGCTGCCGGCTTCGTGTGAGGCCTCAGGCGACGCGGGCGGTACTGCCCAGTCCGGACACGACGCTCTACCTCTCGAGCGACCTCCTGGTGGGTCCAGTCCCGCCGATGGCCTGGAAAGTATGACTCGTTGCATTCCGCGCAGATTGCGACCGCTTCCGATGGCACCTCCCCGTGACCCCGGACGACCTGATCGTAGAGCTCGAGCTCGCGGAGGCACCAGGTGCAGTGGGGCCTGAGGCCACAGGCCTTCGGCCGAGCCTTCGTCGAGTCGCTCATCCACTCCCAGGTCCAGGCGAGCTCCCCAATGCGGTCCTCGCGGTATCGGCGCCACCTTGGTTCCCGGCGGATGATGCGCAGAGTCCACGGAGCGGCGAGCATCAGGAGCGCCAGGAGGGCCACCAGGACTGCCCACCGGGGCAGGGTCCAGCTGCCGGCCAGGTAGGCGAAGGCCACCCCGAGCTGTTCGAGCCCCCACGGCCAGAGCAGCAACACCGCTCCTCCGACAGTGGTCCCGACGATCGCCACGAGGACGAGGAGGTAGAAGCCCTTCGGCGTCTCCAGGGCTCGACGGAACCACGGAACGAGGCCGCTCACGTCAGAAGCCGATCGGGCGCCGATCGTCGGGCTCCTGCTCGCTTAGGCGCTCCTGGACCTCCTCGACGACCAAGCGACCGCGCGGGGTGATCCTGGCGCTGTGGCCGCCGAACGTCTTCACGAGGTCGGCGAGGCCCTGCTCATCGAGGTTCTCGAGCTGGCGTTGGACCTCCGCCCGATCCGCCCCGAGGGCCTCCGCGAGATCGGAGTCATCCTTGTAGCGAGACGGGTCCTCGCGCTCTTGCTGGGCCAGCAGGATGAGGATCCGAGTCCGTAGCGTTCTATTCATCGCTCCACTCCCCTTCTCCCCTTCTCGCAATCTCAACTGGACCACCAGTGGACCATGGACGGGTCTCTCGCTCTCCCGCGGTTCCCCGCGCTCGGCCTCCCATCGCCGAAACCGCCTATAGACACTGGCGGAAGCGCATGGGAATCGAACCCACCCCCGACACCGCTAACAGCGCCGGACTACGGTTTTGAAGACCGCGGGAGGCACCAGCCCCCGAGCGCTTCCGCACGGAATCCTAGCGCAGGGATCCTACGGCGCCGAGTCGACGAAGACCCGCTTCGCCATCGGCTCGGTGGCGATCCACGCTCCGGGATGCTCCCCCCGGATCCGCTCCACGCGGCCGGCCCGGCTGCCCGCAGCTCCGAACCACGACGCTGGCGCGCTGGGCTCGGCGACGTGCATCGCGATCAGCGCCCCGGGGGCGATCGCCTCGACCACGCCGGCCCAGGCCGGCTCCGCCAGCAGCCAGTCCGGCAGCAGTGCCAGGTCGATCTCCATCGAGTCCAGGCCGAGCGGCCGAATCTCCTCGGCGGAGACCTCCGTGTCGCCGACGTGGAGGACGCGGAAGCCGTCGAGGTCGACGAGGAGGCCGAGGTTCTGGGTCGGGCGCGGCCCGCGAACGTGATGGAGGTTCAGGGCGGTGAGGCCGATGCCGACGATCTCGACGCGGACGGACGCGCCCTCTTCCGGCCATAGCGCACGGACCCGGTCGGCGGGCGGGCTCCCCGCCGCGGCGAGCGCCTCGACGGTCTGCGGTGTCGACACGAAGACCGCCTCCGGCTGGGAGGCCAGGAAACGCCCGACCTCCGCGACGCCGAAGTGGTCCCGATGGAAGTGACTAACGAGCACGAGGTCGACGCCGTCGAAAGGTGGCTCGCCGGCCACCATGTCCGCGACGAGCTCCGCGCCGGCCACCGGGTAGTTCGGGATCCCCGGGAACAACGCGTCCACCAGCACCTTGCGCTCTCCGCGCGCGATCAGGAAGCCCTCGTTGGCCAGGTAGGTGACCTCGACGGGCTCGGCGGGGGCGGCGGCGGCGGGGCCCGGGAGGGCCAGGGCCGCGGTGAGCAGGACGAGCGAGACGTTCGCCATGGACCCACCTACGGCTCCGACGGCCTCGGGTTGCCCCGCTCAGCTCGACCCCCGCGAGGGGCACTGCGAGGCGCCCGACGGAGTCAGCCCGCGGCGGCCATCCGACCGCGCACCGTCCGCCAGGCGGCGAAGAGCGCCAGGAACAGGCCGAGGACGCAGACGATCGCGGGACCGCTGGGCAGGTCCCAACCGTAGGAGGCGGCCAGGCCAGCA
>CAJQNK010000135.1 GCA_905479655.1 uncultured bacterium | reverse complement strand
CGTGTCCGTCAGGGCCCGCTGGGTGCCCACGCACAGGAGGACGTCGTGGGCGAACGCGTCGTCCGACCGCAGGTAGTGGCAGTCGTTGGTCGCCACCAGGGGGATCCCGGTCCGGGCAGAAATCCGGCGCAGGACGTCGTTCGCCAGACGCTGGTCCTCGATGCCGTGGTCCTGCAGTTCCAGGAAGAAGTTGCCGTCTCCCAGGATCTCCCGATACTCCGCGGCGCGGCGCTCCGCGTCCCGCTCGCGCCCCTGGACGACCATCTCGGTGACCTCGCCCTTCAGGCAGGCCGAGAGCCCGACGAGACCCTCCGCGTTGTCTCGAAGCAGCTCGTGGTCGATCCTGGGCTTGTAGTAGAAGCCCTCGAGGTAGGAGCGCGAGGTGAGCTTCAGGAGGTTCCGGTACCCGGTCTCGTCGCGGGCGAGGAGCACCAGGTGGTTGCTCCGTCCCCGGGCGGGATCCCGATCCACCCGGCTGCCCTGCGCGACGTAGGCCTCGATGCCGAGGATCGGCTTCACGCCCTGGCGCCTCGCCTTGCGATAGAAGTCGATGGCGCCGAACATGTTGCCGTGGTCGGTCAGCGCCATGGCGGGCATCTCGGCCTCGGCGGCCGCGGCGACGACGTCGTCGATGCGGTTGGCCCCGTCCAGGAGCGAGTAGCTGCTGTGGAGATGTAGATGGACGAACGAGGAGGACATTCAGGCTCCGGCGGAAGACGGTGCGAGGGGGCAGCGAACGACGCTCAATGTACCACCGGCCGGAGCTCCCCGAGGGAGGAGATCTCCCGCCGGGACGCCCCGCCCGGCGCCGTCTCGGACGCGCGGCCCGACACCGTCGACGCCGGGGTCGATCCGGCTCCGCATCCGACGCCGCGCTACAGCGACTCGGTCTTCTGCGATATGGAGTGGACCCGCCGGACGTAGTCCAGTCCCGACGCCACCGTCGTGAAGGCCGTGAGCCAGAGCGCGACACGCGCGAGGGTCTCGAGCCGCGGCTCGAGACCCACCGCCAGCACCAGCACCACGGAGACGATCTGAACCGTCGTGTTGGCCTTGCTCAGGAGGGACGGCGGGAAATCCGCGTGCCCCTGGGCGAGGTAGAGGACCAGGGCGACGATCACGATGAGGAGGTCGCGGGTCAGGACCAGCACCGTGATCCAGACGGGGATGGTGATCCCGCCGTGCACTCCGGGCACCGCCAGCACCACGAAGGCCGTCATCAGGAGCAGCTTGTCGGCCACCGGGTCCAGATAGGAGCCCAGGCGGGTGATCTGTCCACTCCAACGAGCGACGAAGCCGTCCAGGGCATCGGTCACCCCGGCCACGGCGAAGACCAGGAGGGCCTGGCCTGGACGGCCTCCCAGGACGGCGATCACGAAGATCGGGACGAGACCCATCCGCAGGAGAGTCAGGAGGTTCGCCAGTCCGACGGTCACTCGACACCCAGCCGCTGCAGAGCCTCCCTGCTGCGCTCCACGGCCCACGACCCGGAGACCGGACCGGCCGGGAGGCAGCCGCTCGACTCGTCCAGCAGCCCGCACCGCGCGGCCGCGGCGCAGACCCTCTCCTCCGACGGCCGGGCGCCCGGCCGATCCCCTCCTACACACCCCGCCGGCGGATCGGCTGCCGCCAGCAGGCGCAGGAGCCCGGCCAGGACCTCCGCGCGGGTCACGGGACGATCCGGGTCGAACTGGTGCAGTGTCTCGTCCACCTCGAGAACCCCGGCGTTCGCGACGCGGATGATGGCGTCCCGCTGCGGGTGGTCGAGGACGTCCGTCGCGATGCGCCCTCCCGTGGCGCCGAAGCGTAGAGAGGGGAAGAGCCAGTAGAGAAGCACCGCCGTCTCGCCGCGATTCAGACGGGGCCGGCCCACCAGCTCCCGAACGTCGGCGGGGAGGAGCTGGAGCCGCCACAGGAACCGCGCTCGCGTCAGACCCGCGGCGATCTCCGGATCACCGGGAAAGCGGCTCGACAGCTCCTCGAAGCGTCTCAGGCCCTCGCCGGCGTCGCCCGCCTCCAGCTCGAGGAGAGCGACCCGGGTCTCGAGCTCCCGTTCCCCGGGGCCCAGCTCCGCGAGACGGCGCAGGGCCGCCAGCTCGGCCTGGGCGTCACCCTCGGCACGCGCCAAGGCGGCCCGTGACTCCAGGGTCCGGGCATCGTCGGGCGCCCACCGCTCGAGGCGCTCCAGATCCTGGGCGGCGTCCGACAGACGCCCCGTCCCCAGGGAGGACTCCAGGCGTCTCGAGACGATCTCCAGCGCCCGCTCGCGGGTCGCCTGCGCCCGCTCTGCGGCCGCCGCGAACGCCGGGGCCGCGGCCCGGAACGCCTCGTGCGCCCGGGGCACGTCGTCCGCTCCTTCCGCAGCCAGACCCAGGACGACCTGCGCGGCCGTGTACCCCGGAAGCTCCAGCACGACCGGCTCGAGCTCCGCGACGGCCTCGGAGGATCGCCCGTCGACGACCATCGCCTCCGCCGCCAGGACCCGCGCCGGCTGGAGGCCGGGATCCCGCCCGAGGAGCCGATCGGCTAGCGCCAGCGCGGCCTCCACCGCACCCGATCGGATGAGCGAATCGCGCGCCGCGGAGAGCTCCCTGGCCTCCACGGGATCGAGTGCACCCGGATAGCCGAGGGCCGGATCCGGCAGCAGACGCGCATCCACCACGTCGACGACAGCACGGGTTGTCGGCGGCTCGGCCACCCCCCCACAGCCCCCGAGACCCAGGGCCAGGACGGTGGCCAGCCAAAGCCCTCTTCGACCCACGATATCAGGCGTCCGCTTCGGCCTCCGAGATCGTCGCGATCGCATGCTTGTACACGAGAACCTCGCGACCCTCGGCCTCGATGACCAGGGCGAAGCGGTCGAAGCGTCGGATGGGACCTCGGAGATGACTTCCGGTGACCAGCTCGACGGCCATGTTCCGATTGGCCTTGAGACTCTGAAACAGGAATCCGTCCTGGATATTGATATTAGGTTTCGACATGACCCCTCCCTGGGTCGTCCCGATCCAGGATCGCCAGAATCTCGGAAACGACGGTCCGCGGCCCGTCAGACGGAAGCCATCGGACTCTCGGATCGCGGCGGAACCAGGTCCATTGCCTCTTGGCGAATCGTCGGGTGGCTCTCACGATCCTCTCCGTCGCCTCCTCGAGTGCCAGCTCCCCGCGGATATAGAGCACGAGTTCCCGATAACCGAGAGCCTGAAATGCACGCGCTGAAGGCCGGAGACCTGCATCCAGCAGGCCTCTCACTTCCTCCACCCACCCATCCCGGAGCATCCGACCGACGCGGGCGGAGATGCGATCGTACAGGATCGCTCGCGGGAGCGTCAAACCGATCCGAAAGGCCTGGAGCGGACGCTCTCCGAAGGGTCGATCGGACTGCCAGGACGAGAGCGGACGCCCCGAGGCGCGCGCGACCTCGAGGGCTCGGACGGTCCGCTGGGGATCGTTCTCCTCGACCCTCCGCGCGGTCTCCGGGTCGACTCTCTCCAGCTCTCGGCGCAGGGAGGCGAGGCCCTCGCTCTCCAGCTGCCGCATCAGCTCTTCCCGAACCTCCGGCGGGACCGTCGGCATCGGGCTGATTCCGTCCAGGAGCGCCCGCAGATAGAGCCCGCTGCCGCCGACGAGGAGGGCGGCGCGACCGTGTTCCGCGATCTCCGCGAGCGCGGGTCGGGCCCGACGGACGAACTCGCCCGCCGAGAACTCCTCGTCGGGATTCAGGATATCCAGGAGGTGGTGAGGTACGCGATTTCGTTCCTCCGCGGTGGGCTTGGCGGTACCCAGGTCGAGGCCCCGGTAGACCTGGAGGCTGTCGGCGTTGACGATCTCGCCGTCGAGCCGCTCGGCCAGCTCCAGCGCCACGGAGGTCTTGCCCACCGCCGTCGGGCCGACGATCGCGATCAGGGTCTCCGGGAAGCCGCTCTCCACCACACGCGGGAGTCTACCCACGGGCCGCCGTGGGACCGACCCGGTCCCCCTGCGCAGGGCCTCGTGGGCACGCCATGGGGGGGGGAAACGGGGAAGCTCCGGCGCCGTCGTGCGGCGAAAACGAAATCTTCGGTGTCAGAAAACCGGCTCCAGCGGCAACTTTCTCTAATGACGGAGAAAATCACCCACCGCGGCCCCTCGGGGCACGATCTGTCCCGCCGGAAGCAGGTCTCCGGCGACCCGACGACACGGACTCGACGCAAGGAGGACACCATGCTCGTACCCCCGCTCAACGCAAAGACCACGCTTCTCCAGGTTCTAGGATTCGGAGACGGATACGGACTGGAGCTGATCGAGAGAGTGAAGGACCGAACCCAGGGCCGCGTCGTCCTCCACCAGGGCAGCGTCTACCCGGCCCTCCGCTCGCTCGAGCGCAATGGTCTCGTCGAGAGCTACGAGAGCAAGCCCGTTCCCGAGCGGGGTGGCCGGCCGCGCATCTACTACACGCTGACGGGCAAGGGCAAGACGGTCATCTCGGAGCAGTTGGAGATCGTCAACAGCCTGTTCAACGAGGAGGTGCTGCAGGCCTCCGCCTGACGAGGGAGTGGATTCGATGGCCCGGGGCGCCGAATCGCCCCTCCGGCCTCGGTCGACGGCGGCATCGCGGCTCCTCCGATCAGGGGTTCTCGGCTCTCCTGCCGGGGCCGGGTAGGGAGACGACGAGGGGCCGGCCAGACTCGATGCGGATCCGGATCTGACCGTCCCTGTCCGTTCGCAGTCGGGGCACGCCCGCCTGGGCGAGCCGGCCCCACAGCGCGGGGGACGGGTGGCCGTAGGGATTGCCCGTGCCGACCGAGACGACCGCGAGACGCGGAGCGGCGCCGCGCAGGAACGCCCCGAGCGTGCTGTAGCCGCTTCCGTGGTGGGCCACCTTGAGCACGTCGACCGGGAGCCTCGCCCGCATCGCCCCGGCGAGCAGACGGGCTTCGGTCTCGGCGCCGATGTCTCCCGTCAACAGGACGCTACGCCCGCCGGCCTCCGCGCGCAGGACCAGGGAGCGCTCGTTCCGGCCCCGCCGCGCTCCCGCCCGCGGTCCGAGGACCTCGACCCGCCATCGACGCCACGGCAGCACGACGCCACGCCAGAGCGCCCGGGGCCGTGCGCCCGCCACCGCCAGGAGGCGAGCCGCGCAGGGGTCGCCCCGCCAACCCGGACCGATCCACACCTCCCCCACCCGCAGATACGAGGCCACCTCGACGAGGCCCGCACAGTGGTCCCGATCCGGGTGGGTCAGCACCAGCGCCCGGAGTCGGTCGACCCCGAGCCTGGCCAGGGCCGGCACCAGAAGACGCCCGCCCAGGTCCCCTCGCGACCACCCGCCGCCATCCACGAGGATGGCCTCCGTCCCATCCCGCAGGAGGATGGCATCCCCCTGCCCCACGTCGAGGACCACCAACTCGAGACGCGGCGGGACGCTGGCGACGCCCCCCTGCGCCAGGAGGACGATGGCGCAGAGCCACGCGGGCCCCGCCCTCACCCGCGCTGCGACCAGACCCGTGCCGACGCACAGGACGGAGAGGAGCCCCATCGAAGCGCTGGCCGGCACGCCCCACCAGGGCCCGGCCGGCAGCCGGCTGAGCCCCTCGAGCGGCGAGCTCGCCCATCCGAGGGCGCGCTCGAGGCCGAGGGCGAGCAGGCCGCTCGGCCCCACCCAACCCACCCCCAGGTAGAGAGCGGCCAGGCCGAGGACGACCAGCAGCCAGGGCAACACGATCAGGTGCAGCGGCCCGGCCGCCAGCGGCAGGTACCCGTGGACGGAGACAGCGAACGGAACCGTGCCCAACTGCGCGGCCGCCGTGGCGGCGAGGGAGCGCCGGAGCCCCCTCGGCAACGCCGAGAACCGGTCCTCCAGCCGGGCCGAGAGGGCCAGAAGGCTGGCCGTGGCCCCGACGCTCATCCGAAAGCCCAGATCCAGCCACACGCGGGAGTCGACGATCGAGAGACCCAGGACCGCCGCGGCCAGGGCGTTGCCCGCCGCCGGGGGCCGCCCGCAGGCCATCGCTACCACGGCGAGAAGTCCAGCCACGGCGGCCCGCTGAACCGAGGGTCGTCCCCCGGCCACCAGGGCGTAGGCCGAGATCGCCCCGGCGGTCGCCAGCGCTCGGCCGAGCCGGCCCCACCAGCCCGTGAGCCACCACACGGCCGCCGCAACCAGACCGACGTGCAGACCGGAGACGGCCACCAGATGGCTCAGACCGCTTCGGCGCAGACCCCGGAGCCAGCTCTCCGGTAGCCGGGACGTGTCGCCCAGGGCCAGGGCCCGAGCGAGAGCGCCTCCCCCGCCCGCTCTCGCCAGTCGATCCCCGATCTGGGAGCGCAGCCGGAGGACGCGGTCCCTCCAGGGCGATCCGTGCAGGGAGCCGACCAACCCGGGATGGGGAACGGTCAGCCGGAGCGGTCCCGGTCTCCCGGCTCCACCATTCCTCGGAGCATGGCGCCGACGCAGCAGCCCCGTCGCCCGGAAGCGGCTCCCCGAGGGCGCCGGATCCCGGGACCGGAGAGCGACGACGATCGCCTCCCGCCAGAGTCCGACGCGGTCCGCCTGGCGGAACCGGAGGGACCGACCCCGACCGATCCACGAATCCCCGTCGCGTCGCCACGCGCTCGACAGCTCGAAGGCGACGGTGGCCGGTCGATCGAGGACCGGGCCGGCTCCCCGATCACCCGCTCCCACCACACCCGCGACGCAGCCACCGGCCACCCCGGCCACGAACAGACCCGGCGACCCACCCAGCGCGGCACCCAACCCGGCGAGGAGGACCAGACCGGGCACCGGGCGATAGACCGCCCCCAGGGAGACCATGGCCCCGAGGGCGACGGCCGCGGCCGGGAGCGCGAGGGGAAGCCGACGAACTCGTCTCACGCCCTGGATGGACGCGAAACGAGCCCGGAATCGCTCACTCGCCGGCGAGCTCGTGGAACAGGGAGAGCACCGGCACCCCCCTCTGCCGGCGGACCGCGGCACGGAGCCAGCGACCCATCGCCGCCTCCCGCTCCTCGGGCGACAGGCGTCCGAGAACCGTCGCGAGGTCGTCCCGGGCCGCGGTCTCGAGCTCCTCGCGTGCGGCGTCCTGCAGCTCTTCCACGAGGGAGTCGAGGAGCTCACGATCGAGAACCGAGAGGGCGTCCTAGATCCCGGCGACATCGCCGCCGAGCGCCAGGATCCGTCCTGCCCACGACGCCCGCTCGGGCAACGTCGTCGGCAGGGCCGCGGACAGCCGCCGGAGACGCTCCTGGAGATCGCGCTCGTCGGAGCGGGTGGGCGGACGGCGGGGCGGGCCGGCGAGCTCCATCCTCTGCCGGATCGCGGCCTCGACCGACGGGACGCAGTACCTCAGGCTGTTGATCCGCCCGGGGTCCGTCTTCTTCCGGCGCCGGGCGAACACCTCGGCGAGGGCCGAGCGCACCAACTCCAGCGGGACTCCTCTCCGGTACCAGTCCCGCGCCACGCCGTAGTCCTCGGGCGAGAGCAGGAGCGGGGCCCCCCGCAGCGCGACGAAGGTCGCCTCGATCGAGCGGAAGTAGGCGCCTTCGCCGCCGTCAGCGGTTGAGGTCATGGATGATCTTCAGCCCCACGAAGGTCAGGAGCGGGTCGACCTCGTCCAGGAGTCGCGAGCCCTCGGCGATCATCTCGGCGTGCCCCCCGGTAGCGATCACGCGCCCGAGCTCCCCGCGCTCCTCCCGCAGCCTCTCGAGAAGCCCGTCCACGAGGCCGATGTAGCCCCAGTAGATGCCTGACTGCATGGCCGCGCCCGTGTTGCGGCCGACCACCTCGTCGGGCTTCCGGAGGTCGACCCGGTAGAGACGCGACGCCTGGGCGAAGAGGGCCTCCGCCGAGATGGCGATGCCGGGCGCGATGAGGCCTCCCACGTACTCGCCGGCGTCGTTCACGACGTCGAAGGTAGTCGCCGTGCCGAAGTCCACGACGACCACCGGGCTGCCGTACAGGCTGCGCGCCGCAACGGCGTTGACGATGCGATCGGCTCCGACCTCGGACGGGTTCTCGTAGCGGATCGGCAGACCGGTGCGGATGCCGGGCTCGACGAAGAGCGGTCGGCGCCGGAAGTACTCCCAGCCGAGCCGCTCGAAGGTCGGGCGCAAGGGCGGCACGACGGACGAGATCACGAGGCCGTCGACCGACTCGGGGTCACCGACCCCGATCCGGGCGAGCAGGGGCAGCAGGAGCGCTCCGTACTCGTCCGGCGTGCGCTCGCGGTCGGTCGACAGTCGGAAGTGCCCGATCAGATCGTCGCCGCGGTAGCAGCCCACGACCGTCTGGGTGTTGCCCACGTCGAGGGCCACCAGCAGCTCAGTGTCGCCGGCGCCGCTCATCCGGGGACGACCTCGCCCGCGCTCAACGCCGTCAAGCCGTCGCGGGTCTCGAGACGCAGGTGTCCGTCGTCGTCGAAGCCGCGGAAGATCCCCTCCACGACCCCGTCAGCCAGACGGCAGCGGAGCGTCTCACCCGGCGCGTGCGCCGACATCAGCCGGTAGGTCTCGATCGCGGTTGCCGGCCCGTCCGCGCCGGGATCGAGGGCGCCGAGGACCGCCACGGCCAGGCTCTCGGTCATCGCCGCCAGAGACGGCGGTTCGGCGCACTCCGCGACGAGCCCGGTGGGGCGCAGACCGTCCCCGGCCACCTCCGGCACCTCCCGGTTGATCCCGACGCTGACGAACAGCCAGGGGGCGCCGCCGCCGTGGACCGCGTCGATGAGGATACCACCGATCTTCCCGCCGTCGACGAGGAGGTCGTTGGGCCACTTCAGCCGACAGCGATCGTCCGTCCAACTCGCGATCCGGGAGGCCAGGGCGACGGCGATCCGCACGGGGATGTCTCCGAGATCCTCCACCTCACCGCGGGCGAACACGGTGAGGTAGACCCCCGCGCCCGGCGGACTGGCCCACGACCGCCCGTGCCGACCCCGGCCCGCCGTCTGCTCCCAGGCGACGAAGAGGCCGGGGCGACGGCCGTCCACCGCCTCTTCGATCCGCTCCAGGCAGAGGCGGGCGAACTCGTGAGTCGAAGGGACCGTTCGCATCACGACCAGCTCCCACGGCCTGAGGGCCGACGACCGCCTGAGGGCCCGGCTCCACTCTCCGAAGGGCGACATCGGGTCTCCAGCTACTCCGCCGCCTTCAAGGCGGACCGGAGCGTCTCCAGCCTCTCGACCAACTCGGCACGGCGCTGGCGCCTCTGCTCCACCACCGCCGCCGGCGCCTTGGCCACGAACTGGTCGTTGGCCAGTTGGGCATCGACCCGCCCGATCTCCAACTCCACGTCGGCGGCCTCCTGCTCGACGTCCTCGCGCTGCTCCCGACCCAGGTCCCGGTCCGACGCCGTGAGCCCCAGCTCGAGCCCGGCTACCCGGTCCCGGTGGGCGCTCGACGGCGCGGGCTCCAGATGCAGATCCTCGAGGCGGAGCAGGAAGCGCGCCAGCGGCTCGAGCTCGGCGAGGCCACTCACGGCATCGTCCCCGTCCGACCAGAGCCACAGCCCGATGGGATCCCGGGGGGAGATCCGCAACTCCGCGCGCAGCGTCCTGACCCGCGACACGATCTCGGCGAAGCGGTCGATCCCGGCCTCCGCCGCGGCATCCTCCCAACCCGCGACCGGTTTCGGATAGGGCGCCAGACAGATCGTCTCCGGGTGGACGGAGTTGTGGTCGGGAAGACGCTGCCACAGCTCCTCGGTCAGGAACGGCATGACCGGATGCAGCAGCCGCAAGCTGCGGTCGAGGGCGGTCAGCAGGACCTCCGCGACCTGCGGCCGAGGCGCCTCACCCGATAGAGCCGGCTTCGACATCTCGATGTACCAGTCGCAGAGGTCGCCCCAGAAGAAGTGGTACAGCCGGTGGCAGGCCTCGTCGAAGCGGAACTGCTCGAACCGCTCGTCGACCTCCCCCGCCACCCGCGACAGCCGCGACAGCATCCAACGCTCAGGAGCCGCCAGCTCCCCGATCTCGAAGCTCTCCGGCAAGCGGGTGCCCTCCGGGATCCGCGACAGGGCGAAGCGCACGGCGTTCCAGATCTTGTTGCCGAAGGCTCGGTACCCCGCCATCCGCTCCGGGTCGAGCGGGATGTCGCGTCCCGGACTGTTGAGGATCGCCAGGGTGAAGCGCACCGCGTCCGCGCCGTAGTCGCCCACCAGGTCCAGCGGATCGACCGTATTGCCCTTGGTCTTGGACATCTTCTGTCCGTCGGCGTCGCGCACGAGCCCGGTGAGGTGGACCGTGTGGAACGGGACCTCGCCTGTGAAGTGCATCCCCGTCATGACCATGCGGGCCACCCAGAAGAACAGGATGTCGAAACCGGTGACCATCACGCTGGTCGGGTAGAAGGTGCCCAGGTCCGGGGTCTCCTCGGGCCATCCGAGAGTCGAGAACGGCCACAGCGCCGAAGAGAACCAGGTATCGAGGACGTCCTCGTCCCGGCGCAGCTGGTCGGGCGTGACCCCCGCCGCGCGGGCGGCCTCGTCCACGTCGTGGGCCACCCAGCAGTTCCCCTCGGGGTCGTACCAGGCGGGGATCTGATGCCCCCACCAGAGCTGGCGTGAGATGCACCACGGCTTGATGTTCTCCAGCCAGTGGGCCCAGGTCTTCTCCCAACTGTCCGGGACCAGCTCGATCCGTCCGTCCCGCACCGCTTCGAGGGCCTGGCGCGCCATGCCGGAGACCTCGCAGAACCACTGCGTGGAGACCAGGGGCTCGATGGGTACGCCGCTGCGCTGACAGTGCCCGACGTTGTGCTCGTAGTCGTCGACGCCCACGAGGTACCCCTGCTCCTCCAGCGCCGCCACCACCCGCCGACGCGCCTCGAACCGATCCAGCCCCGACCACGGCTCGCCCGCGGCGGGGGTCATCCGGCCGAGACGATCGATCACCTGCACGAAGTCGAGGTCGTGGCGCCGGCCCATCTCGAAGTCGGCCGGATCGTGGCTGGGCGTGACCTTCACGAGCCCGGTCCCGAACTCGGGGTCCACCAGCTCGTCCTGGATGAAGGGGATGCGCCGGCCGACCAGCGGTAGGGTGGCCGTCTTCCCGACCAGGTGTCGATAGCGGTCGTCGTCGGGATGGAACGCCACCGCGGTGTCGCCGAGCATGGTCTCGGGCCGGGTGGTGGCCACGCTCAGGTAGCCGCTGCCGTCGGTGAGCGGGTAGCGCAGCTCCCAGATCCGGCCTTCCTCCTCCTCGCTGACCACCTCGAGGTCGGAGACCGCGGTGAGCAGTGCCGGGTCCCAGTTGACCAGGCGCTTGCCGCGGTAGATCAGGCCCTGGCGAAAGAGCGTGACGAACACTTCACGCACGACTTCGGAGAGCGGCTCATCCATGGTGAAGTATTCGAGCGCCCAGTCGGTCGAGGCACCCATCCGGCGCATTTGGCGCGTGATGGTCGAACCGGATTCCTGCTTCCAATCCC
>CAJQNK010000134.1 GCA_905479655.1 uncultured bacterium | reverse complement strand
TTCTCACCAATTGTCTACTACGAAACCGTATGTACCTGAATCTGCGGCGTTACGCTCCGCTCGGGCTCCTCGACGTACAGACAGTACGACTGCGTCGCCCTCGGTCGCAAGCCTTGCATCTCCAGGCGCTTGCATCTCCAGGCACCTACGGCCTCTCGCAACGACACCCGGTGAGAAGGCCAGGCTAGCAGCGGCGCACGACGACGAAGGTCATGTCGTCCGCCAGCTCGCCGCCGTCCAGCCAGCTCCGGCCGGCGGCGGCGAGGGCGGCGACGATCCGCTCGGGCGACTCGGAGGCGACGCCCAGGAACCCGGCGCGCAGACGGAGATAACCGAAGGGCTGCCCCGACGGGCCGGCGAGCTCCGGTAGCCCGTCGCTCAGCAACAACAGGGTGTCACCGGACCGGAACTCTGTGGCGAGCTCGTCGTACCGGGCGTCGTCGAGACCGCCCAGGGGCGCGCCCGAGCCCCAGAGCAGTCTCCCGACATCGCCATGGGCGTCGACCCGGGCGGGGCCGGCCCCATGCCGATCATGCTCGCCCACGCGTTGACGCGGCGTCTGGCCGACCGGGCGCGGTCCGACGATCGGGCCCCGGCGCTCACCCCTTCTTCTTGTTGATCAGCTCGGGGTCCACGTGCCACTCCTGGGTGCCGGTGGTCATCTGCAGCGTGCCCTCGACGCCGAACCAGTACTTCTTGTCGACCGTGGGCTCCTCGATGTCCTCGATGACGACCTCTCCGCTCGCGTCCGAGACCGAGTAGGCGGTGAGACCCGTCGACCCGTTGGGGGTCCAGACCCCCCGCGGGGCGTCAGTGTCCTTCGCGTCCTCTCCACCGACCAGCTTGTTGGCGAAGAACCCGACGCGGTTCACCGTCACGGACCCGGGCATGCTGAAGACGACCTTGACGGTATCTCCGGTGTCGAGCTCCGGGGGAGCGGTGGGGCCGGCGATCTCCGCCTCACCGGCGGAGGAGTTCCAGGTCACGGTATAGGTTGCTTTGAGAGCCATCGGTCGATCCTCCTGGTTCGAAGCGCGCGGGTTGCCCGGGGACGACCCCCTGCCACCGCGGCCACTCCCGGTGCGGGGAAGCGCAAGAGCATCTCGGAATCGTACCCGATCCCCGCGAGTCGGCGGGCAATGGACTCGGCTTCGCCCCGCCGGCCGGTCAGCGCCAGGGCCCGAGCCCAGGGGGCGAGGATCCGATGGTCCGAGCTGACGACGGCGAAGGGCCCCAGGAGCTCCGCGGCCCGCTCGGCCGCCTCCCGCGCGGCGCCGCCGCGGTCCAGCCGCGAGAGCACCCGGGCCCGGGCCAGCCAGCCCTCGGCCAACAGTCGGACGACGCGCGGGTCGTCCGGGACCTCCCGCCGCAACGCCGCCAGACGCTCGATGGCGCCGTCCGCGGATCCGAGGGCGGCCGCCGTCTCGGCCCGGGCCAACCGGACGGCCGCGAGATCGATGAGCGATCTCCCGAGGTCCCGGCTCCAGGCGGCGTTGGTCGGATCCTCGGCGACCAGGCCCTCCAGGCTCGACGCCGCCTGGGCCACCAGCTCCAGGGCCGCCCCGGCGTCGCCGAGCTGCAGGAAGAGGCGCCCGAGTCGCGCCCGGCTCGCGGCGAGCTGGTGACGCCAGTCGGCGTTGGTCGGGTCGAGGAGGACGAGGCGTTCGCCCAGCCGCACGTCCCACTTCATCTCGACCCGCGCCTCGCTCGCCCGGCCCGTCAGTTGGAAGAGGCTCCCCAGGTGGTGGTGGCTCAGCGCCGCGAGGTAGCGATACTCGGCGTTCTCGGGCTCCATCCCGAGGAGCCGCTCGCGGATCGCCGCCTCGCGCTCGAACGCGGCGAGGGCGCCGGAGAGGTCCCCCACGGTCTCCCGGCCCGTCCCGAGCCAAGAGAGACCGTTCGCGACGCTCTCGAGACGCTCCGGGTCGTCCGGGCTGCGCGCCAGGAGCTCCTCCTTGATCTCGATGGCGGCCGCCATCTCCGGCAGCGCCCGGTCCATCTCCCCGCGCGCCTCGTACAGGGCCCCGAGATTCGTGTGGCTGTAGGCCAGCTCCATGCGCCAGTCGGGGTTCTCCGGATCCAGCGCCACCAGGCGCTCCGCCAGCTCGCGGTAGCGCTCGAACCAGGTCTCGGCCTCCGTCAGGTCGCCCTTGGAGTAGGCCACCGACCCGAGGTAGAACTGCGCCTCTCCGACCCCCCGCAGCCACTCGCCGTTCGAGGGGTCGCGGGCGGCGAGGTCCGTCGCGAGACGGAGGGACTGCTCGAAAGCCACCCGGGCGGCCTCCAGGTCTCCCTGCGAGATCCGCACACTGCCGATCTGGTTGAGCGCCCGGACGCGCTTCGACAGCTCCCCGGGGGTCAACTCCAGCTCCGAGACCGCGGCGAAGTACTCCAGGGACTGGTCCCCCACGTCGTCGAGGATGTCGAGGCGCCCGACCGCCTCGAGCTTCTCGCGCAGGTCCCCGAGCATGAACTGGATGAGCTCCTCCGCCTGCTCCCTGCGCTGGTCGGCCTCCTGCCGGGCCTCGACGGCCGCGGCCCGCTCGCGCCGTAGGTCCAGCGTGTACTTGAGACCCGCCAACAGGACGAGGAGGACGACCGCCGCGATCCAGGCGCGACGCAGCCAACGCCGGGTCCGGTCGCGAACCCAGCGCAGGCGCTGGACCGCCTCGCGCGCCGTGGGCCGGTCGCTGGGTGCCCGGGCCTGGAGATCCGCGACCAGGCGCGTCAGGTCCGCCGGCTGGCCCTCGAGCGGCTCGACCCGGGCCCGCAGGACCCGGGCGATGAGCTGGGTGCCCGCCACCCCTTCGCCGTAGGGGCTCACCCCTCCGAGGAGCATCTCGTGCAGCAGGATCCCGAAGGAGTAGAGGTCGCTCGGGGCGGTGGCCGAACGGCCGCGGCCCTGCTCCGGACTCATGTACCGGGGCGTGCCCACCACGGCCCCCACCAGGGTTCGCAGGGCGGAGGCCTGGTCGTCCCGGACGGCGGCCGACTGCAGGGTCTCGCCCTCCAGGACGACGGTGGCCAGGTCCGCTTCGGCCACTTCGCTCGACGGCGGCGGATCGACCGGGTACAGGGGCGGGTCGACGGTGGCGACCTCGCCCAGACGGGCGAGGCCGAAGTCGAGCAGCTTGACCTCGCCCCCCGGCCCGATCATCACGTTCTCCGGCTTGAGGTCCCGGTGCACGACGCCGGCCGCGTGGGCGGAGACCAGGGTCTGCGCCACCTCCTCGGCCAGTCGCAGGGCTTCCCCGCGATCGAGGCTCGAGGCCATGACGCGGCGTAGCGTCCGGCCCTCGACCAGCTCCAGCACGAGGACCAGGCCGCCGTCGATGTCGAGCACGTCGTAGATGCGGCAGATGCCCGGGTGGTCGAGCTTCGACAGGGCCCGGGCCTCGCGCAGGAAGCTCTCCCGGGCGTCGGCCGCGAGCCAGCGGTCCGAACGGACGCTCTTGAGCGCCACCCGCCGCTCCAGCGTCTCGTCGAACGCGATCCACACCTCTCCCATGCCGCCCTCGCCCAGGCGCTCGATGATCCTGTAGTGCGAGATGAGGTCGCCGGCCTGCAGCCCCTTCGAGGCCGTGCCGGCGCCGTCCGGCGTTGTCATGGTGGGTGCATCCTAACCCGAGGCGAATCGGGGGGACGCGGGTCGGAGGGGCGGCAGGAGGTTGCCCTACCGCGCAGGCTCCTACCGTCGATCGAGGTAGCCGTGCCGCCCGCGCACCTCGACCCCGGGCAGATCCACCCGGACCTCGATCGGATGCCAGCGCCCGTCGTTCCGGTCGACGGACGGATAGAAGCCGATGGCGACCTGCTCGCGGATCTCGGCCAGGATCTCGGAGAAGGCCTCCGCCGCGCCCTCCGGCCGAGCCAGCGGCACGATCCGGCCGCCCGTCATCCGGACGACCCGCTCCAGGGCCTCGACCTGGCGGCGGTGGCCGTCGCCGTCGCGCCAGGCGGAGCGCACGGTCAGCTCCCGGGGATCCCCTCCGAGACGGATCCAGTAGACCATCGCGGAGCTCGCTCGGGCGGCCGCGAGGAGCGGCTCCTCGTCGAGGACGCTGGTGACGTCCCGGCCGTCCGTGAAGACCACGATCAACCGCCGCCCCTGGCGCTCTTCGAGGAGGCGCAGGGCGAGGTAGAGATGATCGTTCAGGGACGTCCCGCCCACGGCCCGGGCTCCGACCAGGGAGCCGTCGAGCACCTCGGTCGAGTCCGTCCACGGGGTCCAACGAAGGAGCCGGTCCGAGAACAGGGCGACCATCGCCTCGTCCAGGGGCGCCAGGGAGGCCACGAAGTGACGGGCTCCACCGACGGCCGCCGCCAGTCGGTCTCCCTCCATGCTCGCGCTCGAGTCGATGAGGATCATTGCCGTGAATGGCACCTCGCCTCCCGAGAACGTGACGATCTCCTGCGCCGAGCCGTCCTCGAGAACGGTGAAACGGCGTCGATCCACGCGGGTCAGGCGCTCGCCGTCCCGGGTCAGGGTGACGTAGAGCTGCTGCAGGGCAGCGTCGACCTCCAGGTGCACCGGCACCGGCGCGGTGACGACCTCCGAGCGGGACTCGGAGCCGTCCGCTCCGCGGGCGACCGCCTCGAAACGGTGGCCGGTGTTGTCGTCTCCCAGGTCGACCGTCAGCCGGTAGGGAGGCGAGTCGAGCCGCGCCACCACCCGACCGTCGAGCTTCATCTCGACCACGGCGGAGTCGCCGGTCGGATACACCTCGGCCTCGAAGACCACCCGACCGAAGGCCGGCTCGCCGGCCGCGGGCTCGACGATGGCCACCTCCACCGCCCGCGCGGGCGAGCAGGTAGAGAACGGGCTGGTGGCGCCGACCACGCTGAGCGCCACCACGAGCGCCGCGAACCGCGTCGCTCCGGTCACCGCGCCAGCTCCCCGGCCGCGAGCGCACGGGTCAGGGCCTCCCAGTGCCCGCCACAGGCCGCGGCGAACGCCGCCCGGGCGTCGCGCAGGCCCGCCCGTGGCCAGCGGTTGTAGCGGAAGCGGTCCGCCTCGCCCTCGATCGCCGGGGTCTCCGGCAGCCGCCGGAGGAGCTCCAGGGACTCCTCCTCGAGGCCCTGCGCGTCCAGCAGGGCCGCGAGCTGGATCGGCAGGGCGGGATGCCGAGGCCAACGCTCGAGGCCCGCCCTCAGGAGCCTCCCGGCCTCGTCGGGCCGCCCCTCCCGGGACGCCGAGCGGGCGAGCTCCTGCGTGGCCACCGAGGCCACCCAGTCGGGTCGACCCTCCTCCACCAGGGTCTGGAGCCGTTCCCGGGCGTCGCGCGACCGGCCCGAGCGCCCGAGGTCGAGCGCCAGGCGGAGAGCCGCCTCCGAGCGATCGTCCGCGGCGTCGACCCACCGCCGCAGCACGGAGACCGCCTCGCCCCACCGGCTCTGCTTCTCCAGCAGGGCGCCGAGGGAGAGGATGGCCGCGTCGTGGCCCGGCCACAACCGCTCGGCCTCGGCGAGCCAGGACTCCGCCCGCCCCAGGAGTTGGAGTGCCAGGAGGTCGCCACCCGTGGCGGCGAGACCGTCCGCCGCCGCCCGTCGCGCCTCGTCGCCGCCACGGGCGACGCGCCGCGCCAGCTCCCGAGCCCGTTCCCCGTGAGCGTCTCCGAGATCCAGGACTCCCACTCCGAGGAGCCGGAGAGCGGACCGTTGGTGCAGCGCTTGCAAGGGCAGGAGCGCTCCGGGCTCCGCCGCCAACCAGCGCGCCTCCATCCGCTCGAGGGCGGCGAGGGCGACGCCCGGTCCGGCGGCGAGGTCCAGGACACGGAGGGCCTCCACGGCCTCGGCCCAGGCCTCCCCTCCTCGCCCCTCGCCGCCGGTGGCGGCGCCCTCGGTAGCGGCGGCCGCCGCCACCGCCCGCCACGAGCGCTCGACCCGCTCGACCAGGAGGCCCTCGGGCACCTCTCCCGCGGCGGCGGCCCGCGCCGCCGCGTCGAGACGCGGGGCGGTGGCGACCCCCGAGACGGACCGTCCCGGGCCCGCTTCCCGCGTCGGGTCTCGTACCCGGGACCACGCCTCGACGCCGTCGTCGGCCACGACCCAGACCTCCCTCGCGGAGCCGGTGGCCGGCTCCTCCGTCCCGGTCGCGGCCCGGCGCAGACCGTAGCGACCCGGAGCGAGACCCGAGGTGTCGATCCGCCAGGCGCCGTCGTCGGTCGCCTCGGCGATCCGACTCTCGAGCCTCCCGTCGTCGCGGAGCAGGGCAAACTCCGCCGTCCCGCTCCCGTCCGTCGCCGGCCCCGGCGCCGTCACCAGCAGCGGCTTCCCGACGGCGACCAACGGCCGGACCGGCGGCTCGTCCGACCGGGCCTCTCCAGCGCACAGCCAGGGTGGGGCGCCCGGGACGCGGACCGCGAGGGGCGCCGACGGCTCCCCGGCGGCCGGGAGCGTCAGGTCCGAGCCGTCGAGGCCCAGGGCGCCGCCCGACGAGCGGGTCAGGCTGCGGAGGCGGTAGGTCCCCGGTCCGAGCTCGAAGGAGGCACCCAGGCGCAGGCCCGTCCCGGAGAGGGTCTCCTCGTGAAGCTCGGCGTCGAGGGTCAGTCGCAGACCGGCGGTGGCCGCGACCGAGCTCCCCCCATTCTCGCTCCTCCCACTCCCGCTGCTCCCCGTCTCGCTCCCCCCGGCCTCCAGGGCGTAGACGATCCAGTCGACGGAGGGCGTGTCGCCCGCCCCCTCGAGGACGAGCGCCCCCTCCACCTCCAACCTCAGCTCCACTCGGTAGCGCCCCTCGGCGACGACGCGAGGCGTCGCGGCGAGGGCCGTCCGGAGCTCGCCCGCACGCTGCTCTCCGAGCAGCAGGGCGGCGTCCGCGACGCGTACGAGGACGCCCTCCTGACGCAGGCCCGGCGGCGTCTCCGACTCCGAGGCCGCGCCGAACCCGGACCCAGACAGGATCGCCAGCCCGAGGAGCGAGCGTCGCACTCCCGCCCGTGTCACTCGGTGGCACCCTCCACCGCCTTCACGAGGACCGGCCGGCTGAGGCTGGTGAGACGATCGGCCACGTCGTCCCTCACGACGACGGCGACGCGGTGACCGCCCGGCGGCAGGACCACGTCGAACCGGTAGTCGATCCGGCGGTCGAGCGAACCGGCCAGCTCGCGGTTCGGCACCCGCACGGGCAGCTCCGCCTTGCGCACCGGTGCCACGAGACCCCCGTGCGTCGAAGCGGTCACGAAGACGGAGAGCCTCGCCAGATGGTCGGAACCATCCGGCACGAGGGCCAGGTCGGCCAACGGGACCTGCAACAGCATCGGTTGTCGCAAACCGGGCGCCTCTCCTCCGGGGAGCGCGCGGCCCGGTCGCGCCGGACCGTCGGCTTCGAGGAGCACGCCCAGCTCACCGCTCTCGGTCTCGAGAATCAGCGCCGCGAGCCCCAGCCGGGCGGCCAGCCGGTCGCGATCCGGCACCCGGTAGGTCCGGCGATGCCGCACCTGCAGCACCGGGCTGCCGACCACCTCCACCTCGAGACGGTGGACCTCGTCCCCGGGCTCCGGCTCGACGAAGGCGAAACGCCAGGGCGGGGTCGAATCGGCCAGAGACTCCGCCCAGGCGCCGCCCGCCCCCCCTCCGACCCAGCTCAGACCGCCGGTGGCCTCCGCCAGGCGCGACAGCGCCCCGCGGGCGGCGACCGCCGGCAGGGTGGGATCGACCCCCCGGATCGACCCCGGAGGGACCAGCTCCACCGTGAAGGTCCGGACACCCACAGCCGCCGCCCTCTCCTCCACGGCGCGAAAGAAGGCGCTCGAGTCGAGGGCCTCCTCGCCGAAGGGGAGCGCCTCGAACTGGGTCAAGCCGATCGCCATGGAGTCCTCGCCCGGAGCCGCCGCCGGGTCGCCGGGCCCCGTGGGGCCCCGATCACCGAAGGCGGAGTAGCGGCCGAAGGAGTTGCGCCAACGGTCCCAGAGCTCCGCGGCGGCGACCTCCGGCGGCGACCCCCCCAGGACCAGGAGATCCGGTGGCCCCGGCAGACCGGAGACCGCTTCCACGAACCGTCCCAGCCGTTCCGCGGCCGCCGAGACGCCGGCCCGGGCCTCCAGGGCGACGGAGGCCACCTCCGAGAGGAGGGCCGCGGGCCCGATGTCGCGGATCCGGGAGGACTGACCCGATCGATCCTGGCGGACCAGCCGACGGATCTCGGCGTCGATCCGGCGGATCTCGGCGAGTAGGCGTCGCGGCGAGGAGCCCGCGGCCGCCGCGGCCAGAGCGCCCCGGAGCTGGGAAGCCGGGAAGCCGCGGACGGTCGCCCGCTCGACGCCCGCCGCATCCACCACGACGAGCCGCACGGGAGTCGACGAAGGGATCGCCGCCGCGACGGCGGCCGTCACCTCCCCGAGGCCCCCGGCCAGGGCGGCCGGCTCGACGAAGGTGAGGTCCAGGTAGACGATCAGGCCCGAACCGCCCTGCGATAGACGGGCGGGACCGGGCCGCGTCGGGCCGGGGACGGACCGCTGTCCGACCGCGTCTTCGGTCGATCTTCCGAACCACGAGACCGTGATCGGCCGGCCATCGCGCAGGACGCGCAGGTCCGCCTCGTCGATCCCGGTCACCCCTTGCCCCGCCCGGTCCTCGATCCAGACGTCGACCGTCACCAGCGGCACATCCACGGACTCGGTGATGATCTGGGCCGCAGCCGGCTCGCCCGCCACGATCCCGGCCAGCAGGGCGATCCCTGCGGCCCGGAGACTGGCGGTCCGGAGACTGGCGGCGCAGAGACTCGCGGCGCGCGCGATCCTCTCCGACGCCGCCACCGTCAACCCTCCCAGGTGATCACGTCGCCCACCCGCAGGACGCCGTCGTTCAGGAGCTCACCGTAGACACCGCCCCGCCAGGAGGGGCTCAGGGCCCGCCGGAGACCCGCGCGAGCCTCGTCCATGCGTTCGCAGGGCACCGTCTCTCCCCACACCCGCAGGCGGACCTCACCGAGGACCAGGGTGCGCCCGCGGGACCCTTCGAGGTCCAGGCCGGTGACGAGGAGATTCGCCCGGCGTGCCGACGGCTCCACCGCCGAACCGAGCTCCTCCTCGGCGTCACGCCAGGCCTCCGCCGAGATGACCGTGACCTGCCTCCGGCCTCCCTGGTCGGCGCTGCCGACGAGGCCACGCCGCGCCGCCGCCCGGGCCTCCGGCACGGCGTCCATGGGTCCGCGCCGCGCCCGTTTGATCCAGATCCTCTCCAGCCGGCCCTCGGCCGGCTCCTTCCGCGATTCGGTCATTCCCGGAGGATACGACGGGACGGGGCCCGACGGGTAGAGCCGGGGGACGGATCGACAGCTCGTCGCCGCGCCGCGACCGGCTCGGCGTCGAGGGAGGGTCGTCAGCGACCGAACCAGCCGTTGAGTCGGGCGACCAGGGAGCGCAGGGCCAGAGGGGGCCGCATCCTGGCCTCCTTCTGGAGATCCCGTTGGAGCCTGCGCAGCTCGGAGTGGTCCGGGTCGATCTCCAGCCCCTTGCAGACCGCCTCGATCGCCTTGGGCTGCATGCCGCTCAGAAGGTAGGTCCGAGCCAGGTTGAGGTGGTTCTCCGGCTCGCTGCCCTCGAGCTCGACGGCGTACCGGCAGAGCGAGAGCCCCTCGTTGAACCGCTCCTGCATGGCGATCCCGTAGCCCAGGTACGAGTAGTAGAGGCCGGGGAACTCCAGACCCTCCCCGCGATAGGACGCGGCCTGGCCCAGCCAGGTGAGGCCCTCTCGCCACTCGCCGGCTCGGCAGAGCTCGATGCCCAGCCGGAGGGCGAACTGGAGGTCTGGATCGGGAATGGAAATATTCAAAGCTTGCCTGTTCTCCCGGCGGGACGCCGCTGGGTGCCTCGAGACGGTTTATAGCGGAGCCGAGATGACGACTGGATGATGCCGGGGCCCGGACGCCGCCGCACGGGGTCAGCCGAACAACCGACGCCAGAACGAGGGCCTGCCCCGATCCGGCCGGGTGTCGACGGGCGACGACAGGTCATCGCGGAGCCGCATCAGGTCGGTCGCCAGCTCCAGAGCGCTGCCGAGCCTTGCCTCGGGCTCCGAGGCCAACGTGCGCTCGACGAGGGCGACCACCTCTTCGGGGGTCGCTGGAGCCTCTTCTCTCAGGCCGCGGCGCCGGTCGGCCAGCACCGCCTCCGCGACCTCGGCCCGGCTGCCCCCGACGAACGCGGGCGAGCCCGTCAGCATCTCGTGGAGGATCGCCCCCAGCGACCAGAGATCGCTGCGGTGGTCGCCGGATCGACCGCGCAGGATCTCGGGAGCGGTGTAGCCCGGCGAGCCGACGACCTCTCCCGGTCGCGCAAGGTCCCGAGCGGGACCGAGATGGGCCAGCCCGAAGTCAAGGAGCTTCGCCGGCCCCTGCCGAGCCACCATGACGTTGGCCGGCTTGACGTCGCGGTGGACGATGCCCCTCTCATGGAGAGTCCCGAGGCCGGAAGCGAGATCCGCGGCGATCGTCAGGGCCTCGCCCGGCGTCGGCGTCTCGCTCCGCAACCGCTCCTGCAGGGTCCGGCCGGAGAGCAGCTCGAGGACGACGAAGAGCTCACCATCCTCCGTCTCCCCGCTGTCCAGGAGACGACAGACGTTGGGGTGCCGGATCGTGGAGAGCAGGATGGCCTCGCGCAGGAAGAGCCCCCGCGACCGCTCGTCGGCGCCCCGCCCCGGGCGGAGGAGCTTCAGCGCGACGGGGGGACCGCCGCCGTCCGGACGCGCCCTCCACACCTCTCCCATGCCCCCCTCTCCCAGGCGCCGCTCGACGCGGTATCCCGGGATGGTGGGCGCGGAGCGACGGGCCCGCCTCACCGGTCGTACCCCGCGACGCCGGCGGCCCGCAGCGCCTGCCACGCCTGGACCCGGTGCCGCGCCTCGTGGGCGACATGCACGCGGAAGGCCTGCTCGAGGCTGAGTCGGAGCAGGCGCGAGACGGGCGACGCCAGGCGGAGCCGGCCGAGGTCCAGCCCGTCCGCGGCGTGCACGAGCTCCCGCAGGCGGGAGTGGGCCGCGACGAAGGAGCGCTCCACCTCCGGCGCCGCCGCGGGAGCGGGGGCGGGTCGGAACACCCTGGGGGCCCGGACGCCCCGGCCGGCCGGAGCTTCGAGCAGAGCCACCAGGCGACGCCCGGCGAACGTCCCGCGGCCATAGGGCGCGTTGCCGTTGACGCCGCGGGCGCGACCGCGGGCCACGGCCTCCTCCATGTTGGGCAGATAGGCGCACAGGGTCGTCGTCAGGTGGTCGACGCACTGTGCCGCCGACCATCGTCCGGGCCCCGGGGCTGCCCGCAGGCTGTTCTCGTCAGCGACGGAGAGCAGCTCGACGATCTCCTCCTCGAGCTCCTCGAAGCGCTCGTCGAATCCGCGCAGCACGGCGCAGCGCGGAGGGCTCGCTCGTACTCTCTCTCGGACCATCGGAGCGGTGCGCTCGGGCGCCGGCGACAGCCGGCGGCGCGCCTCGGACCGGATCCTACCCGAACGCCGGTCTGGCTAGCTCGTGGGGTCGGGTCCCGGCTGGACCGGCGGATCCGACGGCTCCGCGCGCGCCCAGGCGCTGTGACGCTCGCGCACGAGGTGCTCCGGGAGCCGGCCCGACAGCCAGGTCCAGCTCATCGGATACTCGTCCGGATGCAGGAAGACGAAGAAGAAGTGCCAGACCAGGATCGCCAGGGTCGCCAGCCACGCCTCGTAGTAGTGGACGATCTGGCTGGCGACCACCACCCAGCTCGGGAGCAGGCCCACGGCGCGGGCCGGGAACCACAGGATCAGCCCGGTCACGACCATGAGGATGGTCCCCCACACGAGGGCCCAGTACTCGGCCTTCTGGGTGTAGTCGTAGCGGCCGCAGGCCGGCCTCTCGGCGCGCCGGCCGAGGTAGAAGGCCAGGCTCTGCCGGAGGTGGCGCACGTCCTCCAGCCGCGGGAGCATGGCCTCGAGGTCGCGCCGCCCCCGAGGATGGAGGACCACGTGGAGCAGATGAACCCCACCGACGGTCATCAGCACGACGGCCAGGGACCGGTGCGCGGCCCAACGCGCCGTTTCGTCGAGCCCGGCTCCGACCAGGGCACGAACCCACCAGGCGTCGGGGAAGCGCAGCGCGAACCCCGTCACCACCAGCCCCAGGAACGAGAGGGCCAGAACCGCGTGCTGCAGGCGCTGTAGCCGGTCGAAGCGCAGGTAGGAACGCTCGTGCTCGTGCTCCACCCAGCGCCGGCGCAGGTAGTAGGCCAGGATGAGGAGGTTGTGCAGAGCCATGCCGCCGATGACGATCCCGATGAGCCAGAGGTACGCCGTGCGCAGGAAGCGGTTGATCGGGTTGGTTTCCAGCGCGACCGCCTCGTGGGTGTAGGAGGCGGCGAACTTGACGCTGGAGTTCTCGTGGCACTGGCCGCAGGTCGCGACGACGTTCTGCAGATTCACCGACGATGCCGGGTCGGCCGGCGGCAGGATCGCGTGCGTCTCGTGGCAGTCGACGCAGGTCGCGGCCGGAGAGGCTTCACTCCGGGACGCCCAGCCGTGGTAGCTGTCGACGAACGAGCCCACCACGCCGCCACTGAGGTCGTAGCGTTCCGCGAGTTCCCCGTCGTCGTGGCAGCGGGCGCAGGTCTGCAGGGCCAGGTGACTGCCGTGGGTCGCCGCGTCGGGGTCGTCGGGAGAGAGGATGAGGTGCTCGCCGTGGCAGTCGTTGCAGGTCGGGGTGTCCGAGACGCCGGCGGCCAGGGCACGGCCGTGGATGGAGGCGAGATACTCGGCGCTGGCCTGCTCGTGACACTCGCCGCAGGTGGTCGCCACGTTGTTGCGGTGGATGCGGGAGCGGGGGTCTTCGGGACCCCGTAGCTCGTGGGTGCCGTGGCAGCTCGTGCACACCGCAGCCTTCGAGTCGCCCAGGTTGGATGCCGCGCCGTGTACCGAGCGGGGGTAGTCGGCCGCCGTGTGCGGCATGTGGACGAGGGGATCCGTCAGGAGCCCCCCCTGCTCGTGGCAGGCGGAGCAGGTGGCGACGATCCGCCTCTCGTTGGCGGGAGATTCCGGATCCGCCACCGGCAGGATGTCGTGGACGCCGTGACAGGTCGTGCAGTCGGGCGCCTTGGGGTTGCCCCTGTCGAGGGCATAGCCGTGGAGGCTCTCGTGAAACGCGATGGACGCCTCCTCGTGACAGAAGGAGCAGTCGACCGGCGCCAGCTCGTCTTCGTGGGGCAGATCGGCCTCGTCCACGTCCATGTGGCAGTCCACGCAGGCGAAGCCCATCTGGCCGTGGATCGACTCGAGGTAGACCTCCTCGGCGACCACCAGACGATCGGCGCCCTCCGTACCCTCGAACATCTCCGGGTCCGAGTGACACTCGGCGCAGGTCTCCTGCGCCGCCGCGGGAGGGCACGGCAGGATCGGAGCGAGGAAGGCCGGCGCGACGAGGAGGACGAGAACCCCCAGGGTCGGGTGGCAGCGGCGTTTCATTGGCTCCTCCTTACGAGCCGGCCGAGCCGCCAGGTCGACGGCGGGAGCCAGCCCACGCCGAATCTACCAGGGAGGAGGTCTTCCCACACCCACCCCCCGGGTGGCTCGGGTCGAGCGGGCCCCATTCTCTCGGATGGTGCCGTAGACTCGCGACCTCGGAGCCCGTCGCCAACCCCTTGACCAGGAGCCCGCGAGATGCGCTGGAAGAACCGTCGCCAGTCCTCCAACATCGACGACCGCCGAGGACGCCGCGTCGTGCGCGGCGGCGCCGCGATCGGCGGCGGCGGCCTCCTTATCGTGCTGCTCTTCACCCTCCTCACCGGCGAGGACCCCGCGGTCCTGATCGACGCGCTGGACGCCGGAGGGCCTGCGGCGGGGGTGGGCGCGCCGGCCGGCGCGTCCCCGGGCTCGCGGCCGGACGACGAGCTGGCCGAGATGGTCTCCGTGGTCCTGGCCGACACCGAGACGACCTGGACCGATCTGTTCTCCGCCATGGGCCGCCGGTACGAGCTGCCGGCCCTGGTGCTGTTCGACGACCGGGTCGCCTCCGCGTGCGGCACCAACTCGGCCGCCGTCGGTCCGTTCTATTGCCCGCTCGACTCGAAGGTCTACCTCGACCTCTCGTTCTTTTCGGCACTGGGGCGACGTTTCGGGGCGCCCGGCGACTTCGCCCAAGCCTACGTGGCGGCTCACGAGGTCGGCCACCACGTGCAGAACCAGCTCGGGATCTCCGACGAGGTGCGTCAGCTGCAGGCTCGCGGTGGCCGCTCCGAGGCCAACCGCCTGTCCGTCCGACTCGAGCTCCAGGCCGACTGCCTGGCGGGCGTCTGGGGTCACCACGCCAACCGCGAGCGCTCCCTGCTGGAGCCGGGCGACGTCGAGGAGGGGCTCGCCGCCGCGGCCGCCATCGGCGACGACACCCTCCAGCGCCAGGCGAGGCGGGCCGTGAGCCCCGAATCCTGGACCCACGGCTCGTCCGCGGAGCGCGCGCGATGGCTGCGCCGCGGCCTGGAGACCGGCGACCCCGGCGCCTGCGACACCTTCGGGGCGGAGTAGTCCGGCCGCCTCACCCCACCTGGTGCAGGTGGACGTCCGTCTGCGGGTAGGGGATCGAGCAGCCGGCGGCCTCGAGCTCCTCCTTCAACCGGCGCGTCAGGTCGAAGCGCAGCGGCCAGTACTCCTCGGCGCGGCACCAGGGACGCACGACGAGGTCCACCGACGAGTCTCCCAGGTTGGAGACCGCGATCTGGGGCTGAGGCTCCGGGAGCACCCGCGGATCCGCGCCGACCACCTTCCGGATCACTTCCATGGCCTGGCCGATGTCGTCGTCGTAGGAGATGCCCATCACCAGGTCGATGCGTCGCGTGTCGAAGCCGTTGTAGTTCTTGATGGTGTCGCCGAAGATCTTCCCGTTGGGCACCACGATGCGGATGTTGTCCGGGCTCTTGAGGACCGTCGAGAAGACGCCGACCTCGATCACGGAGCCGAGGGTGCCCGCGGCCTCGACGAGGTCGCCGACCTTGAACGGACGGAACAGGAGCAGCATGATGCCGGCGGCGAAGTTCGAGAGCGTTCCCTGGAGCGCCAAGCCGACGGCCAGGCCGGCGGCGCCGAGGACGGCGACCAGCGAGGTGGTCTCCAGACCGAACAGCCGCAGCACGGCGATGACCACGAACGCCAGGACACCGTAGTAGACGAGGCCCGAGAGGAACGGGATCAGCGTGTTGTCCATCCGCGAGCGCTCCAGGCCGCGGATCACGGCCCGGCGCACTCCGCCGGCGAGGATCCGGCCGACGACGAGCACCACGACGGCGCCGACGACCTTGAGACCCCACTGGGCCAGAAGTCGGGTCGCGAGATCGATCACTTCCTGAGCGGACATGGGACTCCCTTCTCGTTTCGCTGAACGGTAGGTCTTCGGAAAACGCCCGACAACGCACGGCGCGAACCGGCGGCGGCCGCCCTCAGGCGATGCGCAGGAGGAGCAGCGTCAGATCGTCCTCGCGCGGGGCGCCGCGGGTGAAGCTCTCCACGTCCTTCAGGATGCCGTCCCGGTAGCGCAGCAGGCCGGCATCGACGTGGCGCCGGAGACTCTGCTCGAGCCGGTCGAAGCCGTAGAGATCGTCGCTGCCCTCGGCGTGGGCCTCCACCAGACCGTCGCTGAACAGCACGAGGGTGTCGCCGGAGGCGAGCTTCGCACCTCGCACCCGGACCTCGATGTCGCTGCGGACGCCCAGCGGGTAGGACACGGACTCGAGGGCCAGCACCGAGCCCTCGCGGGTGACCCGGTACGGGAAGAGATGACCGGCCGAGGCGAAGAACATCTCGCACCTCTTCGGGTCGACCAGCGCGTAGACCAGCGTGGTCAGCAGCCGCCGCCGGGCGCTCTGGAAGACCATCCGGTTGAGCGTGGCGAAGACCGCCTCGACCTCCGGGTCGAACGTCACCTGCACGGCGAGGGCCGACTTGGCCATCGACATGACGAGCCCACTCGAGACGCCGTGGCCCGCCACGTCGCCTACCGCGACGGCGAGACGGCCGTCCTCGAGGGCCAGCACGTCGTAGAAGTCGCCGCCGACCTCGGTGGCCGGGAGGTAGGCGTGAGCGAGCTCCACGCCGTTGAGCTGCGGCGGCAGATCGGGCAGGATCGAGCTCTGGATCCCCCGGGCGGTCTCGAGCTCCACGCGCTGACGCTCGCGCTCGGCGATCCGCCGGACGTGGGGCGGCACATCCTCGTAGCGGTAGACGAACTCGCGATCCGAGCCGAGATGACGGCAGCTGACGATCAGCGGCACCGCCACGAAGAGGAGGGCCAGGGAGGCCTGGAGCTGGATCGCCGGATCGCTCGTGTCCAGGAGCGGCACGGCCGCGCTCGTCACCACCGAGACCGCCGAGGCCATCAGGGTCGTGAAGATCCCGTAGCGCAGGAAGATCACCGCGAGGAGCAGCGGCAGGATCGCCGAGAACAGGGGATGCCACTCGAACGGGAACACCAGGACGGACGGGAAGAAGACGAGCACCGGCACCACGGTCGCGACCACCAGGCCCGCGACGACCCCGAAGCGCGTCACGGTGGCCGAGAGCAGGAGCAGTCTGCCGAACAGGCCGGTGTAGAGGCTGTAGAGGACGGCGAACGCCACCAGCGGAAAGGCGTACCAGGAGCTCGCCTCCCACCAGGGACCGAAGACGAAGCTGCTCGAGGCGTAGACGCCCAGCGGCCGACCGGCCGAGACGGCGAGCCAGTCGGCGAGCGGCAGGAGCAGTCCGGCCACCGAGCCGCGGAGCGCGGCGCGGGCGAAGGTCCCGTTCGCCCACTCCCCCTGGAAGAAGGCATCGAAGGCGGCCAGCTTCGAGCCCCAGCGCTCGCGCGCCAGAGACTCGCCCACCGACCAGCTCAGGAAGGCCACGAGGGCCATGGGAAAGAAGAACAGGACCGTCATCTGTAAGCCGACGATCCAGGTGATCTGCTGACGGTTGAGGACTCCGATGGTCCAACCGGCGCCCGCCGCCCGCGCGGAGAACGCCATCATCAAGACTCCGAGACCGAGGACCAGGGCACCGATCTGGACCGCGCGCCGGACGCCGACCTCGCCTGCGTGGTAGCGCTTGACGAAGGGGATCGCGATCACCGGCACCAGCAACAGGGCCACGAAGACCCAGCTCGAGTTGACGAGGGTGAGGAGCTGGAAGCTCTGCTGGATCGCCGAGCGGTCGGGGTCGTCGGAGAAGCTGCGGAACCCGGCCAGCCTCGTCCCGGCGAACAGCACCTCGAGGCCGTAGGGATGGTCGTCGCCCAGGAGTTCCTCCGAGTCGCGGTAGCGCAGGACCAGGTCGGTCCGACTCTGGAGCTGCTGGCGCCGGCTCTCGGGCTCCTCGTAGGCGCTCAGATCGACCCCCTCGAGCTCGAGGAAGCGGTCCGCCAGGGTCCGCGCCTGCTCGGGTTCGATCTCGCCCCCCTCCTCGTCGGGCGGCACGCCGAGACGCAGCTCGGTGGCCTCTCCCCACGGCGTGATGCGGGCGCGGTGGGTCCACTCCCGGTTCGGTCCGCCGATGTCGTAGATCCGGACCTCCCACACCAGGAGGTCGCGAGAGGCTCGGGAGTCGAGGATCGCCTCGGCGCCGAGCCGCGGGAGCTCCCTCTGCAGACGGGCCTCCAGCAGGGTGCCCTGGTCCAGCACCGTGAGCACGTACGGATCCTCGGGTAGCGGACCCAGGTCCGCCAGTCGCTCCAGGGCGATCGCCCGGGCCTCGACGCTCGAGACCTCCCATCCCATCCGGAGCAGCGGGTAGGCCCGGCGGAAGGCCCACGGCAGGACGGACGCCGCGATCAGGCCGGCGATCAGCCAGGGAATCCAGGTTCGAGTCTCACGCATACTTCGCCTCTCGCCAGCGGTGGCCGCCGGCCTCGTTGCGTTGATCTACGACGAACCCAGGCCCGGGTTGCAGTCAGAGCACGCGGCTCCCGCCATCAGGCGAGATTCTCGACGATCGCCTCGGCGAACTCCGAGGTCTTCAACAGCGTCGCCCCCTCCATCTGACGCTCGAGGTCGTAGGTCACCCGCTTCTGACCGATCGTGGTCTCGATGGCCGCCTCCACGCTGCGGGCCGCCTCGCCCCAACCGAGCCAGTCGAGCATCATGACCCCCGACAGGATCAGCGAGCCCGGGTTGACCTTGTCCTGCCCCGCGTACTTCGGCGCGGTGCCATGGGTCGCCTCGAACATCGCCAGACCGTCGCTCTCGTTCGAGCCCGGCGCCATCCCCAGGCCGCCCACCTGTGCCGCCAGGGCGTCCGAGAGGTAGTCGCCGTTCAGATTCATGGTGGCGAGGACCTCGTACTCGTCGGGCCGCAGGAGGATCTGCTGGAACATGGCGTCGGCGATGCGGTCCTTGATCAGGATCCTGCCGTCGGGCAGACGACCGTCGTGCTTCTCCCACAGATCCTGCTCCGAGATCGTGACGTCACCGAACTCCTCCCGGGCGAGCTCGTAGCCCCAGTCGCGGAACGCCCCCTCGGTGAACTTCATGATGTTGCCCTTGTGCACGAGGGTGACGCTCTTGCGCTTCTGGGCGATGGCGTACTCGATGGCCTTCCTGACCAGTCGCTTCGACCCCGTGACGGAGATAGGCTTGATGCCGATGCCGCTGTCGGGGCGGATCTTCTTGCCGAGACCCGCCAGGAACTCGATGAGCTGCGCGGCGCCCTCGGTGCCCTGCTGCCACTCGATGCCCGCGTAGACGTCCTCGGTGTTCTCACGGAAGATCACCATGTCGACCTTGCCCGGCTCGCGCACCGGCGACGGCACACCCGGGAACCAGCGCACCGGCCGAACGCAGGCGTAGAGGTCGAGCTCCTGACGCAGGGTGACGTTCAGGCTCCGGAAGCCGCCGCCCACGGGCGTGGTGAGCGGCCCCTTGATGCCGACCCGGTAGTGGCGCACCGCCTCCACCGTCTCGTCGGGCAGCCACTGGCCGTTGGCGCCCCGCGCCTTCTCGCCGGCCAGGACCTCCATCCAGGCCACCTCGCGCTCCCCTTCGTAGGCCTTCTTCACCGCCGCGTCGAGCACCCGGCGCGTCGCCCGCCAGATGTCGGGGCCGATGCCGTCGCCCTCGATGAACGGGACGATCGGGCGGTCGGGGATGTCCAGTCGGCCTGCGCTCCAGACGATGGGCTCGCCGCCGACGGGCGGCTGGTAGTCGAGACGGCTCACGGCACGCACCTCCAAGGTGTGTCGGGATGGAAATCGGATCTTCGAGCTCGGACGGCCGAGGCCCGTACCGGGGAGGAGGGGCGCGGCCGTCCAGACGCTATCACAGGGAGACGCGGCCACGCCGAGGCCGGAAACCCCTGTTGCCGTGCTAGATTGCCCCCCATGGACGGGAGGCGAGAAGCTGACGGCGGAGTGGACTGGGAGCCGCTGATCCAGGCGGCCACCACCGCCCGTGAGCGGGCCTGGGCACCCTACAGCGGCTTCTCCGTCGGCGCCGCCGTGCTCACGGAGAACGGCGCGATCGTCGCCGGCTGCAACGTCGAGAACCGGACGTTCGGGCTCACGCTGTGCGCGGAGCGGGTCGCGGTCGCGTCGGCCGTGGCGGGAGGGCACGGTCGGCCCGTGGCCGCCGTCGTCGTGACCGACACCTCGCCACCCGCGCCACCCTGCGGTCCGTGCCTCGAGACCTTCACCGAGTTTGCGGAGGACCTCCCCATCCTGCTCGTGAGCACCGACGGCGAGCGGGTCGAACGACGGCTGCGTCAGCTCCTGCCCGAGCCGTTCCGCTTCCCGCCGCGCTAGCCTGACCTTCTCACCAACTGTCTACTGCGAGGTCGTATGTGCCTGAACCTGCTGCGCTACGCTCCCGTCGGCCTCTCCCCCGCTCCGGGCTCGAGCCCCAACCACGCACCCAGCTCCCCGGCGCTGCCCGGACGCAGATCGGCCGGGTAGCGAGCCAGGACCTCCGGTCTCTCGAAGCCCCACGACACGAGAGCCAGACGGCAGCGCGCGGCGCGGGCCGTCTCCGCGTCGACCCGGCTGTCCCCGACCAGGGCGACCTCCGCGACCGGGACGCCGAGTCGGGAGCAGATCCACCGCAACCCCTCCGGGTCCGGCTTGCGGCTGGCCAGGGTGTCGCCGGCCACCAGCATCCTGAAGTGATGGTCCAGGTCCAGCCCCTCGAGGACGAGACGCGCCAGGGCTTCGGGCTTGTTGGTCAGGACGGCCAGGGGCCGCAGGGCCGCGAGCCGACCGACCAGCTCCCGGACGCCCGGATAGGGGCGCGACTCACGGACGCACCGCCCGCGGTAGATGGCGAGGAAGCGGTCCAGGGCGGCCGGCCGACCGGCCGGCCCCGGGGCATCCGCCAGGGCGCGCTCGACCAGCACCGGCGCCCCCTCCCCCACCCACTCCAGGACCTGTCGCTCGCCCGCGGGCTCGAGGCCGCACTCCGAGCGCAGCGTCTCCACCGCGCCCACGATGTCCGGGCTGGTGTCGACCAGGGTGCCGTCGAGATCGAACACGACGGCCGCCGGTGGAACGCCGTTCAAAGCTCTACGAACTCGGCCTCGATCCGCCGCGGCAGGATCCCCGCCTCGGCGGCGCGGTCGAGGAGCTGCTGCACCGCGCGCCGACCGGCCTCGCCATACTCCTGCGTCCACTCGTTCACGTACATCCGGACGAAGCGGTCGGAGCGACCCGGGTCGTCCTCGATACCACGGGCGTACTGCCGGGCGAATCCCAACGCCTCGTCGCGGTGCTCCAGCGCGTAGTCGATCGACTGGCGCAGGAGTCGGCACAGGCGCTTCTGCAGCTCGGGCTCGATGTCCTTCCGGATGCCGTTGCCGCCGAGGGGCAGCGGGCCCCCGGTCTCTTCGTGCCACCAGACGCCCAGGTCGACGGCCGCGTGGAGACCCTCGTCCCGGTAGGTCAGCTGCCCCTCGTGGATCACGACTCCGGCATCGACCTCCCCGTCCCGCACCACGTCGAGAATGCGGTCGAAGGGGACCACCCGGGTGGGCGTCTCCGGGAGCCAGAGCTGGAGAGCCAGGGCAGCGGTCGTGAGCTCGCCCGGGATCGCCACCGTCCGACCCCGCAGGTCTTCGCGCGAGAGCTTCTCCCGTGTCACGACGACGGGGCCGTAGTTGTCACCGAAGCTGGCGCCGGAGGGCATCAGGGCGTAGCGATCGGCCAGGTGAGCGTAGGCGTGGATCGAGAGAGCCGTGATCTCGAAGGTGCCCTCGAAGGCGTCGCGGTTCAGGCTCTCGATGTCCTTGAGCACGTGCCGGATGTCCAACCCGGAGACGTCCAGGACGCCCTGGGTCAGGGCGTAGAACATGAAGGCATCGTCCGAGTCCGGGCTGTGGGCGATGTTGATGGTCCTCGTATCGGTCATGGGGGCGGAGGCTAACAGAGTCGGCCTCCGGAGTGCCCCCGCCCTGGATGAGGGGACCCTCCCCGGCCGTGAGCCCCCGAGGACCCCCCGGCGCCACCGCCAGGCCGGTCGACGCACGCCGCTAGGGGGCTCCGCCGCCCCGCTTCTCGGGACCGCCTCCCGGTCGCGCTTCCGGCCCGTTCTCGACCGCCGCGGTCCGGACGGTTCCGTACCCGCAGTGGGTCCAGCCCGGCAGCCCGCCGGCCATCAGGACCGCGTCGTCGTAGCCGAGCTGGCCCAGGATCTCCATGCCGCGGGCGCCGCAGTCGTCCCCTCCGCGGCAGTAGACGAGGAACGTCGTGTCGTCGAAGATGTCGACGCTGCTCATCCTCTCGGCCAGCTCGGGCAGCGGGATGTTGAGGGCCCGGTGCAGGTGCCCCCCAGCGTCCACGAACTCCTCCCGCGAGCGCAGATCGAGGATGGTGATCTCCGGAGTGTCGCGCAGCATGGCGAACGCGATGGGGGGGCTCACCACGTAGTACTGGGGCTTCTCGGCGTTGCCGGAGCAGCCGTTCGCCAGAACGCAGGCGAGGACTGCCGACAGCGTCGCGGCAGCGCGCACCACCAGCCCGCGGCCTCCGAGTCGATGGACTCGCTTCATGCTTCCTCCAACTCCACTTCGGGCACGATCTCCCCGACGGTCCAGCCGTTGCAGTTGCTCACCGGAGGTCGATAATAACCACCGAGGCGACCGAGTTCCTCTCCGGCAGCTCGCCACGCATCGTGCCGGCGACGAGCGCCAGACCCGTTCCCTCAGCTCTCAGGGGTCTCTCGCTCCGCGCTCCGGGCGTCGTCGAGGGAGTCGTAGATCGGGAAGAGGTCGTCGAGGCGCGCGACGCGCAGCACGTGGCGGATCGACTCCGACGGGTTGACCAGGATCAACTGGCGCTTCCGGCCCTGGAACCGGCCGAGGTACGAGACCAGCTCACCGATGCCGGTGGAGTCGATGTAGTTGATCTTCGTGAGGTCGATGGCGACGTTGCCACCGTCGCGCTCGAGGGAGCGCTCCAGCGTCGAGGCGAAGAACTCGGCGCTCTCCCCCAGCTTGATGACACCCTCCACCTTGAGCACGGTGAGGCCGTCCACACGGAGCTTTTCGACGATCATGACGGGCGTTCCGGAACCAGCGGAGTCTAGCCTGACCTCTTCATCGGGTGTCGTCGCGAGAGGTCGGCGTTACGAGAGTCGGAAGTAGGTGCCTGGGGATGCAAGGCTGGCGACCGAGGCCGACGCAGGCGTACGGTCGGTGCGTCGAGAGGACCGACGGGAGCGTAACGCAGCGGGTTCAGGCATTTGGGACCTCGCAGTAGAGAGACTGGGTGAGAAGGTCAGGCTAGCACCTCGGGAAGGCTTCAGATCCTGGAGATTTCGGGCACGACCCTCCCCCCTCCGCGGTCACGATCGCCACCGTCAGTTCCACCGCGGGACACTAGCGTCCGGCGGTGACCGGCGCCCGCTCGAACATCCCCTGGCGGTAGGCCGTGATCCTGCCGGTGAACGCCGAGGCCGCGACGGTCAGGGGCGACGCGAGGTAGAGCCGGCCGGGCCCGGAGCGCCCCTTGTAGTTCCGGTTGATGGCCGAGACCGTGACCTGCTCGGTGTTCTCGGAGACCCCGGGACCGCAGCCGATGCAGGCCCCGCAGCCCGGCTGGATGAGGCGCACGCCCGCGCGTTCGAAGGTCTCCACGAAACCGTTCTCGCGACAGAAGGCCTCCACCTCGAGCGAGCCGAACTGGATCAGGAACTCGACGCCGGCGCGCACGCGCAGCCCGGCGTCCACCGCTTCCTCGACCACGCGATGGTAGAAGACCATGTCGTCCACCTTGCCGGCCGTGCAACTGCCGCCGTAGGCGATGTCGATCCGCACCTCGCCGATCTCGTCCACGCTCGCGCCGTTCGTGGGATCCGACGGGATCCCACGGTCCGGGTCGCCCGGGTGGGCGACCATCGGCCGGATGGAGCCCAGGTCGATCCGATGCACGCCTCCGGCGTACTCGGCCCCCGGATCCGGCGACACCGCGGCGGCCCGCAGCTGGTCGAGGCCCACTCCGGGCCGGCGGGCGGCGATCCACTCGAAGGTGGCCTCGTCCGCCTCGACGATCGCCGTGCGCGCGGAGCACTCGGTGGCCATGTTGGTCAGGG
Source organism: uncultured bacterium (assembly GCA_905479655.1). GTDB lineage: Bacteria > Acidobacteriota > Thermoanaerobaculia > Multivoradales > JAHEKO01 > CAJQNK01. The sequence goes on along the minus strand of CAJQNK010000134.1, from coordinate 15,505 downwards.
TGGCCCGCTCGTCCATGGAGAGCGAGGCGACGCCGGGGCCCGTGAACTCCATCACCCGCTTGAGCGTCTTCTGGGGCCGGGCAAAGTGCAGCAGGATGTGGAGCATCAGATCCTTGGCCGTCACGCTGTCTTCCAGCTCCCCCTCGAGCTCGAAGCGGATCGACTCCGGGACTTCGACCGTCGTGAAGCCCGCGTGGACGAGGTTGGCGTACTCGGTCGCTCCGACGCCCCAGGTCAGCGCGTTGTTGCAGCCGCCCATGCAGGTGTGGCTGTCCGTGGCCTGGACGAACTCGCCCGGGGAGATGAGCTTCTCCCGCGCCACCTCGTGGCAGATCCCCGGGGAGACGCCGTCCCGCGCCGAGAAGTCCCTCACCCCCGTGTGGCGCTGGAACTCACGCTGGAGCCGCCGCAGGGTCTCGATCTTGTCCAGGAAGCCGCGCATCTTCGGAACCTCGTCCGCGTAGATGAGGTGGTCCTCGAAGACGGCGAAGCGCTCCGGGTTCTTCACGCCGTAGTCGGAGCCGTACTCCTGCTCCAGGAAGTAGTGGACCTGGGCCGTCGTGAACTCGTGGGAGTAGCCGCCGTCGACCCGCACGACCAGGGAGTCTCCGGGCGCCACGGACTCGACCGCCTCGTCGACGCTGTGGGTCAGGAGGATCTTCTCGGCCATCGTGAGGGGGCGTGGCGCCGTGGTCGGCAGGGGCAGGTCGATCTCGCCGCGGGACAGGGCCTTCGAGAACGCGAACAGGCCGCCCTGGCGCACGATCTCCCGGGTGATGGGGTCGTAGCCGTGGCAGAACTCCTCGAGGGGGACCCCCTCCCCGGCCTGCAGCCGGCGGAGGATGTCGTGGTCGCCCATGAGGACGCCCTGGTTGATGTTGTTCGCCGCGTGGATGGGGGCGAAAGAGGCGGCGATCACGATCCGGATCCCGCTCCACTTCTCGGCCTGGACCGCGGTCTCACGGGAGCTGCCGGTCCCCTTGCGATAGCCCGAGACGATCACCTCGAAACCGCCCGAGTAGAGCGCGTCCCGGGCCAGGAGACGCTCACCGTCCACGATCAGTCCGGCGTAGGCCTCCCGCGCCAGGTCCTCGGGCCGGTGGTTGAAGCAGACCCAGGCCGGGGTCATCACGTCGGTGTTGATGTCGTCGAGCAGCTCCTCGACCGTGACGTCGGCCAGGGTCAGGTCGAGCTCGCCGGCGAGCTGACGCCGGATGAGGTCCGGGTCCTTGGTCAGGAACAGCACCCGGCGGCCGGGTGTGAGGCGGATCGTGGCAGGGGGTCGCATGGGGTGATTGTAGCCCCTCGTCCGGCCCGTCCGGCGTCAGGTCCGCGAGCGCAGGGCCTCGGGCACGAGGAACCCCCACGAGAACGATCCCCACCCCTGGGAGGAGCACGCCGCGTACGCACCCACCGCGTCCCGAATGCTCTCGCTGCCGCTACCCGCCTGGCTGGGTCATCGCCGGATGGGCGATCTGCGGCAGGGCGATTCCCGGCAGCCCGATCCAACGAACCGACTCGGAGAGGGCCTCGACGTCCTTCTCGAGGAAGCTCCGCACCTCCGAGGTCGCTTCCTCGGTCTCGACCTCGAGCTCGGCGAGGTGCTTCGCCTGGGCGGCCGTCGGAGCCGCGAAGGCCGAGTCGACGTTGCCGAACAGCTCCCCGAGTCGCTCCGAGAGCCGCGGGCCGACGCTCCAGAAGGGCTTCTCCTCGGGTCGCGCCAGGCTCTCCAGGAGCTCCGTGACTCGCTCCTCGACCCCGCTCCAGGTCTCCTCGAGGTCGTCGTCGAGCTCGACCTCCAGACGCTTCGCGGTGGCCCGTCGCTCCTCGAGCTGCGTCTTCACGCCGTCGAGGGAGCGGAGGGCCAGGTTGACCCGCTCCTTCAGGGCGACGAGGCGCTCGGCCGCATCGTGCTGGGTGGCCAGAGCCGCCGACGAGACCTCCACGAGGGGATCGACCGTCACCTCGACCGGCGTCTCGTGCTCGACGCCGTCCACGGTCAGGCGGACGGTGTAGGTGCCGGGCAACACGTACGCCCCCCGGGGGGGCTCCCGCCACTCCGACGCCTCGGGCTCCTCGTCCGTCCGCTGGCGCGGGCCGTCCGCCGCCAGGTTCCAGGCCACGCGATGGACTCCCTGGGACAGGCCGGGCTTCTCGATCGTCCGGATGACCTCGCCCGCGGAGTCCAGGATCTCGAGGGTCAGGCGTGGCTCCCCGGCCCCCTCCCCGCCCGGCTCGTCCCCGTTCTCGGCGGCGCCGGCGGCGGCCTCGGGCGCCGCCTCCGCCTCGGGCTCGGGCTCGAGAGACTCCGGCAGGTAGTAGGAGATCAGCGCGCCGTACGGCGGGTTGGGTGCCGTGTGACGCTTGTCGCCCAGCCCGTACCGCGTCATGCGGGTCGGGAAGCGCAGGGTTTCGCGCACCCCGAACAGGTGGGCCCCCTCCCCCTGGAGCGCCGCCGGGAGATCCTGTAGCGGCCGCGCGTCGTCGAACACCCAGATCGCCCGGCCGTGGGTCCCCACGATGAGGTCGTTGACCCGCGGGTGGACCATCACGTCGTGGACCGCGACCGTCGGCAGGTTCGCGAGGTGCAGGCGCTCGAAGCTCGCCCCGCCGTCCCACGAGGCGTAGAGGCCCAGCTCGGTTCCGACCCAGAGAAGGTCGGCGTTGCGCGGGTCCTGCCGCACGACCCAGATCCACCCGTCCCCGGGCAGCCCCTCGCCCAGGCGGGTCCAGGTGGCGCCGTAGTCGCGGGTGCGGAAAAGGTGGGGGCGGAAGTCGTCGAACATGTGTCGATCGAAGCTCACCCAGGCGACGCCGGCCTCGGTGCGCGAGGGCTCGACGTGCGAGACCGGCGAGAACTCCGGCACGCCCGGAACGCTGCCCACGACGTGGGTCCAGCTGGCCCCGCCGTCACGGGAGAGCTGGAGATTGCCGTCGTCCGTGCCGGCCCAGAGGACGTCGGCCTCGGCCGGCGACTCGGCGAGGCTGATGATCGTCGTGTGGTACTCGGCGGTGGTGTTCTCCACCCAGGCCGGTCCGCCGGCCGGGCCCTGCTTCGCCGGGTCGTCCGTCGTGAGGTCCGGGCTGATCACCTCCCAGGTGTCTCCGAAGTCCTCGCTGCGGAAGACCACGTTGCCTCCGAAGTAGACGACGGAGGGGTCATGGGGCGACGCGATGATCGGCGCGTTCCAGTTGAACCGGTACTCCAGGTCCCCCACGGGGCCGCCGTCGTTGCGCTTGGGCTGCGGCGAGACGTCGATCTGCTGACGGGTGCGCATGTCGGTGCGGACGATCCCGCCCGCCTGCGACTCCGAGAGGTAGAGCTGGTCGCGCTCGGGATGCGCCACCGCGAAGTAGGCGTCGCCGAAGCTGATCATCCGCCAGTCGTCCTGCAGGATGCCGGCCGGCTCCCGCGTCCGGCTGGGACCGACCCAGGTGCCGTTGTCCTGGAGGCCGCCCCCCAGGCGGTAGAAGGGCTGGTGGTCGTCGTGGAACACCTGGTAGAACTGCGCGAGCGGCAGGTTCCGCACCGGCTCCCAGGTCTCTCCCCGATCGTACGAGACGGCCACGCCCCCGTCCTGACCCTGCCACAACCTACGGGGATCGGTGGGATCGATCCACAGGGCGTGGTAGTCGACGTGGGTCGCGCGCGAGATGCGCTGGAAGCTCCGGCCGCCGTCGATGGAGAGGAACATCCGGCTGGAGACCGCGTACAGCCGGTTCTCGTTCGCCGGGTCGACGCGCAGGTCGGTGTAGTAGAGCCCGCGGGAGACGATCGTGACGTCGTCGCTCACCTTGACGAAGGTGCGGCCCCGGTCGGTGGACCTGAACAGGGTGCCCTCGTCCGACTCGCAGATGACGTAGACGACCTCCGGGTTCGAGGGGGCGACCTTGACGCCGATTCGGCCCATCAGCTCCGGCAGCCCCTCGACCTCGTCCCACGTGTCGCCGCCGTCCACGGAGCGCCAGACCCCCCCCTCCTCGGAGCCCGTGGTGTGGGTCCACGGCTTCCGGTCGAAGCGCCACAGTCCGGCGAACAGCACGTTCGGGTTGCTGGGATCCATGTCCATGTCGGAGACGCCGTGGACGTCGTCGAGGTAGAGGACCTTCTCCCAGGTCTCGCCGCCGTCCTCGGTGCGGAAGACCCCGCGCTCCTCGTTGGGGCCGAAGAAGTGCCCCATGGCGCCGACGAAGGCCACATCCGGGTCGTCGGGCGACACGAGGATGCGCGAGATGTGGCGCGTATCCTCGAGGCCCACGTGACGCCAGGTGTCGCCCGCGTCCGTCGACTTGTAGACGCCGTTGCCGAAGGAGACGCTGTTGCGGGCGTTGGACTCGCCGGAGCCCACGTAGATCACCGCGGGGTTGGAGGGCGCCAGCGCCAGGTCGCCGATGGACGCGATCGGCTGGTCGTCGAAGATCGGCCGGAAGGTGAGGCCGCCGTCGTCCGTCTTCCACACGCCGCCGGACGCGGAGCCCACGTAGACGACGCGGGGATCACCCGGGATCCCCTCCACGTCGGCCACCCGGCCGCTCATGTTCACCGGTCCGACGTTGCGGTACTCGAGATCGGCGAGCGGACCCTCCGACTCGGAGTCCACCGCGGCAAGTGGGAAGGCCGGCAGGGCCAGGGCGAGGAGGGCCAGGGTGATGGCGAAACGTCGTGGGCTGAGCGGACGGCGGGCGCGGGAAGCAGTCATGAATCTCTCCTTCGGACAACGGAAGCCATCGGAACCGGCGGCCCCCTCATCTTAGCTCCGGGTCGCCAGGGACCGGCCGCGACCGCTACGATCCGGGACAGCATGACCCATCCGTCCCGCACCCCCTCCCCGTGGCTGGCGGCGCTCCTCCTGGTGGCGCTCCTCCTGGTGGCGGCCCTCCCGTCGCACGGCCAGCCGGTCCGTTTTCGCGAGGCCACCACCGAGAGCGGGCTGCATTCCCTACACCACGACGCCATCCCGGTGCCGCCTCTGTTCGACGGCCAGAACACGCGTTTCGGGGTCGGCGCCGCGATCCTCGACTACGACCTCGACGGGGATCCCGACGTCTACGCCGTCGACTCCCTCGGGTGGCCCAACCGGCTGTTCCGCAACGACGGTCACGGCCGGTTCACCGACGTCACGCTCGCGGCGGGCGATGTCGGTAGCACCGCGTACAGCCACATGGCGCTGGCGGTCGACCTCGACTCGGACGGCGACCCCGACCTCGTGGTGATCAACGACTCGGCGCCCGGCGACAACCGGTTTCCCGGCTCCCAGCTCCTGCGCAACGAGGGGGACGGCACCTTCACCGACGCCACGCCCGACTCGGGCTTCGTCCTCCACGACCCGACCTGGGGCGGCGCCACCGCCGGCGACAGCGACGGCGACGGCGACCTCGATCTCTTCGTGGCCGGCTGGTACGACCGCGCCGCCTACCTGTTCGAGAACCTGGGCGGCTTCCTGTTCCGGGACCGCACCGACGAGGCGGGCGTCCGGCCCGATCCGCCACGGTCCCACTGGACGCCGGTGTTCGCCGATCTCGACGGCGACGGTCTGCAGGACCTCTTCTGCGCCGTCGACTTCGACGAGGACGTGTTGTTTCGCAACGACGGCGACGGCACCTTCACCGACATCTCGCAGGAGGCGGGGACCCTGCACGAGGGGAACGACATGGGTGTGGCCGTCTTCGACTTCCAGGACGACGGCGACCTCGACCTCTACACCACCAACGTCACGGGGCCCGAGGAGTGCGAGCTGCCCGGTGGCTGCAACGTCCTGTACGTCAACGACGGACGGGGCCGGTTCGTGGATCGGGGACCCGACGCCGGGCTCGGCGACACCCGCTGGGGATGGGGCGTGAGCGCCTTCGACCCGGACCTGGACGGCGACCGCGACCTGCTGGTGGTCAACGGCTGGGAGCAGAAGCAGTGGCTCACGCCCGCGACGTTGTTCATCGACGTCGGAGGCCGGTTCGTCGAGGCTGCGGCGGCCGCGGGCATCGACCACGTCGGGGACAGCCGCTCCCTCGTCGTCTTCGACGCGGACCTCGACGGCGACCCGGACGTGCTGATGTCCGACGTCCTCGGCCCGTTTCGCTACTACGAGAATGTCACCAGCCGCCGCGGACACGCCGGGCTCGCACTCGAGCTCGTCACCGGCGCGTCGCCCCCCGGAGGCGTCGGGGCGCGGGTCGCCGTTGCGGCCTCGGGCCGCCGCCAGATGCAGGAGATCGTCGTCGGCGGCAGCTTCTACGCGGGTCCGCCGTTGGAGGCCCGCTTCGGCCTCGGCCCCAGCCCGCGGGTCGACGCCGTCCAGGTCGACTTCCCTGCCGGCGCCCGCCTCCGTCTTCTCGACCTGCCGAGTGACCACCGTCTCCTCGTCTTCGAGCCGACGGCTTCCGTCGACTGACCGCGGGAAGCTACCGCAGTTGCCGCATCCGTCGCGCTTCCAGGCGATGGCGCAGCACGAGGAAGAGCTCGGCCGTGGCCAGCGCGTCGTCGAGCGCGTGGTGGCGGCGGTGCCCCGGCAGCCCCATTTCGAGCCGGGCGGCCCCCAGCTCCGTGGGCAGGCCCTCGGCGTGGGGCACGATCTGGCGTCGCCGGTGGCTCAGACGGGACAGCAGGCGGACGGTGTCGACCACGGGCGGCCGGGGCCACTCGAGACCACGTTCCGCAAAGAGCCGCCGCAGGACGCCGACGTCCAACCGCGCCCAGTGCACCAGCAGCGCCCCCTCGGCGATTCGCCGCGCGATCTCCGGCAGGATCTCCTCGATGCTCGGAGCCCCCTCGAGGTCGGCCGGAACGATGTGGTGCACGGCCATCGCCTCGACGGACGGCACCTGGCTCGCCGGCGGGCGAACCAGCGAGTAGTAGCGCTCGCTCCAGCGGACGACACCCTCCCGGACCGGGACGATGCCCACCGACAGGACGTGGTCCCGGGCGGGGTCCACGCCGGTCGTCTCGAGATCGAGGGACCAGAAGACGACCTCCCGCCAGTCGCGGGCGTCGAGCAGGCGAGAGAGCCACTCCACGTCTTACCCTCGAGCCCGGCCGCTCAGCCCAGGAGGCTCAGGCCCAACCGCTGGCTCATGGCCTCCTGCATCTCGCGCACGAGCAGGAAGGCCTCCTTGAGGTGGTGGCGGCGGCGTGGGCCCAGGGACTCGAGCGCCACCCGATGGGTCGGCGGCATCCCCCGGCGCAGCGCTGCGAGCTGCGCGTCGAGCCGCAGGGCGAAGAGGAACCGGAAGCTCTCTACCAGGCCTTCGCAGCCCTCGTCGGAGAGGGCTCCGGCCGAGCGGGCGGCCTCCAGGCGCCCCAGGGTCGAGCGCTCCCGCGTGCGCGCCTCGAGACCGACCACGCGGGCGAGCCCCGTGATCGGCATCAGCCCGCCGGCCTTCAGGTCCACGCCCCCGTCGTCCTCCTTGATGCGGTGGAATAGGCCGATCGGGGGCCGCATGCCGAGGCTCGCCTTGGCGAGCTGGGCGAGGAAGGTGCGGCTCCTGGCGCCGGCTTCGATCGCCTCCTCCAGGGGCTCGAGGTCCAGGCCCCCCCAGACCTGGCGGAAGTCGAAGAAGTTCGCCACCTCGAGCAGCGCCTGGGGCCGCGGCTCCTCGGTCCAACTCTCGAAGAGCCGCAGCCACTCGGAGAGCGGACGACGCCACTTTGTGGCCATGAAGTCGCCCGCGCAGCGGGGGAATCCCACCGCCTCGAGATCGGAGACCACCCGCTCGGCGAGCGACGCGAAGTAGCGTTCGCCCCCCTCGCCGGCGTCGTCCGCGAAGATCAGCGCGTTGTCCTGATCGGTGATCAGGGCCTGTTCCTTTCGTCCCTCGGAGCCGAAGACGATCCAGGCGTAGTCGGAGGGCGGCGACCCGAGGTCCTTCTCCGCCAGGGTCACGAGCCTCTGCACCAGGGCGTCGTTCAGAGACGCCACGATCCGGCCGATCTCGGACGCCCCCGTGCCGCCGAGATGGAGGGTCTCGACCATCCCGGCGACGCCGGAGGAGTACTCCGCCAGGTCCTCGGCCGATCTCGCGCGGTTCACCTGGCGGAGGAGCTGACTCGGGCTCGCGAGCTGGTGCGCGAGGAGATCCGAGTCCGTGATCAGCCCCACGACCTCGCCGTCCGCCTCGAGCGGCAGGTGGTGGATCCTCTCCCGCAGCATGAACAGCAACGCCTCCTGCAGCGAACCGTCGGCCGGGAAGGTCTTGAGGGGACGGCTCACCACCTCCTCGACCGGCGTCTCCGGTCCTCTCCCCTCCGCCAGAACACGGGTTCGCAGGTCGCGATCGGTGAGGATCCCGCGGCAGGAGCCTTCGACCAGCACGGAGCTCACCCGCTGCTCCCGCATGCGGCGCGCCGCCTGTCCGACGTTCGCCGAACACTCGAGCGTGACGGGCCGGCGGTTCGCGAGCTTCCGGGCCGGCACACCGAGACTCCCGCCGAGGGCCCCGCTGGGCCGACCGCGGGAGACCGATCGCAACCTCCGCGCCAGTCCATGCAGGAAGAAGTCGCCGAACTCGGGCTCTTCCAGCAGTCGGCGGAAAGCCGCGGCCGGCAGGCGGTAGAGGAGACAGTCTTCCAGCGCGACCGCATCGCGCTGGGGCTCGGAGTCCGACAGCAACGACGGGAACCCGAAGCTCTCGCCGGGCCCGAGCACGTCGATGGCCCGGGCGTCGGACTCCAGTCGGACGGCGCCCTTGCGCACGACCCAGACGAACCGGCTCGGCTCGCCGCCCTGGCGCAGGATCACCTCACCCGCCGGAGCCCACTGGACCTCGAGGGCGCGTCCGAGCCGGCCGAGCCCCTCGACGCCGAGCTGCGAGAACGGAGCGTAGCAGCGAAGAAACTCGACGGGCTCCAAGGGCGACTCCTGAAGGGAGGCGCCCGGGAGGCGAAAGACGCCGCCTCCCGAGCACTCCAACGTCTGCAGATCTTAGTGGCTCGACGCCGTTCCTGCACCTCGCGGTACACGGATGGACTGGACCATCTCCTGGATCTCCTTCGGTGGCGGCGGCGTGAGCCGCGACACGACCAGGGTGGTGACCAGGTTGAGGACCATGCCGACCGTACCGATGCCCTCCGAGCTGATGCCCAGGAGCCAGGGCTCCATGCCGAAGAAGCGGTTGCCGATGATGTAGAAGGCCGTGAAGCCCAGTCCTACCACCATGCCGCAGATAGCGCCCTCCTTGTTCGTCCTCTCGTCGAAGATCCCGAGGAGGACCACGGGGAAGAAGCTCGCCGCCGCCAGGCCGAAGGCGAACGCCACGACCTGGGCTACAAAGCCGGGTGGATTGATCCCGAAGTACCCGGCCACCAGGACGGCGACGAAGATCATCACGCGCCCGACCAGGAGCCGTTTCGCCTCCGAGGCCCCCGGGTTGATCAGCTTCGCGTACACATCGTGGGCCATGGAGCTCGAGATCACCAGCAGCAGACCCGCGGCCGTGGACAGCGCGGCCGCCAGGCCGCCGGCCGCCGTGAGGGCTACCACCCATGCGGCCAGGCCGGCCACCTCCGGGGTCGACAGAACGATGATGTCGCGGTCGATGACGATCTCGTTGGTTGCGGCGTCGCGGGTCAGGAGCAGCTTCCCGTCGCCGTCCTTATCCTCCAGCTTCAGCAGTCCCGTCGTTTCCCAGCTCTCCACCCATTGGAGGGACTGCGCCTCCGCCATCGTCTTGCCCTGCAGGTTGTCCAGCAGGTTGTAGCGGGCGAACGCTGCGAGCGCCGGCGCCGTCGTGTAGAGGAGGGCGATGAAGAGGAGGGCCCAACCGGCCGACCACCGGGCGCCACGCACCGAAGGCACCGTGTAGAAGCGGACGATGATGTGGGGCAGACCCGCCGTGCCCACCATGAGTGCGAACGTGATGCAGAAGATGTCCAGCATCGGCTTCGTCTGGAACGGCTGGGTGTACTCGGTGAACCCCAGGTCGACCTGGATCTGGTTGAGCCGCTCGGCGATGTCGCTGAACGTGAACGACAGCTGGGGCACCGGGTTGCCGGTGAGCACCCACGCGATGGCGACCGCCGGGATGAGGTAGGCGCAAATCAGGATCGAGTACTGCGCGACCTGCGTCCACGTGATCCCCTTCATGCCGCCGAGGACGGCGAAGAACGAGACGACCGCCATGCCGATGATCACGCCGCCGTTGATCGGGACCCCCAGGAAACGGCTGAACACCACGCCGACGCCGCGCATCTGGCCGGCCACGTAGGTCAGCGAGACGAACACGGCGCACACGGCGGCCACCACGCGGGCCACGTTCGAGTAGTAGCGGTCGCCGACAAAGTCAGGGACCGTGTACTTGCCGTACTTGCGGAGGTAGGGCGCCAGGAGCAGGGCCAGGAGGACGTAGCCTCCGGTCCAGCCCATGAGGTAGACGGTCCCGTCGTACCCCATGAACGAGATCAGGCCCGCCATCGAGATGAACGACGCGGCGGACATCCAGTCCGCGGCCGTCGCCATGCCGTTGAAGATCGGCGGCACGCCCTGGCCCGCGACGTAGAAGCCGCGGGTATCCTTGACGCGGTTGAGGTAGCCGATGTAGAGGTAGCCCGCGAAGGTGAACCCAACCAGGAGGTAGGTCCAGGTTTCTACGCTCATCTCACGCACCCTCCTCTTCCTCGTGGACGTCGTACTTGCGGTCCAGGCGATCCATCAGGATCGCGTAGGTGAAAATGAGGATCACGAAGGCGTACATCGACCCCTGTTGCGCCCACCAGAAGCTCGCGGGGAGAGATCCGATCCGGGCCGCGTACAGCGGCTCGGCGAGGAAGATAGCGAAGACGTAAGAAACCAGGAACCAGATCGCCAGGAGAATCGCGATCAACAAGCGATTCTTCCGCCAGTACTCCAACCTCTGCTTCGGGTCCATCCGAGCCTCCCCCCTGAGTAGACTGCCTCCTCGTTCGGTCAAGCCCGACCCGGGCGACGATCGCCCGGCGGGCGCCTGACAAGATGGAATCTGTGGAACGGATCAAGGATTCTCCCCGATCCGAGAATGAACAACACCCTTGTGGGTAGAGGCTCTCCCCACCTCATCGGGTGGCAAACTCCCGACGCCGGACCGAATCGAGGTCGTCGAACCACTCCAGGGACCCCTCCCAGATCTCACTCCGGCGATCGAGAAGCCGGTGATCTCCGTCGTCGAACAAGACCATCTCCAGCGCCGGGCTCGCCGCAGCCAGATCCGCTACCGCGCGCCACGAGACGGTGTCGTCGTGACGCCCCTGGTAGAGGCGGGCCGGCCGCGCGAGCTCCGTGGCGAGCCGCCCGGCGGGGTGGCGTTCGAGGCTCTCGAAGAACCCCCAGCCGATGTGCCAGGTTCCGAGCTCGTGCTCGACCGTCGTGACCCCCTCTTCACGCCAACGGTCGATTCCCGCCGGTCCGAGGGAGGCCTGGATCGACTCGCGCAGATTCACGGCCGGAGCGATGTGAGCTCCGCCGAGAATGCCCTCGGGGCGGAGAGCCGCCTCCCAGAGACCGGTCAGGCCCCCCAGCGACGATCCGAGGATGCCGACCGGGGCATCGTCGATCTCCTCGCGCCAGCCCCGCACCCTCTCGACGTCGCGCAGGAGCCGCTCGACCGTGAGCCCCCTCATGCCCCCTCCCGACTCGCCGTGGCCCTGGAAGTCCACCGAGACGAACTCGACGCCCGCGGCCCACGCCCGCTCCCGGAAGTAGCCGGCCTTGTCGCCGGCCTGCGACGATCCGAACCCGTGCAGGTAGAGGATCCAGTACGGACGCAGTCGACTCCGGTCCGGCGGATCGCGACGGACGACGAGATCTCCTTCGGCATCCGCGCCAACGAGGCGGACGACCGCTGTGGTGGTCATGAAGGGCTGATTGTACCCGAACGCAGACCCGTCACGGGGACCCGCCGTCCGATTCCGAGGGCCCGGGGGCTGGGCGGTGCGCCGCGATGACGACCGCCCTCCCCTCGTACCCGCGCCGCGACGAGGTCGATCCCTCGTACCCTAGGAGTGCAACTAGGCGCACGAGCGTTACGCCTGCTCTTCCGATCCAGGGTAGACTGCCGTATCCTGCAGTCTGAAGTTGATTCGTTTTCCCTCGAGGCTGAACCAGGCGCCGCGGCTGTCCAGCGGCTCCTCGAGGGGCCAGATCGAGAGCCTGGTGGTCTCGCCAGTGGTTAATCTCCGGCGCCTCCCCTGACAAGAGCAGCGAGCCCAGGTTCCCGCTGTCCGGGACCCGAGGGCTGATCAGGAGTTCACTCGAGCTCCTGGAGGTCTTCGCCGAAAGGCGACGGGAAGTTCCGATGGAAACGCCTCGATCCAGCGCAGCATCCACTGCCGGAGACCAGCTCGGCCGACCGCCGGAACCTCGCTCCTCCGAGCCCATCCCTGCGACCGCAGGATACCGGTGCGCAGTGTCGAACGACCATCGCGGCACTGTGACGCCACCACCTCACCAAGAAAACCGGGAGAAAAGAAATGACCAGTCTGATCGCCTTCATCCTCGAGATCTTCAACGGCAAGTACCTCAACGGCGGAGCTCACATCGAAGGGGATGGCTGACGACGCCCCGACCGCAGTCAGGTCGCCCAGCTCAGACCCATCCTTCGCCACAACCGACCCACTGAACTCTGACGGAGAATCATCATGAGCACTCTCATCGACCTCATCCTCGGCCTCTTCGACGGCCGCTACCTCAACGGCGGAGCCCACATCGAGGGCGACGGAGCCGAGTAGCCGAGCACCACGGAACGCCAAGTCGAGAAGATCCAGAACCTCAGGAGACAACGAGATGATCCAGTCCAGCGACAGCGACTTCAACCGCAGCAACACCCTGCTCCAGCCCCGGAAGGCGGAGACCACCGAGCTCGGCGTCAGCGAGCTCCTGGCCGACCTGATGAAGAGGCTCGACGGCCGTCTGCCCGGTGGCGGCGCCCACATCGAAGGCGACGGATAGTCATGATGAAGGAGTGGATCGACCTGCTTCTCAGCCTCTTCGACGGCCGCGTCCTCAACCCGGGCGCTCACATCGACGGTGATGGCTAGGAGCCTGACCTTCTCACCAAGCCTCCACAGCGAGGTCGCATGGGGCTGAACCTGCTGCGTTGCGCTCCCGTCGGTCTCCTCGACGTACCGAAGGTACGCCTGCGTCGACCTCGGTCGCATGCCTCGCATCTTGAGGCACCTACGACCTCTCGCGACGACCTCCGGTGAGAAGGGCAGGCTAGATCCCGGCGCGCCTCGAGCCTGGGGTCCTGACGCGAGCCTCCGCCGCCCTGCCGACCGGCAGCCGGGCTCGTGGAACGAGCCGAGACCGGGGCGCAGCGGGCTGGGACCTCGGCGGCCCGACCCGTCGTGGCGCCTTGCCGGGAGCAAGACCGGCCGCTCGAGGCCTCCCGTCAGGAAGCCGAGCTCGAACCGGCCCGCCAACCGATCGCGGCGGCCAGGCGCAGGACCAACTCGGCGCTGATCGTCTCAGCCTCCGCGACCTGTCGCAGACACAGGAGCGCCGCCGCGGTCTCGCGATCGACCTCGAGAGCCTCGAACACCGGCAGGGCCTCGGAGGCCAGGCGCTTGAGCTCGTCGAGGCATCCGAGCTGGGCATAGGTCAGGGCCAGCTCGAGCGACGACAGGGCGGCTTCGTACGGCAGCTTGAGAGCCACCATGCCATCGCGGACCTCGAGGAAGCGGCCCGCCGCCTCGACGAGACGACCCCGCTCCAAGAGGATCTTGCCCTGGGTCCACCGGAGCTTCAGCAGATCCGCCGGCTTGCCGAGCTCGCGGTAGATCGGCTCCGCCTCGGCCAGGACGCGAAGAGCCTTCTCCGCCTCACCCGACTCGGCCAGATACAGAGCCTGGTTGTGTCGGATGGCGAGCACCCAACGGGGCTCCCGCGACGGGTTGACCAACCTCGAAGCCCGCTCGAGCAGCGGAATCGCCTTCTCCGGTTGGCCCTCCTGGCCATGGACCGTGGCCCGTCGCGCCAGCACACGCCCCTGGGCGTGCTCGTCACTGAGCTCCTTGTGGATGCGCTCGGCTCGACTCAGTGAGAGGTTGGCCTCGGCGAACCGCCGTTGGTTGGCTCGCAGCTGAGCCAACTCCTCCAGCAGGGCCGCTTCCTCCATCAGGTCGCCGGAGCCCTCTTCGAGGCACCTCTCGGCCTCCCGGAGGGTTCGGTCGGCGCCCCGGAGGTCCGAACCGCGACGCAGGGCCCGGGCGAATCCGACCCGCGCCCGCGCCTGGAGGTCCCTGCCCAACGCGTGCCACGCACCGTTGAGCTCGAGGCGGTCGGCCAGCTCGATGGCCAACCCGGCCAACCTCTGGGCCTCCTCGACGTCGGAGCTGAGGTGGGCCTTCGCCGACTCCAGCAGATAGTCGACGAGTGGCGGCACCGCCAGGCGTCGACTACTGTTGAGGAGGGTGGTCTGGCGCCCCGCCGGGAGCGACCGCAACCGTTCGACCGCCTCGTCGCCGATCTCTCGATCGCGACGGATCTGGTACTCGGCGTCTCTCGCGAACGACTGCCAGCGGAGCGGACCCGGGTGGGTCGGACCCTCGTCGGCCCAGGGACGGAGGCTGCCTCTGCACTCCGGGCAACCGGACAGGAGGTGGCGGGCCAACTCGCCCACGCCTCCCTCGAGTGCCTCGAGGCAGATCAGTCCGCGAAGTTCGTCGATTTCGAAAGCCGCCATGAGCCGTCTGAGCCAGTGGGAGGTCGGCAACCGATTCGAGACACTCCTCCCGAAACAACCAGCAGGAACCTATCGTCTCGAACCTATCTAGGTTTCCAAATACTCTAAGCGCGAGCCGTGACTAGCGGGTTCTTCCGCTGAACGCACGGAGATTGTAGCAAAGAAAGCCCCCGAGGATCGAGCCCGAATCCCAACGGCTTCCCGCAGCGCCGTGGCAGGGAGGCATCCCGTAAAAGCCTCGAAGAGCGAGAGAACTCCGTATCAACACCTCGTCCCGGCGACCGACCCAACCTTGGGAATCACCGCGCCAGCCAGTCGAACACGGCGGAGATGACCCGATCCGGCCGCATCCCTCCGACCCGGCGGCGCCCCAGCGCCTCCAGGGCCAGGTCACGAAGCTCCCTCTCGGAGATCGGCAACCACCACCGGAGCAGCGCGAGCTCGGAAAGCAGGTCGACGGCGTCCGCCAGCGCCTCCACCCGAGCCAGATCGTCGAGCAGACCGACCGCCCGGCCCTCGACCTCGAGGGTCGTCACGAAGCCCCCCCCGCCGGTCCAAGCCGGAGGTCGGCGGCGCATCGACTTCTTCGATTGCTGGCTCCTGGACTCGTCGTCATGCTTCCTACGCCTCGGCGGACCCGCCGGGCCCCTCCTCTCGCCCGGAGATTATCGCCGGAACCCGGCCGTGCGCCAACTCGGGCGAACAGCGCGGTGAGAAGGTCAGGCTAGGAGCCCGTGGTGGAAGCCGGGCGCGAGCGAGAGCGCGCAATCTTCTTCGGAATCAAGGCGGGAATCCGCACTCGATTCGGTGAATCGGGGAGGATTCCCAACGAAGAGTCCGGAGAAGAGGGCCGCTCGTA